>WTHR01000028.1 GCA_011523045.1 Gammaproteobacteria bacterium | reverse complement strand
AGGCGGTGGCGGCTGGTAAAACTGCTGGACTCGGGATCACTTCGTCGGTGACCAACGAGGTGCGCGATAACCTCCATCAAGACCTCCGGCAGACAAGACTACCTGCCACAAATGATTTTCGCGGGAGCGGAAGGAACCTGCACACACCAACAGGTAGTAATCGAACATTCTCTTAAAACGTTCGCCGTAGTGCGCCTTAAGCGACGGCCAGGCAGCATTGAAGTTGCGATACCAAGCCATCAGGGTTGGGTCGTAATCAGCGCCGAAATTATGCCAATCCTCTATCGTGAAGCACGCGCCAGCCTGGCGCGCCAATGCCGCAGCAGGCGGCAGTACCCCGTTTGGGAAAATATATTTTTCGATCCATCGATCGGTTGCAAAACCATCACGACCCGCGCCAATGGTGTGCAGAAGAAATAATCCCTGATCCTTGAGCAGGGAACGGCTCTTGGTGAAAAAGGTCCGGTAGTTTCTCTGACCGACGTGTTCAAACATGCCGACAGACACAATGCGATCAAACTTGCCTTCAAGTTCCCGGTAATCCTTCACTGTGATCTCCACCGGCAAATCAGCACAGCGCTCTTGCGCCAGCTTGGCTTGTTCTACGGATACCGTCACTCCGGTTACCTGCACATCATGATGCTGGGCCATCCAGCGTGCCAGCCCTCCCCAACCACATCCAATATCCAGCACCTTCATTCCCGGCTCGAGCTGCAGTTTGGCGCATATCATCTCCATCTTTGCAATCTGGGCCTCATCAAGGCCGCTGGCCGATTCCCAGAATCCACAGCTGTAATTCATGTGCGGATCGAGCATCTGCTCGAAAACGTCATTGCCGATATCGTAATGCTGCTCGCCTACCTGAAACGCCCGGGCGCGACTCTGGCGGTTAAACAGGCGAAAGCCGATGAGGTAAACAAGAAAGCGAAAGTTATTGCGGACCTGATCTTCAAGGCCGGCCCGGAAACCCCGCGTGATCATCTCATCAAGCGCTTCGCAATCCCACCAGCCATCCATATAGGCTTCGCCCAGCCCCAGCGTGCCATCCCGCGCAATTCGCAAGAAAAGCTCCGGGTTATGCACCTGCACATCCCAGGGGTTTGGCCCATTGATTTGAATACCCGCAGGCTCAAGCATCTGCTCAAAGCGTTGCTCAATCCTACTCATTGCAATCCACTCCTAAAATCCATCTCTACGGCTTTGAAGATCTTCCAGACTGTGTCTTTATACTCATCATATTCATCGGTATGTTCATTGATCACAACACCCGTTCATTGCCGCCATCAATAGGCAACTGCGCCCCGGTGGTACAACGAAATGCCGAGCCTGCCATCGCGCAAACCAGCGCGGCGACATCCGCTGACGTGACTTCCCGATGAAGCAGATTGTTCCTGCGATAGTCCTCAACGCTCATTCCATAGTGTGCGGCCCGGCCTTCAAGTACCTCGTCGGTCCAGATTGCCGTATCAAATACGGCATTGGGATGCAGGGTATTCACCCGGATGCCATCGCCCGCCAGTTCAAGCGCCAGTACTCGGGCCAGTTGGGTCAGGCCTGCCTTGGCCACGGAATAGGCTCCGGCCGCAGGGCCCGGTGCTGGTACGTTTTTTGAACCGACCATAATCAACGAAGGCTCCCAGCCAAGGCGCAGGTAAGGAATACTCTCCCGCGCAACGTGCATGGCTCCCGTCAGATTGATGTCCAGAGAACGCTGCCACTCAGCTTCGGGCATATCCGCTACCTCGTCACTCGCACAGAAGATCCCGGCGTTGTTGACCAGAATATCGAGGGCCCCGAAAGCCGCGACCGATTCGGCCACCGCGTCCCGCACAGCATCGGGGTCCTTGACGTCACAAACCCGTCCTTGGATGTTTGTTCCATCAAAGACGTTGAGAACCGAAGGATCTTTGTCGAGAACCGTGACCTGCGCACCCTGTTCAGACAATGCAAGCGCGCAGGCATATCCGATCCCGCTGGCGCCTCCGGTGACTAGAGCACAGCGTCCCTGAAAAGCAGGCGAGCTCGCAGATTTTGCAAGTTTTGCCTGCTCAAGCTCCCAGTACTCGACCTCAAAAATGTCTGCTTCAGGCAAAGCGCACCATCCGCCGTGGCGCTCCGCCGTTTCGATGGCAGCAATAGTATGGGAGACGATATCGCCGACCACGGTCAGGTCACCCGGCCGTGCCCCGAAAGCCATCGTACCTCGGCCCTGCCACACCGCCCACCGCGGGGCGCAATCTAATCGCGTCAGCTTGCCGTCTGTGTGGCGATCAAAGTAGTCCTGGTATTCCGAAATAAACCCTGCGAGGGCTTCGGAAGGATCCTCTTCAACCATCAGAGGAATCCGCTTTGTGCGAATCACATGATCTGGCGTCAAAGGCCCTCGCGTGGCGATACTTTTTACATCACTGCGTTTGGCAAAGCCGCAACTTTGTACACCACCATCAAACGCTACCAGCATGGGACGGTTCGCGGCCTGGCTCACTTCATATCGGATCGCAGCGAGCTCAAGGGCGGATGCTTCTGCTGTGTCGTTCGAGACGAGTGGGTCCTCACCCAAGGCCTGCTCCGCCTCAGTCACGAGATCGATCATACGGGTATAACTTTCTCGGGCATCATCAGCAAAACTGAAGATCCCGTGATTCATGAGGATCATTCCTTCCAGGGTTGACCAGTCAATATCCTCGGTCATCTTTGCGACTTTTTTTGCCAACACGAATCCCGGCATGACATACGGCACCACCAACAATCGATCGCCATATATCTCACGAACACGCGCTTCCCCATCTGGTGTATTGGTTAGCGTGACGACGGCATCCGCATGGGTGTGATCCACATACCTAAATGGAATCAACGCATGCAGGATAGCCTCAACAGACGGATTGGGTGCGCCAGGATCGAGCATGGCAGCCCGCTGGGCACGCACCATGTCGGCATCACTCAGCGCGTCAAAGCGGGATAGCTTCAACAAGGCATCAAGTGCGACTGGAGCAAATCCAGGCGCTTCTATCGTGGCGAGATCCCAGCCGCTGCCTTTGACATAAAGAACCTCGTGACGATCGTCGAAGATATCGGAAAACTCTGCTTTGACTGAGGTGTTACCGCCTCCATGCAGTACCAGGTCGGAAGCTTGCCCGATCAAACGCGACGAATAGACCCTAAGGGCAAGAGCGTCTTCCCCGCATGCAGCGGCGTCTTTGTCATTCCAGAGATTTTTCAATTCAGATCCAATGTTGCGGGTCTGCGTCGATGACACAGCAGTCTTTTCCCGTCATTCTAACGGCTCACCCGGCCTGCAGTTGCGCCTCAAGCCCCTGCCAATCGTCGCGTGGCACCACTCGACAGACACTATCGAGATCGCTTACCCACGATACGGCGCTCAAAAACGGTATTCCGTAAACGCGGGTCGCATGTGGTCTTGAAGGCGGATTCCAGATCACCGAGTCGCCAGGATAATCAACCCAGTCCTCATCACCTAACCGAAAACCGCAAGGGCCTGTCAGGTTGAAATACATCTCGGAGGCCTGATGAGCATGATCTCGATAGAGTGTACGGGGTTTCAGGAAAAACAGACTCAAAAAAAGATCTTCGCTGAAGAAAAAACTCTCGCCTGGTCCAACCAGACGGCAGACGAGGTTGCCGTCGAGAAAACTTTGTCCGACATCTGCTCCTGCTTCGTAATATCCGGCACTGCTGTCCGTCTCTGCATTCCAGTTCAGAAATGGCGCGGCTGCCGACAATGCTTGTGCGACCGTCTTGAGGGAAGCGGGAATATGCTCCACTGCTGCCTTGAGTTCGCCCTCGAAATGGAGCGGAATCTGGGGCGGTAACGGTGAGCACCGATGACCATCGAGGTCCAATGCGTCCAACCGGGAAATTGTCTGTTGCACCCCGTCGAGTTGTTCGCTCGATTGCAGCGCATCATGAATCGCACGAATCAGGGAAGTGATTTTTTCTGAACTCATATGACTTTTAAGTTCGACCCGTAGACTCTCAAACCTCGAGGCACTCCCCTCACAAGAAAACGCCGGTTAAGGGCATCTGCTTCAGGCAGCGTTATCCCTCACAGGCGATCAAGGCCTCTTCAGGACTATAGGCTACCTGCAGTTGCAAGCGACTAGCTTCTTTCAGATATCCTGAATCGGTCATCTTGTCCAGAAATCCAATGAGCTGATCGTAGTAGCCCGCTATGTTCAGCAAAACGCATGGCTTGTCGTGCAGACCCAGTTGGGCCCAGGTCCACATCTCAAAAAGCTCTTCCAACGTGCCGATTCCGCCCGGCAGAGCAACAAACCCATCTGACAGATCTGCCATCAACGCTTTGCGCTCATGCATCGTTTCTACGATGTGCATGTTCGTCAGTGAAGGATGTGCGATCTCCTTATCCACCAGAGACTGTGGAATCACGCCCGTGACATCGCCGTTTGCTCTCAACACCGCATCAGCGACTGCTCCCATCAACCCGACAGACGCCCCGCCATAGACAAGACCAATGTTCCGTTGTGCCAGCAACGACCCGAATGCCGCAGCACCCTCAGCATAAGCCTCGAGATCACCATTACTGGATCCACAAAAGACGCATAT
>WTHR01000128.1 GCA_011523045.1 Gammaproteobacteria bacterium | reverse complement strand
CTGCAAGCCTGCGCCATCGGGCGGGGAGGCGAGATATTTGTGCTGAATATGGGCGAGCCGGTCAAGATCGACTATCTTGCCCGACAGATGATTCGTTTATCAGGAAAGGTGCCTGATGAGGAGATCAAGATCCGGTATACAGGGCTTCGGCCAGGAGAGAAATTGACCGAAGAACTTTTTCACCCTGACGAAGACCTTGCTCCAACCTCTTACGAGAAAATTTTACTGGCGCAGAGCCGAAGTCTTGACGAGACGCACTTTGAGAGTGAATTGCATATGCTGCGTGAGTCTGTCGAATGCTACGATCACGAGCGTGCGCGGCAGATCGCTATCGGGCTGGTCCCGGAGTATCGGGAAGGCGAAGAAAGCAGCACAACGGAGTCTCCGAATCAGGCAGCGTGAGCCTGATTCATTTCTTTTCAGCCACGACCAGAAGTATCCCGAACGCCGGGTGATCGAGATAGTGGACTTCTCCGATCTTAAGTCGGCGGGAGTCTCGGAGAATCCAGGGTTCAAGGCGCGCATCTGGAAACCCTTCAAGGCGTTCCTCATCCGGGGTCGCTATCGCTTCTGGGAAGGGAACATAGACCACATTTGTTGTTAACTGCTGGTTGGGTGAACCGCCGTACTGAAAGTGGATGCGAATATCTGCGGTGTCCTGAGTCGCCGCGCGTTTAATACGGAAACGAACGGGAGACGTGTCGCCTGTTTTGGTGAATTCCGTTTTTGCGTGAAGGCTAACGCGGTAAAACGGACTTTCTTTCAATCGTAGGTTGTGCTGTTGCAACAGTCCCGAGCCTGAGATAAGCGAGTGACGGCTTTGCGCATGAGTATCGTTACTGGAGAGGGCGCTCACCGCAAGCAGACGGTTGTGCGAGGTATCGCGCTCGGGCAAAACGTTTCCAGCCTGCTGGTGAGTAAAAACAAGATATTCCAAAAAGAGTTTTTCGCTCGCTTCTGAGGATGAGATTAAGGCGCAGTAGAGCGCAATAAAAATGCTTGCCCCTATCGCGCAACGCAATGGGGCCCCATTGGCAGGAAGGCGGCTACGAGTCATTCGCGAGGTTATCCCTGATTTCCGATGGAAGCGGCTTGATCTCGTTGGATTCATCGAGGGTGTCCAATAGCCAATCTGCCAGGATGGCGCGTAGCTCTGGATCCTCTAGACCAGTGGGCAGGGCGAGCTCCAGAGGACCGTTCATGGAGAACAAATCCGAATGCTCTGCCAGCAGACTGGCAAATCGAGGAGCCGACACGGTGGCATCAGGATGGAAGCCCACGCGTCCCCCTCGGGCGCCATACCTCAATTTCTTGATTCCCGCCGCTTCTCCTTTGATCCGCACTCCGGTTATCTGGAAAAGCATCTTGGTTTCGACAGGGAGCAAGCCAAAACGATCAACCAACTCAAGTTTGAGATCATAAAGCGCGGCGCTGTCTTCGCAATCAGCGATGCGCTGATAGAGCACGAGCCGGGTATGGACGTCGGGGATATAGTCGTCAGGAATAAAAGCGCTTGCGTCAAGGTCAATCTCACAGACTGAGTCCAGTTTTAGTGACGACTCAGTGGGTTCTCCGGAAAGGTCCCGGATGGCGCGATTCAAATAGTCCGTGTACATGGAAAACCCAATCTCTTCGATCACGCCGCTTTGACCCTCGCCGAGCAGTTCGCCTGCCCCTCTGATTTCGAGGTCATGGTTCGCGAGGGCGAAGCCGGCACCAAGTTCTGTCAGGGCTTCCAGGGCTGCGAGACGTTTCTTGGCGGTTTCGGATATAAATTCCGGATCGGGAACCAGCAAAAATGCGTAGGCCTGGTGACGCGAACGGCCAACGCGACCCCGTAGCTGGTGCAGTTGTGCAAGACCGAACCGGTCAGCGCGGTTCATGATGATGGTATTGGCAGTTGGGATATCGATCCCGCTTTCTATGATGGTGCTGCAAACCAGAATATCAAACCGCTGGTGATAGAAGTCACGCATGACTGACTCTAGATCACTTTTTGGCATTTGACCGTGTGCAACCTCAATCGAGGCTTCGGGGATCAGATCTTTTAGGTCGGCCGCGACGCGGTCGATTGCTCTCACTTCGTTGTGAAGAAAATAAACCTGGCCCCCGCGGTGCATTTCGCGCAGGCAGGCCTCCCGGATGAGATGCGTCGAGTAGCGCTGCACTGTTGTCTTTATTGAGACCCGTCCCGGCGGAGGAGATCCAATCAACGAGATAGAACGCAATCCGGACAACGCGATATTGAGCGTTCTTGGAATCGGCGTAGCCGTAAGCGTGAGGACGTCTACTTCTTCTCGAAGTTGCTTGAGGCGTTCTTTTTGGCGAACACCAAAGCGATGCTCCTCGTCGATAATGACGAGCCCCAGTTGGTGAAAATTGATGTCCTGTTGGAGCAATCGATGGGTGCCGATCACGATATCTACTGAACCACCGCGAATATCCTGCACCAACTGGGCGCTGGCGGTTGGAGAATTAAAGCGCGATAACTCCTCTATTCTGATCGGATAATCGGCGAAACGTTCGGCAAATGTGTTGTGGTGTTGGTGTGCCAGTAGCGTGGTCGGGGTCAGCACCGCGACCTGATATCCGTTCTGCGCCACGACGAAGGCGGCACGTAAGGCGACTTCTGTCTTTCCGAACCCCACATCGCCGCAAACCAGTCGATCCATCGGCGAGGAAGCCTTTAGATCCGCAACTACCTCCTCGATCGCATGTTCCTGATCGGGCGTCTCGTCGTACGGAAACCCTGACCGAAACGCGGCGTACTCGGTATGCGGCACGGAATAACAGCGCCCCGATCGAAGTGTGCGCAGCGCTTGTGTCTTTAACAGCTCTGCAGCAGCATCGTGAGCGCGTTTTTTCGCCCGGGCTTGCGCTTTCTTCCATTGGTCACTCCCGAGACGGTGCAGCGGGGCGTGCTCGGGATCTCCACCGATATAGCGAGACAGGACATTGATGTTTACTGCAGGGATGTAGAGTTTTCCCTCTTCGGCATAGTGGATTACGAGGAACTCATTCTTTTGGTTGTTGACCTCCAGCCATTGAAGCCCCCCGAATCTCCCGATCCCGTGCTCTAAGTGAACGACAGGGTCACCGGTATGGAGTTCTGCGATTGACCGGATGATGGCTTCGGGATCCTGGCTTCTTCCTCGCTTTCGTCGGTGTACCCTCTCTCCGTAAAGTTGAGACTCCACGATGATCTCAACGAACGGTTGGGCGGCAACAAGCCCTCTGTCGAGAACCGAGGTGACTATTGCGGGGGCATCTGGAGGAGATTCCAGGAAAGCGTCCCAGCTTTCGACCGGCGTCGGATACAGGTCATGTCCGGCGAGAAGTTCGACAAGTGACTGAACTCGCCCGGGTGTCTCCGCGCTCAAGAGCACCCGCGGTTTGGAGGCCTCAAAGAGCCGTTCGATAAGGCCCGAAAAAGGCGAGTTGGATTTGTGATCGACGGGGTATCCTGGCGGAGAGTCGCAATTTCCGGGATGGGATTGGGTGACCTTGGAATGACCGACCTCGATCACCCCTGAGTGTGATATCTGCTCAGCCGCGGCCTCTCCCGTGAGGCACAGCACGTCGGGGGAAAGGGGTTGCCGCTCAGAGTCGAGGCGGGGCAGAGGTGAAGCGATCCTGAACGTTTGCGATTTCCGTTTGAATTTGAGAGCGCCATTCTTTGGGAACGAGCCACTGAAGATCCGCCGGAAGATAATCGAAAATGGTGCTGGCCGAATCAAAAAACAGAGGAAGATAAAATTCTATGCCGGCCGGAAACCGCCCCTCCGATACCTCACGGTAGATAATTGATGACTGAGGGTCGCCCGGCATCTGCTGCCGGAAAGACCGGCGGAACTGCTCGGTCGCGGCCTTGTCCGTCGGGAACTCCCTTGCCGGGAGAATATCAAGGGCTCCAGTCTCTCCGGTCGACTTTTGGCTTTCGGGGTCGAAGAAGCGAATTTGCTCTATTTCATCCCCAAATAAATCCAGCCGGAATGGCGCCGCTGCCCCCATGGGAAATACGTCGATAATCCCGCCACGCACGGCAAACTCACCCTCAGCCTGGACTTGTGACACACCCAGATAGCCGGCATCCGAAAGCTGGTCTCTTAGACGGAGGGGGTCGACGACATCGCCCACCGAAAGATTGAAACTCGACCCAGAGATGAATTCTCTTTTGGGCAAGCGGAACAGCAGTTGTTCGGCGCAAACAAGAAGAATAAACGGGTCGCGTTGGCATAATTGCCCTAAGGTGCGAATTCGCTGGGATGTGATCTCCGGATGCGGCGAGTATCGATCGTAAGGCAGGCATTCCCAGCCAGGCAGGATGCAGACCCGGTCGCTGTTCGGTCCCAGGAAAAACCGAAGCTCGTCAGCCAAAAGTTCGAGTTCTCGAACTGAGGATGCCAGCACCGCAATATGAGCCTGGCTGTGGGAAAGCTCAGAAACTCTCAGTGCGAGGGCAGATCCCGGGCAGGCCGGCCATTTTTTCGGCGGGGCGCCCGCGGGGGAACTCGACAATACGTCAGAAGGGGATGACACGTGTGCGGGCGAGACAAAGAAAGCGGTATTTTATCGTAAACTCCATTCAAGCCTTCGAATTTGCCGCAACACAATCAGAGAGTGAAACC
>WTHR01000054.1 GCA_011523045.1 Gammaproteobacteria bacterium | reverse complement strand
CTGGATGGACTGGCCAATGATCTGGAAAGACAACCCCCAGACGCTTGAGGCCGGAATGGTTTTCTTTTTGCATATGATTTTGCTGGACGACCGCACGGGTCTGAGTATGTGTCTTGGCGAGACCGCGATCGTTACCGAAGGAGCCTGCGAGCCCGTCAGTCGTGTTCCCCGTCACATCATTCAATCCTGAAAAAACGAGAAAGGACAAAGACCATGAGCAAAGCACCCTGGGAAGGAATGGGTGGGTATACCAATATCGACAGCGCAGCGCTTCCGATGATCAACGAAGACACTCCCACATTCATGGGTGTCCCTTATGCCCACAGTGCCGAGGAACTCCAGGGTGTCGACATCGCGATCATTGGCGCCCCTTACGTCGCTGGCGCCCGCGGCAAGTATGCCGGCGTGGACAAAACCGAGTGGCTCGCCGCACCGCAACGGGTCCGACAACAGTCCGCACGATATCCTAGCGGTTATATCCAGGAGCTTGATGTCGATATCTTTGAAAAATTGCGCGTCGTCGACATGGGCGATGCCGATATCGCCCCGGAGTGCAATCTCGACCCCACCGCAGAAAATATTCTGAAAGCCCAAGGCGCCGTCGAGGAGTTAGTTAACCGCGCGCTGGAAGCTGGCGCGATTCCGATCGTTGTTGGACAGAACAGCCCCTGCAGTTCCTATGCCATCGCCAAGCCGATAGCCGAGCGCTCTGCGGGCAAGGTGGGAATGATCAGTACTGACACCCACTGGGATTCACGGCCGCTTGACTACCTGACGGGCGATGAGCGGATCGCCGGGAGCGGCAATTGGAAGTCAAAAACCTTCAGCAGTTTTTCAAACTTCTCTATTCCCAATCTTGTTGAAATTGGGGAGCGCGGCATGCTCGAGGAAGCCGCAATGGTCCGCAATTACACGCAGCAGGGGGCCCACTTTTATCCCATGTGGAAGGTACGGACAGAACTGGGAATCGGAGGACTTTGTGAAGAACTCCGGCACGCCTACGATGGCACGGATGATGTGTATGTCCATTTTGATATGGATATTCTGGGCGGCGCAGGTCCCGCACCGGGCGATATTCTTGGGGAACTGGCCGAACCCATGGGCATGACTGACTACGAGATCATTCGCTTGGCCCACGAGATCGGCAAACGCGGGCTCACGGGGATGTCGTTCATCTGTATACCGCCAGGCTCAATGGTGACGTACAGGCTGATCGTCTACATCATCGCATTTTTGATCGCAGGGGTCGCCCTAAGCCGCGGGAATTAATCTCCGGTAGCGGGCCCAGTCAAAATGCGGTCCCGGATCGGTTTTGCGTCCCGGGGCAATCTCTGAATGGCCCACGATGCGATCCGAGGTGATCGTCGGCCACGCCTTCTGCAGACCCCGCGTCAAGTTTGCGAGCACGTCATACTGCGAGTCTGTAAATCGCGTGTCATCTGATCCGACAAGTTCAACCCCGACTGAGAAGTCATTGACCCGGTCTCGCCCATCAAACCAGGATTCGCCAGCGTGCCAGGCTCGCCGGGTCACCGGCACAAATTGAGTCACGTCGCCGTTGCGCCCAATAACGAAGTGAGCAGACACCTTCAGCGTGGCGACCTCCTTGAAGTATGGATGAGCGTCGGCATCGAGGCAGCCAAGAAAAAGGTCGCTGATGGGTCCTGTATCAAAGTAACCCGGCGGAAGACTGATAGCGTGGATCACCAGGGTGTCGATGGAGACCCCTTGAGGGCGATCGTCGCAATGTGGAGAACAGAGGCAGGGGTTGCCCCCTAAAAGCCCGGTTTCCCGATCTAACTCGAAAAACGAGGTATCCATAGCAAAGGCTGACAGCCTGTTCCCGGTTTTAATGTGGCCCTAGCGGAGGGCTTCCGGAGAACTCGTCCCGTTATCCGGGCGCTTCGAGAAAATCCTACTCGTCGTCCGAATCGTCTGCTATCTCGGGCCGGTCCAGTAACTGCACATACGCCATTGGCGCATTGTCGCCGGATCGAAGTCCACACTTAAGAATACGAGTATATCCCCCTGCTCGATCCTGAAAACGCGGCCCGAGAGTATCAAAAAGCTTGGACACCGCCTCCCGGTCACGCAGGCGCGCATAGGCAAGACGACGGTTGGCGACGGAAGGTGTTTTAGCCAGCGTAATCAGCGGCTCGGCCACACGGCGCAATTCTTTGGCCTTTGGCAAAGTTGTCTGGATCTGTTCGTGCGTAAAGAGTGACACGGCCATGTTCGCAAACATAGCCTTACGGTGACTTGAATTACGCCCAAGTGCACGACCGATTTTGTGATGACGCATATCTGATATTCCCTTCTATCTTACGATCTAGTCCTTCTGAACTTTCTTACCTTGCCCGCTCTGGTCTTTTACTTTTTCTTTTACTTTTAACTTTACTTTTCAGGCCGGTGTCGAAGATCAGGACAGCCTGTCTTCCGACCTGGAACCCGCAGATCAGTGCAGATTGTCCCGTTTCTCACGCTGAAGTGATGCCGGGGGCCAGTTCTCCAGTTTGACACCCAAAGACAGTCCGCGGGTGGCCAGCACATCCTTGATCTCGGTCAGCGACTTTTTGCCGAGATTCGGCGTCTTTAACAGCTCCACCTCGGTTCTTTGAATCAGATCGCCGATGTAGTAGATGTTTTCCGCCTTCAAGCAGTTCGCCGAACGGACCGTCAGTTCCAAATCATCGACCGATCTCATCAAGACCGGATCAATTCGCTCTTCGAGGATCTCTGCGTCGGCAATTTCGGATTCTTTAAGCTGAACGAAGACAGAAATCTGCTCGTGGAGAATCTTGGCGGCCCGTCGGACAGCCTCTTCGGCATCGATGGTACCGTTGGTTTCAATCTCCATCACCAACTTGTCGAGATCAGTCCGTTGCTCAACACGAGCATTTTCTACCGTGTAGGACACGCTCCGAATCGGGCTGTATGAAGCATCAAGGCGAAGCACACCGACACCCCGGGTCTCGCCTTCTTCAGCCGCCAGGTCGACAACCTGGTAGCCACGCCCCGTGCTCACGGTAATCTCCATATTCAGATCACCGTCGGGAGAAAGATTGGCCAAAAGATGCTCAGGATTCACGACCTCGACATCGTGATCCAGCTGAATGTCGCCTGCTGTCACCGCGCCCGGTCCTTTCTTCGACACACGAAGGACGGCCTCTTCTCTGTTGTGCATCCGAACCGCCAGGTTCTTTAGGTTTAAAAGGATTGCGATCACGTCTTCCTGAGCGCCGGGCACCGCTGAATATTCGTGATCGACGCCTTCGATTCGAACCTCAGTGACGGCGGCTCCAGACATGGATGACAAAAGAATTCGGCGCAAGGCATTGCCCAATGTATAACCGAAGCCCCTTTCAAGGGGTTCCAGGGTCACGCGGGCTCTGGTCTCGTTAACGTTGTCAACATTGATCACGTTCGGCTTCAGAAATTCTTCTCGGGCTTGCGACATTGTGTACTTACCTCTGGAATTGGTCGTGTTTTATCTTTGCGTTCGTTTTTGCGGCACCGGAGCAGACTGCGGTGAAAACCGGCAGCACAAAGGTCCGGAGAACGGATTTGGGTTCTGTCTGATTGCTTGTCGATTACCTGGCGGTTACTTGGAGTAAAGCGCGACCACCAGGGATTCATCGATCTCCTGGGAAAGCTCCCCGCGGTCCGGGACAGACTTAAATACGCCTTTAAAGGCTTTACTGTCCACATCAACCCAGGGCACAAAACCCAACTGCTCGGCAATCTCCAACGCCGATTTAATACGCAGCTGTCCGCGCGAACGCTCACGAACAGTGATCTCATCGCCGGGTTTCACCTGGTATGACGGGATGTTGACCTTGGCGCCGTTGACGAGAACGGCATTGTGGCCCACCAACTGACGGGCTTCCGCCCGCGTGATCCCGAATCCCATCCGGTAGACCACGCTATCCAGGCGCGACTCCAGAAGCTGGAGCAAGGTCTCGCCGGTGGAGCCTTTGGCTCGTGCAGCAGCAAGGTAGTAACTATGAAACTGTTTTTCCATCAGGCCGTACATATGACGGAGTTTTTGTTTCTCCCGAAGTTGGGTGCCGTAAACGGTCACTCTGGGCCGTCTCGCACCCGCTTTGAAGCCTGGGGCCCGATCGAACTTACATTTGGAATCGAGCGGTCGGACGGGGCTCTTCAGAAACAGGTCAGTCCCGGCGCGCCGGGCCAGCTTGCATGTGGGTCCTCGGTATCTAGCCATAATTATCTAAATTTCCTGATTTTTCGTGCCTGACGTTAGCGGTCAGAATGCTCGAGTCTGCTTTGGGTTTATCTGTACAGGTTAAGTTAAGCCAGCGACGGGGCGTCAAACGCGTCGCCGTTTTGGGGGACGACAACCGTTATGCGGCACGGGGGTCACGTCGGTGATCGAATTGATCTCGAAACCAAGATTGTTTAGCGCCCGTACGGATGAATCGCGGCCAGGCCCAGGGCCTTTAACTTTGACATCAAGCTGCTTCATGCCAAACTCCTGCGCGGTCCGCCCGGCGGTCTCGGCCGCCACCTGGGCGGCGAAGGGTGTGCTTTTACGGCTGCCCCTGAATCCGGCGCCACCAGAGGTCGCCCAGGCCACAGCATTACCATGACGATCCGTAATGGTAATGATGGTGTTATTGAAGGTAGCGTGAATATGCGCAACACCTTCAAGAATGTTCTTTCGGACCTTTGCTTTGGTTCGTTTTTTGCTCTGTACTTTGGCCATTTCTTGAGTTCCTGCCCTTATTTGCGGATGGGCCGTTTGGGGCCTTTGCGCGTACGCGCATTGGTGGAGGTGCGTTGACCCCTTACGGGCAATCCGCGTCGATGCCGCATACCGCGGTAACAACCCATATCCATGAGGCGCTTAATGTTCATTGAGACTTCCCTTCGAAGGTCTCCCTCAACGGGAATGGCCGCTACTTGTGAGCGGAGGCGGTCTGCGTCGTCTTCGGAGAGATCGTGGACCTTTGTGTTCCGACCGATTCCTGCCTGGTCGCAAATACGTTGCGCTGTGACCCGGCCGATCCCATAAACCGACGTCAAGGCGATCTCGACGTGCTTATGAGCGGGTAGGTTGATGCCTGCTATTCGTGCCAATGTTCTTGCCTCTTACTCGTTACTCTGTCTCGGTTTGTCACTTTCCACTTTCTGGGTGGCGCCAGTCACGGATTCGACTGTTATTTCCCGAATGTTCGATTGCCAGATTCAGCCTTGGCGTTGTTTGTGCCGTGGATCAACACAGATTACCCTGACACTTCCGTTACGCCGGATGACCTTGCAGTTCCGGCAGATTTTTTTTACAGATGCTCGTACTTTCACTTTGCTTCTCCTGCTGGTCTCGCCGATTGGTCTACCGGGGCATTCCCATGCCGCCGCCAACCAGAGACGACTTTTTCATAAGGCTTTCATACTGTCGTGACATCAGATAGGACTGGACTTGCGACATCATATCCATCATGACAACGACGATGATCAAAAGTGATGTCCCCCCGAAATAAAACGGCACGTTCCACTTCACGATCAAAAACTCCGGAATGAGACACACCACGGTGAGGTAGGCCGCACCCGCGAACGTTAACCTGGACACCACTTTGTCAATGTATCCTGCGGTTTGGGCCCCGGGCCGAATTCCTGGGACGAAGGCGCCGGACTTTTTGAGATTGTCGGCAATCTCTCGAGGATTAAACACAAGCGCGGTGTAAAAGAAACAGAAAAAGATGATCATGCCCGCGTATACCAAGGTATAGATGGGCTGCCCGGGAGAAAGGGTCGTCGCAATATCCTTTAGCCAGCTCATTCCGTCAGACTGGCCGAACCAACTGCCCAGGCTGGCCGGGAATAGAATGATGCTGGAGGCAAAAATCGGCGGAATAACACCCGCCATGTTGAGCTTCAGTGGCAGGTGGGTGGACTGTCCCGCTAACATTCTCCTGCCCTGCTGGCGCTTGGCGTAGTTCACGGTCAACCGCCTCTGACCTCTTTCCACAAAAACCACAAACGCGGTGACGGCGACCGCTCCGACGAACAGGGCGAGCACACCAATCGGAGTGAATGCGCCGGTGCGGGCCAACTCAAGCGTCCCGGCCACAGCAGACGGCAAGCCCGCAACAATGCTGGCAAAGATTAGTAGAGAGATCCCGTTTCCGATGCCGCGTTCTGAGATCTGTTCGCCCAGCCAGACCAGAAACATAGTTCCTGTGACCAGAGTGGCGACGGTCGTGATCTTGAATCCCAGTCCAGGCACCAACACGACCGGTCCACCGGCCGCCTGCTGGCCTTCGATGGCGATTGCAATTCCCAGTCCCTGAAAAAGAGCCAGGCCCACTGTTCCATAACGCGTGTACTGGGTAATCTTTCGGCGACCGGCCTCCCCCTCTTTCTTCAACGCCTCCAGCTGCGGAATCACTGACGTCATCATCTGAATGATGATGGAGGCTGAAATATAGGGCATCACTCCCAGGGCAAAAATTGACAAACGCTCCAGAGCTCCTCCGGAGAACATATTGAAAATATCGACAATAGATCCACGCGTCTGCTCGAAGAGCGCAGCGACGGCGGTCGGATCGACGCCCGGAATCGGAATGTGGGTACCGACTCTGAATACGACCATCGCGCCCAGCACAAACAGGATGCGCTGACGGAGTTCCGTCATCTTGCCGATTGATGCCAAAGGAGACGCCGCCATGATCGTTAGGCTTCGACTTTGCCCCCGGCCTGCTCGATTGCTGCCCGTGCGCCGGCAGTGACTCCGATTCCCCTGAGCACCACCGCCCGTTCGATACTCCCGGAAGCGATTACTTTGGCCCGGATGGCATCGTGACGGATGACGCCCGCTGCCTTTAGAGTGGCAAGATCGATGTCACCGGAATCCATCTTCTGAAGCTCGTGGAGACGGACTTCCGCTACGCGGGGACGTGTGAGCGAGCGGAAACCGCGCTTGGGCAGGCGTCTCTGCAGGGGCATCTGTCCGCCCTCGAAACCGACTTTGTGATATCCACCGGATCGGGACTTCTGACCCTTTATACCCCTGCCTGCTGTTTTCCCGAGGCCCGAGCCGGGGCCGCGCCCAACCCTTTTGGCAGCCGGACGGGATCCACCGGCGGGTTTTAGTTCGTTCAACCGCATCTTAAATTACCTCTACCCTGACCAGGTGGGAAACCTTGTTAATCATCCCCTTGATAGCGGGGGTATCTTCCAGCTCGACAGTTTGGTTGATTCGTCTCAGACCAAGTCCATGGACGCAAGCGAGTTGCTTAGCACCCCGGCCAAACTTGCTCTTGATCAGCGTGATCTTGAGTCTCTGGTTACTCACTGGCTGCCTCCTGTCCGCGAATCTCCTCGACAGACTTTCCCCGGCGTATGGCTACCTGCCGCGGATTACGAACGCTGGTCAAACCCGCAACGGTGGCCCGGGCAACATTCACCGGATTCGTCGTCCCAATGACCTTCGCAAGAACGTTACGTACACCCGCCGCTTCAAAAATCGCACGCATGGTACCCCCTGCGATGATTCCCGTACCCTCCGAGGCCGGGCGCATCACTACGCGGGCAGCTCCATGGCGGCCGATAGTGGCGTAATGCAGGGTTCCTTTTTTGAGGCTGATCTTGCGCATGTTCCGGCGTGCTTCGTCCATCGCTTTTTGAACAGCGACTGGGACCTCGCGGGCTTTTCCACGACCAATACCGACCCGGCCCTTGCCGTCGCCCACAACCGTCAGCGCCGAAAATCCAAAGATTCTTCCGCCCTTCACAACCTTTGCAACGCGACGTACGTTAATCAGTTGCTCTATAAAGCCCTCGCCGTCGGCGCTAATCTGTTCCGCGTTCGTTGCCATAATTTGTTCTACTAGTCTGTGTTTCTGTTTCTAAAACTCACCGCCCTTGCCGGCGCAGCTGATTGCGATTCTGTCTAAATCCTGAGCGATCTCCAGAGACGGTAGCCTTCCTCACTTAAAACTTCAGTCCACCCTCTCGAGCGGCGTCTGCCAGAGCCTTGACCCGACCGTGGTAGCGGAAACCGGATCGGTCGAAGGCAACCGTTTCGACACCTGCAGCGAGTGCTTTTTCGGCAATCCGCTTTCCGACGAGTGCCGCCGCCGCAATGTTGCCGCCGTGATTGATGCCGCCTCGAACCTCAGCCTCGAGGGTAGATGCGCTCGCCAGCACTCGGCTTCCCGAAGCGTCGATCACCTGGGCGTAAATATGCCGTGGCGTTCTGAATATGCTCATGCGGGTCGCACGGTCGCGGGTAATCCGCGAGCGTGTTTTCCTGCCGCGCCGGGTGCGTGAGGTTTTCTTGTCGCTCATGCTGCCTTATCCTAGAAGATGTTTAACGGGTGATTGGTCTGTAACGAAGAGCGTGCTACTTCTTCTTCGCTTGTTTGCGAACAACATATTCGCCCGAATAACGGATGCCTTTGCCTTTGTAAGGCTCGGGCGGCCTGAAGGCCCGAATCTCGGCAGCGGCCTGACCGACCTGTTGCTTGTCTGAGCCCTTGAGAACGATTTCCGTCTGGCTTGGCGTCTCAACACTGACACCGTCGGGCATTTGATAAACGACCGGGTGTGAGAAGCCAAGGCTCAAGTTCAGTTTCTTTCCTTGGGCCTGTGCACGGTACCCCACTCCGACGATCTCGAGTTTCTTCTCAAAACCGGCAGTCACTCCGGTCACCATATTCGCAATGAGGGCGCGGAAGGTCCCCGCCATTGCCCACGACTGGTCATCCTGGGGGCGGATCTGAAGCGCTTCTTCCGCCTGCTCGACCCCGACGCTGGGATGGAGCGACAACGACAATTCCCCCTGCGGTCCTTTTATGCTGACTGAGGCATCCCCGAGAATAGCCTCTACGCCTTTAGGCAGATTGATGGGATTTTTTGCAACTCGCGACATGATTAGTGCTCCAAATTCTCTCTCGACCTAGAAGACCCGGCAGACCACTTCTCCACCTACCCCGGACGTTCTCGCCTGGCGATCGGTCAGGAGACCTTTAGACGTAGACACCATAACGATGCCCAATCCGCCATTCACCTGAGGCATGTCGGCGACGTTGGCATAGACCCGGCGTCCCGGACGGCTGACTCGCTGGATCTCCTCTATCGCAGCAACACCATCGGCGTACCGAAGCGTAATCACGAGGTTCCGGTGAGCGCCATCCTCCTCGACCGCTGCGTCGGTGATGTAACCTTCCTCTTTGAGCACGCGCGCAATTGCCTGTTTCATGTTTGAGGCAGGCATAGTCACAGTACGCTTTCGCACGGCCAGCCCGTTACGAATACGGGTCAGCATATCTGCGATGGGGTCGGACATACTCATATTGATTCTTTCCTTAGTTCTTCAATTCAGCTCATCTAGAGACCAAAAACGCCGGGCATTCACTACTGGCCTTGTCTTTCGCTGACTCTAAATTTTTAGATCCGGGTTACCAGCTCGCCTTGACGACGCCCGGGGCTTCCCCGCGCATGACGACCTCTCGAAGCGCGTTTCGCGCAAGGCCAAAGCGCCGAAAGTACCCTCGCGGGCGGCCAGTAAGGGCACAGCG
Source organism: Gammaproteobacteria bacterium (assembly GCA_011523045.1). GTDB lineage: Bacteria > Pseudomonadota > Gammaproteobacteria > Arenicellales > UBA868 > UBA868. Next base: position 6,918 of record WTHR01000054.1, on the reverse strand, counting down.
GTTTCGCTGACGGGTCCGCGCGGAATCACGCGGCAATTTTTGCAGGTCCAGCATCGCCTGCCACCGCTCGTCATACGACAGGGATTCATCCACCACCCGCTGGCGCAATGACTCACGGACAGCGTGGTGTTGTTCATTCAGCTTACGGCGCTTTACCTCTCGGGCAATCATCGATTTCTTTGCCATATCTCGCTATATCCTGTCTTTCGCTTGTCTTTTCAGATTAGTCTTGGTTAACGCTTACGAAACGGTCGGCCTTAAGGACTTAACTGCGTTCTACTTTCGCAAAGGGAAGTTGAAACCACGCAGCAACGCTTCCCCTTCTTCGTTGGTCTGGGCGGTGGTGGTAATCGTTACGTCCAGGCCTCGGATAGTGTCCACCTTGTCGTAGTCGATTTCCGGAAAAACAATTTGCTCTTTGAAACCGACACTGTAGTTTCCTCGACCGTCAAACGCACGGGCCGACAATCCGCGGAAGTCTCTCACCCGAGGAAAAGCAACGGAGACCAAGCGATCGAGAAATTCATACATCCGGTCGCGACGTAGCGTGACCTTGCACCCAATCGGCCAGCCCTCTCGGATCTTGAACGCCGCGACCGATTTTCGAGCATTCGTGACGATGGGTTTTTGGCCAGCAATCTTAGTCAGGTCCTCAACAGCAGCCTCCATTGCCTTTTTGTCGGCTACGGCTTCGCCCACTCCCATGTTCAGAGTGATTTTTGTAAGCCGCGGTACCTGCATCGCGCTGGAGTACTTGAACTGTTCCATCAGCGATGGGACAACGTTTTCTTGGTAATGCGCTTGTAGTCGTGCCATGGTCATTCGCCTGTCAGCATCAGCCGACGTCGATCATCTCTCCGTCAGAACGGAACACCCGGACTTTTTTGCCGTCTTCAAGAAACTTGAAGCCGACTCTGTCCGCCTTCTTGCTGTTGGGGTTGTACATTCCCAGATTGGAGATCCGGATTGGGGATTCTTTCTCAATGATCCCGCCGGTTTCTCCTTTGTTCGGGTTGGGGCGGGTGTGCTTTTTCACCACGTTGACGCTGTCCACCAACGCTCGCTCGTCGTCGAGCACGCGCAGGATGGTTCCGCGTTTGCCTTTATCGCGGCCCGCGAGCACAACAACGTCGTCGCCTTTTCTAAACTTCTTCATTAGCTTGACCGAGTTTTTCCTAGTTTGACCTTTGGCTCCCGAGTGTCAGAGCACTTCCGGAGCCAATGAAATAATTCGCATGAAACGTTCTGATCGAAGTTCCCGAGTGACGGGGCCAAAGATACGGGTACCGACCGGCTGATACTGCGCATTCAGTAGCACCGCAGCATTGTTATCGAATCGGATCAGAGAACCATCACCCCGACGAACCCCATGTTTGGTGCGCACCACCACTGCGTGATAAACGTCGCCTTTCTTAACGCGACTGTTTGGAATAGCCTCTTTCACGCTGATTTTGATGATGTCCCCCACGCCCGCGTAGCGGCGTTTAGAGCCACCCAGCACCTTGATACACTGCACTCGGCGGGCACCGCTGTTGTCCGCCACATTGAGGTTGCTTTGCATCTGGATCATTGCTTTCTACCGACTTGATACGTTAAATGGATTCGTTTTAGTGCGACACGGCTGAACAGACTTATCGAGCACACCCTCACCGGGCTGCGCTATCTGCCTGGGAAACCACCTTGACCAGCCGCCAGCTTTTCATCTTGGAGATCGGTCGACATTCTTCAATGATCACCACATCGCCCTTTTGACATTCGTTGTTAGCGTCGTGCGCGTGCAGGCGCGTCGATCTCCGGATGTATTTCTTGTAAAGGGGATGCTGCAACTGGCGCTCCACAAGCACCGTGATGGTCTTGTCCATGCGGGCGCTCTCTACACTGCCCTGAACACTACGAGCGCGGCGGGCTGAAGCGCCGGGCGTCGACTCTGTTGTCGCTACTGTATCTGCGTCGCTCATGAAGCCGTCCTGTTGATATCGACCATCCGGGTCTTGATTCGTGCAATTTGCCGCCGCACCGCTTTGAAGCGGGACGGATTGGCCAATTGCCCCGTGCTGCGCTGCATTCGCAGGTTGAATTGCTCTTTTCGAAGCTCTAGCAACTCAGCCTTGAGTCCTGCAGAGTCGAGTTCTGAAACGTTCTTATCCGCCATGGTTCTATGCCGCCTGTCGTTTTACAAAAGACGTGGCGACCGGAAGTTTCGCTCCCGCGAGCCGAAAGGCTTCCCGTGCCAACTCTTCATCCACACCCTGAATTTCATAAAGCATGGTTCCGGGCTGAACCAGCGCTACCCAATATTCCGGATTTCCCTTGCCCTTGCCCATGCGGACTTCGAGCGGTTTCTTGGAGACCGGTTTGTCGGGGAACACTCGGATCCAGACACGTCCACCACGTTTGACGTGGCGGTTGATCGCACGTCGGGCGGACTCGATCTGCCGAGCCGTCAATCTCCCACGGCCGGTGCACTGCAGGCCGAAGTCGCCGAAACTGACGCTACTGCCGCGCACGGCCAAACCACGATTACGGCCCTTCTGTTGTTTGCGGAACTTGGTTCGCTTTGGCTGCAACATTTCAGTTCACCCTCAAGCCGCTGTTGACTGGTTAGTCGCCGGGGTCTCGACCTCCGAAGCCCCAGGCATCACCTCGCCTTTAAACACCCAGACCTTTACGCCGATAACGCCATAGGTTGTGTGGGCCTCGGCAAACCCGTAGTCCACGTCCGCACGGAGCGTGTGCAACGGCACCCTTCCCTCTCGATACCATTCAGTACGAGCGATCTCGGCGCCATTTAAACGGCCCGAAATCATGATCTTTACGCCCTTGGCCCCAATGCGCATGGTGTTCTGGACTGCTCGTTTCATTGCGCGGCGGAACATGATTCGCTTTTCCAACTGCTGGCAGACGTTCTCGGCGACCAGACGCGCATCTAACTCGGGCTTTCGGATCTCTTCTACGGCAACCTGCACAGGCACGTTGTTGTTGAGACGAAGAATGTCGCGACGGAGTTTCTCGATGTCCTCACCCTTTTTACCGATCACAATGCCTGGCCGGCCGGTGTGAATCGTGACATTCAAGGTTTCGCCCGCCCGAACCAGTTCAATCCGGCTTACCGCAGCATTGGCGAGCCGCTTGCGCAGGAAATTGCGAATAGTCTGGTCAGCGACGAGATTTCTTGAGTAGGTCCTGCCGGTCGCGAACCATTTGGCGTCCCAGTCCCGAATGACGCCGAGCCGAAACCCGTTTGGATGAATCTTCTGGCCCATCTGCTAGTTACTCCCCGATCCGTTGTCGCTGACACTGACTGTAATATGGCTAGTCGGTTTAATTACCGGCGTTGCGCGCCCTTTGGCCCGAGGCCGCCACCGTTTCATTACCGGGCCCTCGTCAACCATGATCTGGCTGACCTTGAGCTCGTCGATATCTGCACCCTCATTGTGTTCCGCGTTCGCAATTGCGGATTCCAGGACCTTGCGAATCAGGCCTGCTGCTTTCCGAGGACTGAATTGCAATAACTCCAATGCCTTACCTACCGGGAGGTTGCGTACTTGGTCCGCTACCAGACGGCCCTTCTGGGGCGACAATCTGACGAAACGGGCGACGGCTCTTGCTTCCATGATGAGATTCTCTTCTACTTACTGCTTTCTGCTTTAGTTCTACTTTTTTTACTTTTACTTTGCCTTCCGGTCAGCCACGTGGCCCCGGAACGTCCGGGTCGCTGCAAATTCACCAAGTTTGTGGCCCACCATGTTTTCGGTCACGAGGACAGGAACGTGTTGCTTGCCATTGTGGACAGCGATTGTTAGCCCGACGAACTCCGGCATGATCATCGAACGGCGTGACCATGTCTTGATGGGGCGACGGGAGCCTTCTTCTTTGGCCTTCGAGACCTTTGCCCAAAGGGAGTGATCAACGAAAGGGCCTTTCTTCACCGAACGGGGCATAATTATTTCTTCCTTCTTCGAATGATCATCGAGTTCGTTCGTTTGTTACTGCGAGTACGGTAACCTTTGGTGGGGACGCCCCAAGGGGTTACGGGGTGACGGCCACCGGAAGTCCGGCCTTCGCCCCCGCCGTGCGGGTGGTCTACCGGGTTCATTGCAACGCCTCGAACCGTCGGCCGTATCCCGCGCCAGCGTTTTGCACCAGCTTTACCGAGTTTGCGCAGGGAGTTCTCTGAGTTGCCTACCTCGCCGATAGTTGCCCGACATTCGACCAGGACACGCCGGGTCTCGCCAGAACGAAGGCGCATTAATGCGTAGGCTCCCTCACGGCCAAGATACTGGACGGAGGCACCTGCAGAGCGCGCCAGTTGGGCGCCCTTGCCAGGTTTTAGTTCAACACAGTGCACGACAGTACCGACAGGGATATTCTTGAGCGGCAGTGCGTTTCCTGTGCGGATAGCAACATCTTCTCCTGACGCAACTGGGTCACCCACCGCGAGGCCCTTTGGAGCAATGATGTAACGTCTCTCTCCGTCCGCATACAACAACAGGGCGATGTGGGCACTGCGATTGGGATCGTACTCAAGGCGCTCGACCTTCGCCGGGATACTGTCCTTCTTTCGGCCGAAATCGATAACGCGATAGTGGCGCTTGTGGCCACCACCACGATGCCGTACGGTGATGCGGCCTGCATTATTTCGTCCGTTGGTGGCACTCTTCGGCTGGGTCAGTGATGGGACTGATCTGCCTTTGTGCAGACCCGTCGCAATCACCCGCACCATTCCGCGGCGCGCGGGAGAGGTAGGTTTCTGTTTAACGACTGGCATAACGGCTATCCTTGATTTCCTGACACGCGGGCCTAACCGGCTCCACCCATAAAGTCGATATCCTGTCCGTCAGCGAGACGAACGTAGGCCTTCTTCCAGTTAGAGCGTTTGCCCGGCGTCCGGCCGAAGCGTTTCACCTTGCCTCGAACATTCAAAACCTGGACGGCTTCTACCGTGACATCAAATTGGGCCTCAACGGCCTTTCGGATTTCCAACTTGGTCGCGTCGGCCAATACCTGGAACACCACCTGGTTGGCGTCGTCCGCCGCAGTGGTGCTTTTTTCCGAAATGACCGGAGCGAGAAGAATCTGGTGGAGTCGTTCCGGGTTCACTGTAGCGCCTCCTCAACCTTTCGCAGGGCCCCTTCCGTAAAGACAATATGTTCGCTGCCGACCAGGCTGACTGGATCGAGCTGACTGGCCTCGAGCGTCTCCACACTGATGAGGTTTCGCGCCGAGAGGGCGACGTTTGCGTCGTATTCCGCAGTGACGAGCAGCGTGCGCCCTGAGACACCAAGGCCACCCAGCGCATCAGCCATCTTAGCGGTCTTCGGTTCGCCTAGCTGAATGTCGTCACATATCAACAGGCGGTCCTGCCTCAGGAGCTCTGACAAAATTGAACGGATAGCGGCGCGATACATCTTGCGATTGACTTTTTGACTATAGCTTCGGGTAGACGACGGAAATGCGCGACCCCCTTTCCGCCACAGAGGACTGCGGCTCGTCCCGGCGCGCGCCCGGCCAGTTCCCTTCTGGCGCCAGGGCTTAGCGCCGCCGCCACTCACCGCAGAACGGTTTTTCTGCGCACTGGTTCCCGCCCTAGCACCGGCGAGATAAGCGCAAACTACCTGATGAACCAAAGGCTCTTTGAATTCAGCTCCGAACACGGCATCAGCGAGGCTGACCTTCCGATCGGTAGAGCCATCAATTTTTACGACTGCGTGTTCCACGTTAAGTTACCTGTTGCCTGTTCTATTGTGGTTACGAGTGACTGTCTTTTTTCTTGGTGCTTGTGTTGCTTGAATCTTCGAGGACGTTGAGATCGTGCATTTAGTCGGAAGCTGCCTCAGCGTTTCGCGCTTTGACCGAGGGCTCAATCAAAAGGTCAAATCCTTTTGGGCCAGGCACAGAGCCGCGGATCAACACGAGGTTGCGCTCCGCATCAACACGCACTACTTCGAGATTCTGCTGAACCCGGTTCACGCTACCCATATGGCCTGCCATCTTCTTTCCTTTAAAAACCCGCCCCGGGTCCTGGTTCTGACCGATAGAACCGGGCTTACGGTGGGCCTTAGAGTTGCCGTGCGTGGCACGGCCGCCGCCAAAACCGTGACGGCGCATGACGCCGGCAAAGCCCCGGCCGATGGTTGTCCCCCGGACATCGACTTTCTGACCTTCCTCGAGCACGGCAACGGTCAATTCCGAACCCGCCGGATACTGCTCTGCCGTCTCAGCATCGACACGGAGTTCCCAGAGCTTGCGACCCGCTTCAGTCCCTGCCTTGGCGAAATGTCCGCGAAGGGGTTTGGAGACGCGATGGGCTCGGCGAGTGCCCGTGGTGAGCTGAAGTGCGATGTAGCCGTCGGTGTCATCCTGTTTGACCTGGGTCACCCGATTGGGCTCCACCTGCACGACCGTCACCGGCGTCGAAACACCTTCGTCATTAAAGACGCGGGTCATCCCGACCTTTCTACCGACCAGTCCTAATCCCATTTTCTGCTCCCGATCCCTAACCCAACTTGATTTCGACGTCGACGCCCGCGGCAAGATCAAGCTTCATCAGAGCGTCAACGGTTTTATCGGTTGGTTCGACAATATCCATAATCCGCTTGTGAACCCGAATCTCAAGCTGGTCACGCGAATCTTTATATTTGTGTGGCGAGCGAAGCAGATTGAACCGCTCTTTACGGGTCGGCAGGGGGATGGGGCCTCTTACAACGGCTCCGGTTCTGCGCGCCGTATCGACAATCTCCAGCGCCGACCGGTCAATCATGCGATGATCGAAAGCCTTCAGCCGTATCCGGATCTTCTGGTTGCTGACGTTGACTGCCATAGTTTGTTTCCGTTTCGCTCGGTCTCAACCGACCAGGTTCTTTTGTTTATTCTCTCAGCCTAATCAGCCTAATCAGGCAATGATCTTGGAGACCACCC
>WTHR01000190.1 GCA_011523045.1 Gammaproteobacteria bacterium | reverse complement strand
CCGACCGGGCCGAATGGGCAAACTGGGATGCCTGCGCTCTCGTTGAGCAATCAGATTTTCGCGGTGCGGTTCTGGTCGATCAGGGCGAGGCGGACAACTTTCTTGACGAACAGTTAAAGCCGCAGGCGCTGCGCAGCGCCTTCGAGGGTGCCGGGCGAGATCTCGAACTGCGAATGCAGCCGGGCTATGATCACAGCTACTACTTCATCGCTTCGTTTATTGGCGACCACATCGCGCATCATGCGCATCAACTCATCTCGTAAAGGCCGTCTCAAGCTGTTGACTGCTCGGTCGATGAGGCGACCCCGCACTTGAAACGCGTTGTCCTGTTGGGTGGGGCCTTTACGCTCATCGGGTCTTTTTTCTTTTCGGCGCAAGACGCGCTCGTTAAGTGGCTCTCAACCGATTTTTCCCTGCTTCAGCTGCTGCTTGTACGCAGCAGCATCATGATTCCGGTATTCGCGCTGATCTGCGTCTGGCGTTTCGGCTCCCGGGGACTGATGACCCAACGGCCTGGCGGTCATCTACTGCGCGCAACCTTTAACCTTGTTGCATTCCTGAGCTATTACTTCGCGATCACGAGAATGCCGCTGGTCGATGCCATCTCTATTGCGTCCGCATACCCGGTCATTCTCGCTGTCATGTCGGGGGTGATTCTGGCGGAGATGCCGAGCGGTCGGCAGATCATGGCCGTCATCGTCGGCTTCATCGGGGTGCTCTTCATTATCCAGCCGACTGGCGGAGAAGTGGATTGGCTGGGTGCCGGCGCAGCGCTTTTTGGGTGCTTCAGTTTTGCTGCACTCGGGATCTACACCCGTCACCTTTCGCGAACGGAGTCTTCGGAACTGATGCTCCTGAGCGGGGCGATCTTTATTCTGCTGGTCTCGCTGATGAGCTCACCCTGGACCTGGCAGACACCGTCCCTCAGCAGTCTCCTGCTCATGCTGGGCCTGTCCGGGGTGGCGCTCGTTGGGCAATACGCGATTACCAACGGATTTCGCTACGCACCGGTGTACCTGGTCGGTGCACTGGAATACACCACACTTATATGGGCAACCTTGTGGGGATTTTTTCTATTTGCCGAAGTGCCGACAGTGAATGTGGTGTTTGGCGCGGTGCTGGTGGTCTTGAGTGGTCTCGCTGTCGTCCTTGGAGAACGAGCTCGCGAACAAGAGGACGCCTCCTAGGGCAATGCTTCGACAGACAAGTTGCTTGTCAGCTGCCGCTCAGCATCGCAACTGACCCGCAAGATCAACAAAATCCCGAGCCACATAATCGTAGTCGCCATCGGCAGTCCGATCAGTTTTCTGATCGGGACCATGCTCAAACGGTCGCTCCACGAATGCCGTCCTGAAACCACACTGCGCGGCTGCTTTGAGATCATCATTGTGGGCCGCCACCAGCATGCATTCGCCGGGAGTCAGGCCAAGCGCCTGAGCTGAGCCGAGATAGGCCTGCGGCTGAGGTTTGTAAGCTCGCGCCACCTCTGCGCCCAGCACGACGTCCCAGGGCAAGCCGCTGTGCTTGGCCATATTCACGATCAGCGCAATGTTGCCATTCGACAGGGTCCCAATGATGTATCGACTTTTGAGTCGCTCGAGGCCGGCAACGGCATCGGGCCAGGCATCCAGCCTATGCCAGGCGAGATTGAGTTGGACTTTTTCTGATTCGCTGAGATGATCGACGGAGAATTCCGCAAGCACCTGATCAAGATTTGCCCGATGGAGTTCATCCAGGGGGACAAAGTCTATTTCCCCGGAACGGACCCGGGCCATCGCCGGCTGATAAAGCGCGCGCCACCGATCGGCAAACGCTTCGCTGTCAACAGGCGCTGGGTGACCTGCCAAAGCTGCCTGCACCTCTCTTGCGATAGAAGATCGCCAGTCAACAACCGTTCCAAAGACGTCGAACAGCAATGCGCGAGGCGCTACGGGTTCAGGATTCGGGTCGGTCATTGTTTATGTATTGCACCTGGTGTACGGTAGCGCCATTCTCTTGAGATTTTCTCCCAAAAAGAAGTTGGGTCCAGACTAGTCAATCGCGAACCGTATGTCCACAGACAAACCAACCGGGGTCGATACCTACAACGCGACCATAGAAAGAATCGAAACAGTTGCCGACGGGCTTTCGATCTTTTTTATCCGGCCGGATACACCTATCCCGGGGCGGCTGCCGGGGCACTATGTCAGCATCGGTCTGGTCGGCCCGGACGGTAAGAAACTTATCCGCCGGCCGTATTCCCTTTCCCAATCCCTGGGTCCTGCGGCCGATCCCGATCTGCTGGAGCTTTTGATCATCCGCGTGCCCGAAGGGGATCTCACACCTATTCTTTTCGACCAAAGCGAGGGTGACCGGCTTTTTGTCAGACCGAAGATGGTTGGCACCTATCTGCTGCCGAAACTCGATGCAGACATGACACTGATTCTCACCTCAACCGGGACCGGTGTTGCGCCGCATATGACCATGCTGGAGGCCTGCGTCGATACGTGCAAGCAAGTGGTCATGATGGAGTGCGTGCGCTACAGCGCTGAACTCGCCTATGCCGAACAGATTCGGCAGTTCCAGCAAACCCACCCAAACCTGGTTTACATTTCTCTTGTTACCCGCGAAGGCGGTGCCAAACGCTACATACAAGACTACTTTCGCGACGGCATCCTCGAAAAAGAGCATGGCGTCTCGATTGCGCCGGAAACCGCTCACGTCTTTGCCTGCGGCAACCCTGCCATGATCGGCATTCCCAAGGAAGACCGCAAAACCGGGGCACTGAGTTACGACACCCCCGGGGGCCTGGTAGAGATTCTCACAACCCGTTACGGCCTCACCATTCACAAGCCGCGTCTACCGGGCCAAATCCACTTCGAAAAATACTGGTAGTAACTAATCGACCGTTATCCCCGCACTTATGAGACCAAAGCCCTTAATGAAATTAAGGTGCCTACCACCGCGAGAGAGACGAAAAAGACCCGTTTGAACTGCTTGGCAGACAAAAGCGCCTGAATACGCTGGCCGAGCATCATGCCCGCCAATCCCGCAGCAATCCCGATCACGGCGAGTCGGGTGACGCCATCCGGAAAAGCGCCCTGCCAGCCAAAGGCAGAAGCAAGCGCCACATTGGCCAACAGAAGATAGATGCCCATGGCCTGAAATAACACCCGCCGGTCAAGGTCAAGAGATTGAAAATACACAGCCAGTGGGAAAACCAATACCCCTGTCAGCCCCGTGATCAAACCGGTCACGACCCCGGTCACGGGTGACAGCCAGATCTCTCGGGCTCCTGGCTTTGGTAGCTGCCACGCCACAAGACCCACGAGACTATATGTAAGAATCACAGCACCTAGCAGTACCGTGGGCCAGTAAGCATCAATCCGAACAAGAACACTCGCTGCCAGAACCGTTGACATCGCACCGAACACATACAGGGACCATAGCCGCCGCCATAAGACCATTAACCTGCCTCCGCTAAAGGCTTGCCAGAAGTTGGTCACCACAGCCGGCAACAACATAACGGCGATTGCGTCGACGAGCCCGTAGAGAGGAGTGAGGAGAGTGATCGATACCAGAGGTAGGCCGAAACCCACAACCCCTTTGGCCGTTCCGGCTAACAGGAAGACTAAACCTGTAATAAGATAAATCTCAGCGGCATCCATTTTTTTAGGTCACCCTGTGGCGAAGGCTTTGGCTATGCTGCACGGAACTGATTGCACCAAACCTACTACTTCCTGTCTATGTTGATCAGAATTCTTGATGTCATGATTCCGGTGATCGCGGTCGCGGGTCTCGGCTACCTCTACAGCCTGCGCTACCGAACCGATCTTGCGGCCATCAACGCCATCAGCGTCAATGTGTTTCTGCCCGCGTTGGTATTTACTGTGATGTCCAGTCAGGACTTCGATCTTGGCAGCTATCCCGGACTCGCAATCGCGGCGACAGCTGTTTTCTTCGGTTCTGGGCTCATCGCCTGGCCGGTCGCCGTCCTGCTCAAATACAATCTTCGGACTTTTGTGCCGCCGATGATGTTCAATAACTGCGGCAACCTGGGCCTGCCGCTCGCGCTTTTGGCATTCGGGGATACCGGCCTGGCGCCGGCGATCATACTGCTCATCGTCACGAACCTGCTGTATTTCTCGTTTGGGATCTATATTGTCGACCGTCAGGTACATTGGCGAAATGTGCTGCTGTCCCCGCCTATTCTTGCCTCGATAGCAGGGTTGGTTGTCAGTCTTGGAGATGTGTCGATCCCTTTGATGATTGCTACACCGATCGCCATGCTCGGTGATGCTCTCATTCCAGTCATGCTGTTCGCGCTGGGCATCCGTCTTGTTGACGTCAACTTGAGTGACTGGAAAATCGGCCTCGTCGGCGCGGTGCTTTGTCCGCTCACGGCACTGATCGTGGCGCTCGGGATCCAGCCTTTGCTTCAACTGCCGGACGACCAGTTCCGCCAGTTGCTGCTCTACTGTGCGTTGCCTCCTGCGGTACTGGTTTATCTGGTCGCAGAGCAATACCAGCAGGAACCTGAAAAAGTCGCGGCCATTGTCGGTTTTGGCAACATGGCTGCGATTGTCATCGTCCCGATCATGCTGCCTTTTGTTCTGCCTGCTGTGTAATCACGCCGGCACCCACGCGGTGTCGCCGGGAGACTAGCGACACTGGGCGTTGCTCAGTAGACTCCTACGCCTGATGCGGTTGCACCGATAATCTTTGCGTTCCGTTAACCGAACCCCTGCCCCTTCGCCGAGGCCAACTCATGCAGGATCTTCAAAGCTCCCACTCCAAGCCTGCCGGCAACCGATTCAACGGCAAAGTTTGGGATTTTGTCGTGTTGATGCTATTAGGGGTCTTCTGGGGTCTGTCGTTTTCACTCGCGCGCATGTCAACCGAAACGGGTTTGCATCCGCTTGCGATCAATTACTGGACCTGCCTCATCAGCGCCGTCATGCTGATCCTCTACTGTCTCATCGCCCGGCAACCTTTGCCGCTTCAGAAAAACTTCATATTGCTCTATGTCATCTGCGGCATTCTGGGGTCTGTCGTGCCCGGCACGCTTTACTTCTACGCAGCTTCACAAGTTAGTGCGGGAGTGCTTTCCATCACGATTGCCACTGTCCCACTCGCTACTTTCGTTGGGGCTGCGATATTCAAGATAGAAAAAGCCTCCTTGCTAAGAGTGGTGGGGGTGCTTTTCGGCATTGGATCGATCGCCCTTCTGGTTTTGCCGGACACCAGCATGCCCGATCCTTCCGCAGCGCTATGGGTGTTGGTGATGGTGATCGCGGCCGCGTGCTACGCGATCGAAAACCTGGTGATCGCGGCCCGCATGCCTACCGATGTCAATGTCTTCGTGGTAGTGACCGGAATGCTCATTGCAGCAACCATCATGCTGACGCCGGTTCTCTGGATAACAGATACCTTCACGTGGATCTCATGGCCGTTGGACCGATCCGGCTGGGCGATTGTCATGATGGCCGGCATTACGGCCAGCGCGTACGGCGGTTTCTATTATCTTGTCGTTCGGGCCGGTCCGGTTTTTGCCAGTCAATGCGCATATGTCGTCACGCTCGCCGGCGTGTTATGGGGAATATTGATCTATGGGGAAGCCCATTCGACGTGGGTCTGGGCATCACTTGTGGTCATGATCATCGCGCTTTCGCTGGTAAGACCCCGGGATAGCGCCAATGCTTCCTGAGGTACTCTAGGCCAGCCGCAACGCCACCAGCCCCCAAAGGCCCAACACCACCACTGCCAAGTAAAGGATGACTCCGACCGTCACGGCGCGGGCCCGCCGCCAACGCCGGCGCGCCTGGACCTTCCGCAAACGGAAACCCTCCATGGGAGCAACGAGCGGAATAAAACCCTCGTCGTGCGGCACTGATTCATCGGCCGCTGAGCCGATTCGGATGTAAACACCGTCCGACAACTGGTAACACACATCAAACTCTGCCAGAACCGCGCGCAGCAAAGATTCCGGGAGATCAGGCACGGCCGCCTTCAATCGATGTGATAACTGCTTGCGATAGACCGACCAGTTCGGATGTACGCTTTCGTACAGCCGGTCAGGCGCCTCCTCAAGCGCATGCTCCATCCAGTGAACTGCTGCGTTGACCTGAGATTCGCTGCGGTCGTTTCGCCGGCCAAACAGAACCGCAACGGCGATCACACCGATGCCAATCCATAAACCGTACTCAATCAGGGCGGCCGTCACGCCAGCCAGAGTAGTATTCATCTACAAAGGATCCGTTGTGATGTCACACAGACTCCCCGCCCCACCCGAAACGCCGGCGCCGCTCCGGGCGGAATCCAACTAGTCCCGAAAGTCGGGTTCTTCGCGGTCCAGGATGGCGAGAATTTCACTTAGATGCCGATCCCCCTGCGACGGATAAGCATCAAGCTGACGGGCCGTTTTTTCGGCGACCTCATCCGACAACACACGCAGCGGCTGACCCGTCTGCAGCGCCTGGATGTAATTTCGGGCAGCCCTCTCGAAGTAGAACAGTCTGTTGAACGTATCGGCAACGGTCTCTCCGATAACCATCACCCCGTGGTTACCCATGATCATGGTCTTATGATCCGGATTGGCCAGCAACTCCGCGCAACGCTCGCCCTCATCGGTAAGCGCCAAGCCGCCGTAACTCTCATCAATCACGTAGCGATTAAAAAAGATCGCTGAGTTCTGATCAATAGGAGGCAATCGGCTATCGGCAAGACTTGCTAGCACCGTCCCATACTCTGGGTGTGCGTGCATGACGCACCGCGCATGCCTGCAATAACGATGCATGGAACCGTGCAGCCCCCAAGCCGTTGGATCCGGTGCCCCCGGTTTATCCATCGTCGCGGCATCATTGGCATCGATCAGCAACAGATCGCTCGCACGGATCCGAGAGAAATGCATCTGATTGGGATTCATCAGAAACTGTGTGCCATCCTCATTGACTGCAAGCGAGAAGTGATTCGCAACCGCTTCGTGAAGATCCATTCTCGCAGCCCACCGAAACGCCGCAGCAAGTTCGATCCGCTCCTGCTGAAAGGTCGGCTCCTGCTTGATTGCTTGCACCTGGTTTGCCATGGCTTTCTCCTTTTCTTATCGGCCCGCTCTGACAACGATGCTTGTCACTCGGGACGCTGCCAGCCCTGACCGCTGCCGCAGCGAAGACAACGCTGATTCATAAACACCTCCTCCCAGTCTGCATCAGCCACCATATAGTCCAGAATGACCCTAAGGGCCTTGGAAGTGCTGCGAAAACCGTAAGTCTCCTTGGCGTATTCCAGCATCTCAACCGTATCCTGATGCAACTCCACCTCCATGGTGGTTTTTTTACTCATCGCCATCGTGTGCTGCCCCTGATTAAACTGTTTGACCCTCTCATGGTAGCACTCCTCTGACAGCGAATTCACCCCTTAGAGAAATTCTCAGGGCTCAAAGTTTGCTCATCCCTTTCGCTTGCGTCATGATTGGCGCCCGTTGTTGCGAAGAATGGAGATTCGATTGGAACTTTCTCACGTGGATTATCAGTGCGACGGATCGGTAGCGGTCGTCTGTCTCAATCACCCTGAATCGGGTAATACACTTTCTCGGCAAATGGCGCTGGATCTCTTCGCGGCGGCAAAGCAAGCCCAGGAGGACGACGAGATCCGTGCTGTCGTGTTTAGCGCCCATGGCCCGATGTTCAGTTTCGGCGGCGATCTCAAGGAATTCAAAGCCTTCGGCAATGATCCCGAAAAACTCGTTACCATCGCAGACGAATGGCATAAGGCTCAGCACATGCTGCTGACCATGCCTAAGCCTGTAGTGGTGGGCGTTAACGGCATGGCCGCCGGCGGCGGCGTACCAATGACCCTGGTGGGCGATATTGTGCTGGTCGATGAAACCGCACGTTATCGCCTGGCCTATACCGCCGCAGGGCTCAGTCCTGATGGCGGTTCAACCTGGCTGTTGCCGCGACTGATTGGGCTTCGTCGTACCCAGGAACTGATTTTTGAAAATCGTGAACTTTCTGCGGCAGAGGCAGTCGAGTGGGGACTCGCGACGCGGACCGTGCCCGAGGGCACAGCGCTGGAATCTGCCATCGCCCTGGCAACCAAGTTTGCGAAAGGGCCCACGCAGGCCTTTGCCTCCTCGAGGCGGATGCTGCACGCCAGTTTCAACAACGACTTTTTTACCCAGACCGATATCGAAACCCGGGAGATTGGCGCCAACATGACGGGCGCAGATGGGCAGGAAGGGCTTGACGCCTTTATCAACAAGCGGCCGCCGGCATTTACGGGTCGACAATGAGTCGCGCAAGACGGTGAACGGCTTCTGGGGCCTCTCTGACCGGATGGCGCCGGTGATGAGCAGCGTAGCGTCGCTGAGTGATGCATTGAAATCCGCGGCCTCATCATGACCGATTCCTCAAGAACCCAGCCGCAGGCATCCCGCCTGGATCCCCGTCTCGCTCGGAATTATTCTGAGAAGAACAGCGACGAGATACGTCTGACCTACCGCAATTGGGCAGACACCTACGATCGCGAACTTCTGGATGAGTTTGGATATCAGGCCCCCCATGCTGCGGTCGATGCACTCGAAAGACTGGCGCCATCGCGAGACAGTGTCATTCTCGATATGGGTTGCGGCACAGGTCTTGTGGGAGAACTGCTGCACAACCTTGGGTATCACCATATCGACGGCCTCGACCTGTCTCCCGAAATGCTCGAAAAAGCGAAAGCCCGCAGGGTCTATCGGACTCTCGGGGAAGCAGACCTCACTGCCTCCGTTACGCTCGACCCCGTCTACGATGCCGTGATCTGTGTCGGGGTGTTTTCACACCATCGGAGCCAACCCTTTGATCTGGTCAAACTCTTTGCAGGGCTGAAACCCGGCGCGGCGTTGGTCGCCACCGTCAATGGCAAAGGCTGGCGCGACATCGACTGGGAAACCCTTCTTGAGCAAAGCAGGCGCGAGCACGGATTTAACGTGGAGAACATCTCCGATATTCCCTACCTCACCCAGCAGGGTATTCCAGGAAAACTCCTGGTGATCCGGCCGAGTCCTTCGTAAACGACTCTGGCGGTTGATTGCCGAGCGACGCACCTCTTTTTGGTCAACGGTCGTTTGGATGATACTCACAGCCCAGCAACTGCCGTATGATCCGGCCGTTCCTATCCTGACCTTTTCCTCCGACCCTATTGACCTCCTCTTCTGCTAACCGTCGTGTCGGTATCCCGCTGGTTCTCCTGGCTGGCATCTTCTGGAGTACCTCGGGCATTCTCTACCGGCTGATTCAGGAAGCGACTCCCTGGCAGGTGCTGCTGTATCGCTCTCTTGCCCTGCTGGCAGCGCTAAGCCTGTGGCTGGGCTGGCGTTATCGGGGCCAGGTACGTGACACCCTTGGCAAGGCCGGTCTTCCGGCGCTGGCCGGAGGACTGTGTCTTGGTACCGCTTTTTCGGGTTATATCCTTGCGCTTGAATATACGACCGTCGCCAACGCCATGTTTTTGCTTGCGAGTGCGCCGTTTTTTGCAGCGCTGGCCGGGTGGATGATTCTCGGCGAACGGATCGCCCTTTATATGTGGGCGGCCATGATCGTTGCCGCAGTCGGTATCGGCATCATGGCCGGGGAGGAACTCTCACTGGGAAAAGGCCTGGGCGAAGGATTCGGTTTGGTGGCAGCACTGGGCTTTGCGGGACTCACCATATCGCTTCGGATGCGGCCCGGGACGGACAAACTCATTACCATTTTTTTCGCGACCATAATTGCATCGCTCTACGGTCTGGGAGGAATTGGTTTTTCTGGCTGGGAATTCTCTATCCCCTGGAGGGATCTCATGAACTGCCTGGGCATGGGGTGGTTTCAGATCGGCCTGGGATTTGTACTCTTCACTGCCGGAGCGAAGCACCTGCAGGCCGTTGAGCTTACGCTGCTGTCTCTGACCGAAGTGATTGCCGGGCCGATTATTGTCTGGATCGGGATCGGCGAGATTCCCTCGGTATCCTCCCTCACAGGCGGCGCACTGATTCTGGCGGCAATCACCCTAATGGCACTCATGGGAGCCAAAGCCTCCGGACCGAAACCACCCTTCGAGGCACCAATCTCCTAGATCTGAAGCAATCCTCCAGGCTCAAGAGACAAAAAAGGCTGGGAGTGCTCATAGCACTCACCAGCCGCCTTCTTGACCGAGTAGTCAGTCCGTCACGTCGATGATGTTGGGGACTTCCTTAACGTCGTTGTGAAACATCTCGCCCATTTCGCCAAGCGTTTCAAGAATGGCCTCCGGACTATTTGCTTTCCACCAGCAGTACATCACCATATCGTCCTCACCTGCGTTCCAATTCATCTGGAAAGACGCGTTGTCATTCTTCATTTGGGCACGGATGTCGTCTAGCGTCATGTCTTGACCCATCGCGAAGTACTGCTGACGAATCTCCTCGGATTTGAAGGTGTGGACCACCATATAGTCTTTCATTATTGAGCTCCTCATATCTTTACGGTGTTGACAGTCAGTTTACTGTAGCAGATCGCTGCCTCAACTACGTTGCCAACCCGCCGATGGCAGAGCCTTTGGCAGATGGGGGGTTTTCTGCCCGAATCAGCTGCGCATCTTCTCGAACGCCGTGATATCCGGATCAATAGGGGTCGACGGAAGTCTGCGGCTTGCATACACATTCGCCTGCGGCTGGAACCAGTCAGCCGATTCAATCAGCCCTACCCGAATCCCAAGGCGAGATGGGGCCTTGCTGTTGCTGTGATAGACGTGGGATCCGCAGGTCGGACAAAAGTGACGAGTCATGGTGTTGCCTGCATCACTCAGGCTCTCATAGGTTTTGGTGTCTCCAGAGATTTTGAGATTCGTCTCATCGACAAATGCGAAAGACGCATAGACGCTGCCTCCTGAACGACGGCAATCATCGCAATGGCAGTTCGCCTGAAACATCGGATCGCTGCTGGATTCAAAAGTCACCGCACCACACAGACACTGCCCTCGAAAGCCCTCAGTCATAACCTTATCCTCTATTTTTCATGGGAATCCTGATGTGAGATTCGCCGATCGACGAGACATTTTCAAGAGCGCAGCGGCTTTGGCGACAAAACAGTGCGTGGGAGCATTGGTGTCATTCAGTCAGGCATCCATGACTGACTGGCGAGAGGGGATTCGGGTATCATGACTTTTTCCCAAAGCGACCATCTACGTTCATGACAGACTTTATCCGGGTAGACGCCCACGTCCATCTGTACCGCTCAATCGAGGAAGGTTACGCCGAGAAAACAGGGTACGAGGTCTGGGAGTATGGCGAACAGGCCGAGGTGCATCAGACTGATTGCGTGGGCACGCTGGATGAACTGCTGGTCCAGATGGAGGCGACCGGCATATCCAAGGCTGTGATCGTCAATCTCTTCTCTGCCAAGGTGAACCGCCAGCTTGCGATAGACGCGCTTCCCTCCGGGTTGACCGAAACCCAAAAGCGTCAAAGACTTGGTGACATTGATGCCCGGATCATCGACGAGCTGATTGCTTTTAACCGATGGAACTGCGACATCGCCCGCAAGCACCCGGGACTCGTGCCCTTTATTGCCGCCGATGTAAACGCCTTTGAGAGCTCTGTGTGCGCTCAGCATGTCCGTGATATGGTGGAGGATCACGGTGCCGCAGGCGTCAAACTGCACGGCGCCTTTCAGGGCTTTGATATGTCTGATGAGCGTCTGTGGCCGGTGTATGACACCTGTCAGGAACTGGCGCTACCCATCATTGCGCACTCTGGTCCCGATCGCGACCGAAGCGGTTTTGCCGAACCTCGCGCTTTTGCCAACATGCTGAAGGCTTTTCCTCATCTTCGCATGGTGGTGGCTCATCTTGGGGGCGCGACTTGGAAACAGACAGTAGAAATCGCGCAGACCTTCCCGAACACTTTTTTCGACTGCTGCGAAATCATTGAGTGGACGCGCAGCACCCACGGGCCTACCGATAAACAGCTCGCACAGATGATCATTGATATCGGCCCGGAGAGAGTGATGATGGGTTCGGACTTTCCCTGGTACGACCTCGATCATTCCATCGAACGCGTATTCAGCCTGCCCCTGCTCTCGCAGGAACAAAAAGAGCGCATCATCGGCGCCAACGCAGTTGATATTCTCGGGCTATAAGCAGCGCCTTAATCCATCAACGCTCAAGTCCGAAGTGGGCACTCGGCATATCCCGAACTCGCCGGCGTAAGAAACTCTCTTCATTGTGCTCTGGTCCAAACCGTTTGAGACTGTAGCGACTTAGGTCCATGCCGGGATCACCCTCAACAATCCACCGTGCGAGCGCCCCGCCCATGCCGCCAGAGCGTGTCACTCCAGAGGAACTCAGTCCGGCCAGCACAAAATAATTCTTGAGCCCGGGCGCTTCATCGAGATGCGCTTCAGCATCCGGCGTGAATGACTCAGGCCCATTGACCAAAGTCCGGACCCCGCAATCGGCAAGCGCTGGAATCCGGTGAATCGCCTGCTCCATATAAGGCATGAACTGATCCCAGTTCTCGTTGAGCAGCCCGAATTCAAAGGGTGTTGGCAGATCACTCAAACGCACGGGCAAAGCCTTGCGATCAAAGCAACCGACCAGCAAACCACCGACTTCCTCGCGACCATAAATCAGGCCATCCGGATCCCGAAAGGTCGGCATTTGAGGGTACGTGTCATCCAGAGTCTCCGTCAGCGCATAAAAATGCTCTACGGCATAAAGCGGAATGTCGATAGCGTTTCTCAGTCCGAGATCACGCGCCCACATACCGGCACAGTTCACAACGACTTCGCATTTGATCTGCCCTTGATCGGTCTCAACACCTGTCACGATGCCTTTTTCCGTCAAGGCCTGTTTGACCTCAATGCCTTCGAAAAACCGCGCTCCGCTGTGTTTTGCCTCCTGACAGTAGGCGGCAGTCAATGCTGTGGGGTCAACCCGGCCATCACCTGGACTCCATAGTGCTCCCACCAGGTCATCGGTGTTCATCATCGGCAGCTTTTCTTGCACCTCTGCCGGGGAGATCGATTCCACCTGGGTGCCCTGATTACGCAGGATCCGGATAATCGTATCGAATTCCTGAAAACGCTCTTGGGTACGCGCAAGCATGACCCTGCCGCACGGGCGCCATCCAATCGTATGCCGCTGATCAAGCTCAGCAACCACACTGGCGCTTTGAGCATAAATCTCCACCGCAACAGGATCTGTACTCATTCGGACGATATTGCCGGCGGAATGCCAGGTCGTGCCGCAGCCGATTTGACCCCGCTCCAGCACCACGACGTCTCGACACCCAAGCCGGGTCAGATGCCAGGCGACGCTGGCGCCAATGACGCCGCCGCCGATCACAACGATGCGTGTGCTGGTGGGCAGACCTTCTCCCATGTCGGAATTTCCTGGATAAATGGTTATGGCTGACCAGATTTTGGCTTTTGCGACTGCCCAGTCAAGTACACCCCGGTCGGCATGGTTGACAGAGATCGGTACACCTATTATATTAGTGTTTAATAATTTACTAATTCATTATTACTCATTAACGTTTGACCAAACTGGAGAAGAAAACACATGCTTTCAGACACTTACACGCCTTGTGACCAGCTCTCGCGCGCAATCCAGGAAGGCGCACAACTGATCGATGTACGAAGCGCCGCCGAATGCGCCGAAGGTATGCTGCCCGGAGCCATTAATCTCCCCCTGGACGAAATCGAGGCAGCGAGCCAACGGCTGGATTTTGATCGAACACTGCTGCTTTATTGTCGCAGCGGTCAGCGTAGTGAAATGGCGCGCCAGAAATTGTCTGAAATGGGTCACCGTGACTGCCGGAACATTGGCGCATACAGCACTTTTGAACGCTGCGCCTAGGCCTCATTCTTTTCCTGTCACAACCATTCAGCTCTGGAGTCTTTTGCGATGATCTTCCGCCAGCTTTTCGATAACGCGTCGTCGACGTACACGTACCTCCTTGCTGATGAGCGTTCGCGCGAGGCCATTGTTATCGATTCTGTTTTCGAGCAAAGCGCTCGGGATCTCGCTCTGATTCGAGAACTTGATCTCAAGCTTCTGTACGCAGTCGATACGCATTGCCATGCAGATCACGTCACCGGCGCCTGGCTGATGAAACAAAAGACAGGATGCAGGATCGGCGCAGCAAAAGTGATCGGTGCGGCCAACGTGGATGTCGAACTTGAACACCATGATGTGATTTCATTCGGACAACATTCGCTCGAGGTTCGGGCCACGCCGGGGCACACAAACGGCTGCCTGACGTACGTGACAGAAGATCAGGCCCGCGCCCTCACCGGCGACGCCCTTCTGATCCGGGGCTGCGGGCGTGCTGATTTCCAACAGGGCAATGCCGGTATGCTTTTTGACTCCATCAGCGAACAGATTCTGTCACTGCCTGAGTCGTGCCTCATTTATCCTAGCCATGACTACAGCGGGCGAACCGTGAGTTCTGTTGCCGAGGAAAAAGCTTTTAACGCCCGAATTGGCGGCGGCGCCAACAAGGGGGACTTTGTCGGCTATATGGATGCGATGCGGCTTCCCCATCCCAAGCATATCGATATCGCACTGCCCGCCAATATGGTCAGCGGCAAACCCGAAGATGGCAGTCAGCCTACCGAGCCGACATGGGCGCCGGTGACCCTGACTTTTGCCGGAGTGATGGAAGTCGAACCTGCCTGGGTTGCCGAACATCTTTCGCAGGTTTATCTGCTGGATGTGCGCGAACCCGAGGAATGCATTCCGGGTGAGACCACCATGGCAGATTCGAGTATTCCGCTGGGCCAACTGCGCGACCGCCTGACAGAAATCCCAAGAGACAAGCCAGTTCTGGCGATCTGCCGCTCCGGGCGGCGCTCGGCGATGGCAGCCGGTATCCTGCGCAACGCCGGATTTGAACAAATCGCCAGTGTTGCCGGCGGGATTCTGCGTTGGAAAGATGAAGGACTTGCGCTAAAGACTTAAGGCTTTGAAGCCTTGCCCGAAGTTGATTACAACCCTTCCGGTGTAAGCAGAAGGCTGGAAATCATCCGCTCAACC
Source organism: Gammaproteobacteria bacterium (assembly GCA_011523045.1). Taxonomy (GTDB): domain Bacteria; phylum Pseudomonadota; class Gammaproteobacteria; order Arenicellales; family UBA868; genus UBA868. Next base: position 1,464 of record WTHR01000190.1, on the reverse strand, counting down.
GGCACGAAATCATCCGAAAAGACTGGAAGCTCATCCATCGGGGTGCCAACTGACATCAGTGGCACATTGATCCGGTACCAACGCCGCTCAAATCCCCGGCGCGCATCCAGCACATCATCCCTGATCTGTCTGCTGCTCGCCGAGACCACATAGGTCATCCGCCGGGGATGCTGCGGAATATCGTCCACCCAGATGTCCACGTGATCAAACTCTGCCTTCAGCGTCTTGGTCAGGCTTTTGACCATCTTCGGATCAGGAAATGCATCCACCACGTTTGTGACAAAAAGTCCGCCCGCGTTCATTCTTGATTTGACAAGCTGGGCAAACTCCTGCGTCACCAGATGATAAGGCACAGCAATATCATGAAAGGCGTCGGTTACGACAACGTCAAAGCGGGCGTCCTGAAGCCGCTCAAGCACGGTACGCGCGTCGTGATGAAAAACGTGCATATCATCGATCGATACGAAAAGCTCATCCGCTGCCAACTGCGTTACCGCACTGTCAATCTCGGCAACGGTCACTTTGGCGTCCGGGCTTAACGCTTGGATAGCCCGGGGCTGGGTATACGCACCGCCGCCTGCAAAAAAGTAATCCAACTCATTGACCGCCTCCTGGCCAAAGTGATCCAGTACCAGTTCATCCATGAGGTGCACATAAGGCGAGAGCAGCATTGCGGGTTCGCTTTCATGATTGATGCTGTGCAGCAAGTGATCGAGTATCAGCGCCTTGGCTTTGCCGAAAGGCGCCTCGTGTGAGGCGTCCACCACCCGCAGGCAGAAATAATTGCTCTCCCGGTCGCACGGATTTGCCCAGCCGCCGCGCGCTTCGATTAACGCGCCAATCCCGATCGCCATGCCCACGAGCACCACGACAGGCGTCTTTGGCATCCGCTGAAAAAATGGCACTGCCAAGACAAAGAGTGCGAGCGAGCAAGCCAGGATGATGTTTCTGGATCCGAAGTACTGAATGAGCACATACCCGGTCAGAAAGGTGCCGATAATGCTGCCGAGGGCTGCCAAGGCGTGCATCCGGCCGACGATGTGTCCCGCCCGATCATCCAGACGCAATGCGAGCGTGGTGAGCAAGGGCGTCACGATACCGATCAATACCGAAGGCACAAAAAACATCGACAGTACATACAGGAAACTGGCACTCACCAGATCAAGCCCGCTCTTCTGAAGCAAGGGCGCGACGAGCGCAAGCGCCAAGAGACTGAAAAGACAGAAGACCCCGGCAAGGGCCAGCACGATGCCGGCACTCTTCTCGTTGCCTCCCTGATCGGCCCACCGCCCGCCAAGCCAGTTGCCCAACGATAAACCGGCAAGAATCACGCCGATGATGGAAGTCCAACTGTAGATTGAAACGCCGACATAAGGCGCAATCAAACGGCCAGCCGTGATCTCAATGACGAGCAGAATTGCGGAACTGAGAAATATGGTCGCACCGAACCATGCAATCCGGTAG
>WTHR01000031.1:3119-16503 GCA_011523045.1 Gammaproteobacteria bacterium | reverse complement strand
GTGCCTTTGTCGCCGTCGGGTTTGTCTGTACGCTGAAACTCGCCACGCATTGGCTGGCACCTGAGCGTTTCGCACTGGCCGCTGGATTACTGCTTGTCGCTGGAATGACGGGCGCGGTGTTCGCGGGTGTGCCACTGCATCTGGCGAGTGAGGCTTTCGGTTGGCGCATCGTCACCCTTGCCGCAGGGATCGTTGGCCTCGTTTTGGCTGGCGCGGTCTGGATCATCGTGCGGGATGATCCGACGAACCGCGGATACTCGGGTTATGTGAGTACGACCCAAGCAGAAGTGTCGGGCGAGTCTGAGTGGCAAAAATTGAAACGCGTTTTTTCCTATCGGAACTCCGCGTTACTTGCCCTGGCGCCCGGAGGTATCGTCGGTTCGGTGCTCGCTTTCTCCGGGCTTTGGGGGATACCGTTTTTGACCAATATCTACGGTATGTCCTCAGCGATTGCGGCGACCGTCTGCTCGGGCATCATGCTCGCCTGGGCGTTTAGCGGGCCGGTTTTCGGTTTACTTTCTGAAAAGATCGGATTACGTCGGCTCCCCTATCTCGTTGGGACCTGTCTTGCGGCGGGGTGTTGGTCAGCTGTGATTCTGATACCTGATCTGCCGCAAAGTCTTCTAGTCGGCTTGCTGCTTGGAGCCGGGTTCTTTTCTGGCGGAATGATCCTTGGGTTCACTCAAGCCAAAGAATCTGTGCCGATGGCGCTGGCCGGCACGGTGTCGGGCGTGGTTAACATGGGAGTCATGTGCGGCCCCATGCTCTTGCAGCCGTTGATTGGCTGGTTGCTGGATCGATTGTGGAACGGTAATGTGGGCGCTGAAGGTATCAGGATTTACAGTTTCGGAAGTTATCGTCTTGGGTTTTTGCTCATGCTGGCCTGGTTGGCGATTGCCATTGTCAGCATTGCGTTAACCCGGGAAACTTACGCCCGCCAACACTCGGGCTCAAAATGATTTGCCTGAACCCTTTTTCAGATCCAACGATATGAACGAACCCACAACGGAACTAGAGCAGTTTCTCGCTGCGCACCCAACAACGGAATTCATCGATGTTCTGTTGCCGGATCTTTGCAACGTTATCCGGGGAAAACGAGTGAGCCGAAAGCAATTTGACAAGCTTTATGACGACGGCATCCTGTTGCCCAGCTCTACGTTCCTTCTTGATGTAAACGGCGTCGGGACGAATGCCGGGGGGCGGGGATTCTCAGACGGGGATCCCGATGTGACTGTACTTCCCGTTCCCGGATCCCTTGCGCCCGTTCCCTGGGCGGGCTCCGGCGCGGCCCAAGTCCTGGGGCTCCTTTATGAGTTGGATGGAAGCCCCTGCGCGGTCGATCCAAGACACGTGCTTCGCGACGTGGTCTCAAGGCTCGCAAGCGACGGTCTTCATCCGGTCGTTGCGCTGGAATTGGAGTTTTATCTGCTCGACGCTGAGAGAGCGGATTCCGGTGAAGCGCATCCGCCGGTACTTCCCGAGACGGGCAGGCTTGCCGAGCGCACACAGGTCTACAGCCTTGCGGACCTGGATGGCGTGAGCGGTTTTCTTGCGGAGATGGAGTCAGTCTGCGCTGCGCAGAGCGTACCGTTAGGAGGAGCCAGTTCCGAATATGCCGCAGGGCAGTTTGAGATCAACCTGGAGCATGTCGACGATCCAGTGCTGGCCGCAGACCATGCCATTTTGTTACAGCGGGCGGTCAGGGGGATTGCCCGTAAACATGGTGTGGCAGCAACCTTTATGGCTAAGCCTTATCCGGACAGTGCCGGTAATGGCCTACATGCTCACGTCAGCATTCTCGACGATGCCGGCCGCAATGTATTTGATGATGGCTCTGATCAGGGGAGTGGCGTACTGAAGCAGGCGATTGCCGGTTTACTCGCGCTGCTGCCGGAGTCGATGGGGATTTTCGCGCCCAATGTGAACTCATTTCGGCGATTCGGGCCCAATCTTTACGTGCCGACCGGCAGGACCTGGGGTTACAACAATCGCTCAGTATCAGTTCGGGTGCCGGCCGGAGACACGAAGGCCCGCCGGCTGGAGCACAGGATGGCTGGCGCAGATGCCAATCCCTACCTGGTCCTGGCGGCGATTTTTTCAGGAATTCATCATGGCCTCACGCAAAAATTGGATCCGCCTGAGCCACGAACAGACAATGCCGGGGGGGAGCTGGATCCCGCCGTCCCCTTTACCTGGCAAGGGGCGCTGGATCACCTGGGGAGCGGATCGGTTCTAAGAGATTACCTGGGCGCTTCCTATCTGGACCTTTACCGGGAGTGCAAGCAGTTTGAGCTGGATGCGTTCCATAAGGAATTTACGCCGCTCGAATTTCGTTGGTATCTCTCTCCCGAGTAAAGGGCGCTCGTGCTTAGTCCAGCGCTATCAGGAGAATGATGCTGGTGCCGGTAAACATGGCGAGCGTGTATCTCAGGTTCCAAGTAAAGCACTGACGCATTGTCACCCCATAGCGACTTTGCATGGCCAGATTCAGACCGGATATCGGGCCTCCGGTCGCCCCAACTGACCAGCTGACCAGGAAGATCAGCGCGAGTATCGCCGGTTCGGGATTAAGCGGTGTGATGATGGCGGATGCTGCAACGATGCTGACGATGGCATGTACGCCTACGACAGCCAGGAATAGCAGGATAGCCAGCAGGCTGATCGCAATGCCGGGCGTAAATCCGACCACATTCAACGCAGGTTGGGTAACGGTGACCAAGGCCGAGATTCCGGTAGCCATAATCCCGGTACTGAAAAATAGTATCAACTCGCCGTACATATCGGGCAATCGGCGATAGCTGAAGTTACGCACCGTCGCGATCGCTTGTGACAAAGATTCTCGAGCCGCAATCACCGTCGCGGTGACCAGTACGGAGAGTGCCGAGACCAGCACTAACACGGATACGTCCGGGAATAGGGAATTGGCGCCCAGCACACAGACCACCATCAGAGAGGGAACCCACAAGGCCCGGAAGTTAACCGGGTAGCCTTCGAATGTGTCGAGCCCGCCAGCACTTCGAAAACGGTGCTCAGCCCAGGTAAACATCAGCCCGAAAGCGCAAAGCGGGATAGACAGCAACCATAGATCCGGCAGGCGCGTGCCTGGCGCATATAACAGACAGGTTCCCATCGCCGCAAAGAAGGGCGACCACAGTGCCGCCAGAGAAAACCCCCGCTGCAGGCTGGTGGCCGCTGTGCGGCCCAGTTTTCTCTCCTTAGACAGGGAGTCAGCAAAAATGATCAGCGCCGACAGATTGATGACGGAGGAGAAAAAATGAAGTCCTGAAATGGTCTGTAAAAACGCTGCCTCTCCTGTCTTCGGTGCGTTTCCAGAGGCCGCCCGGGTGTCGGTAATGAGGCGCAGAAAGCTCACTGCACAGAGCAGACTGATCAGGAGGTGATTTTGCGTCAGCATTTGTCGGACGGGAATGTCGCCGTGACCCCTGACCCAGGCGAAGGCCAGGCATATCACTCCAATCGCGATAAAAATAACGCATTGAATGCGCTGTGCCCGCTGACTGCGAGGCCATAACAACACCAGCGCTGCCAGAGCGCACAAGCCGGACACCCAGAGAAAGTCTGTCAGGCCGAAACCCGATAAAACAGATGCGAAGATCATTGAAAGCAGAAGGACTCCGGCGAACCGCTGTTGCGGACTGTCTCGATCAATGTTCTTCAAGGGGAAAACTCAGTGCGATCTATATGCAATTGACCTTGCTTGGCGTGGGTAGCGCAACCCGGCAACGCCATGCCTATTTTAAATCGCTTTACTCGGCGCTTACTGATTCCTGCCGACCCTGCCTCAGTCTGGAGTTGACTTGTTGGGCAACACAGGCACTTTGGGTGAAAATAGCCGGTGAGTTGATCCGCTTTAGCCGACTGGCCGCCCTATGACGCAATTGAATGATGGCGCGATTATTGAACGCGTCGAGACCTTCAGCCGAGAGTACCTTGCTTTCGTCCGAACGACCTGCCGCGACGGCAGTATTGGATGGGGGCAGGTCTCCCCTTATAACGCCGACATTACAGCGCAGGTGCTGCATCGCCAGGTGGTGCCCTGGTCCCTGGGAAAATCGGCTGACGACATCGGTGATTTGGTAAGAGATATTCCGGAACGTGAACATAAGTTCCCCGGGTCTTATCTTCGGCGGGCATTAGCCGGGCTCGAAACCGCCCTTTGGGATCGGAAGGGCCGGGCTTGCGAAAAGAGCGTCTGCGAATTGTTGGGCGGTTCACCGGGTGCTCTGCGCGCGTACGGCTCCAGCATGCGACGTGACATCACACCTGAAGCGGAGGCTGAACGATTAAGTCAGTTGCGGGATCAGTGGGGGTTTGACGCGTTCAAGTTTCGCGTCGGGGCCGAATGTGGTCACGACATCGATGAATGGCCAGGACGAACAGAGACCATCGTGCCGGCCGTGAGACGTCAACTCGGAGATGACGTCTCGCTTCTGGTTGATGCCAATAGCGGATTTTCGCCAAAGAGGGCGATTGCGGTGGGGCACTTGCTGGAAGAGTGGGGTGTTGAGCACTTTGAAGAGCCTTGCCCATACTGGGAGCTTGAACAAACGCGCGAAGTTACTGAGGCCCTCTCTGTGGATGTCACGGGCGGTGAGCAGGATTGTGATCTTTCAACCTGGCGGCGGATGATTGAGATGCGGGCGGTGGATATTGTGCAGCCGGACGTCTGCTACGTGGGGGGAATGCTTCGCGCTATGCAGGTGGCCGAAATGGCGGCCGAAAAAGACCTGCCATGTACCCCGCATTGTGCGAATCTCTCTTTGGTGACACTGTTTACCATGCACCTTTTGCGGGCGATTCCCAATGCGGGGAAATATCTTGAATTCTCTATTGAGGGCCTGGATTACTATCCCTGGCAGGATGGCCTCTTTGTCGAGTCGCCGTTCACTGTAAGTGATGGGCAGGTCCATGTGAGCGATAACCCCGGCTGGGGAGTCGAGATCGCTTCGAATTGGCTTGAAGGGGCAGACTATCAGGTCAGCAGTCTTGCTGATTTTTCTTGATTCAGGAACTGGCTAATGAATAACCACTCCAGTCGCCTTTTTTCTCCGGACTACCGCGAACAACCGTTTTGGTGGGAGCGAACACCAAGACCCGTGGGTGCGCCCACGCCCCTTCCAGCATCAGTTGATGTGCTGGTTATTGGCTCAGGGTATACAGGGTTGTGTGCCGCCCTTCAGACCGCCCGCGGTGGTCGATCGACACTCGTCATTGATTCAGCCGAGCCGGGCTGGGGTTGCAGTTCGAGAAACGGGGGGCAGGTATCGACGGGTATCAAGCCCGATTACGCCTCCCTTGAAAAAGAGTTTGGGCGTGAAACGGCTCTTGAAGTGCATCGCGAGGGACAGCGGGCGCTGTCGTGGATCGGCGATTTCATCCAGAATGAGGCAATCGATTGCGACTACCGTGTCTGCGGCAGGTTTTTTGGCGCACACACTGCACGGCACTACGACAAGCTTGCCCAGAAATTGGCATCCCAGCCGCCAGGCCTTGAGATGGAGGCATTTATGGTGCCGCGTTCGGAGCAGTCGGCTGAGATTGATACCGATTTTTATCACGGCGGACTGGTTCAGAGTCAGCATGCCGCTCTGGATCCTGCAGCCTATCATCAGGGAATTCTTAACAGCGTTCTGGAAAGCGGTGCAAGTGTCGTTGGTCATACCCGGGCTACGCGTATTGAGCGAAGTCGCGATGGCGCTGGATTCGCCGTTGACACAGATCGCGGCCGTGTTCGAGCAGGAGAGGTGGTAGTCGCGACGAGCGGTTATACCAGTCGACTCACGCCTTGGCAGCAACGGCGTGTCTTCCCGATTGGCACTTACATGATCGCTACAGAGGATCTCGGCGAAGCGGCGGCGCGTTCTTTGATTCCGGGCGACCGGATGATTGTCGACACGCGAAGGATCGTCGTGTATTACCGTTTGTCACCCGATGGTCGGCGATTACTCTTTGGGGGCCGTGTATCGCTGAACGAAACCAATCCGCGGATCAGTGCCCCACGGCTTCACGACCACGTGACGACTATTTTTCCTCAGTTGCGCGACGCAAAAGTCAGCCACTCATGGATGGGGTTTGTCGGATGGACGTTTCAACACATGCCCCATTTGGGGCGCCATGACGGAATCTGGTACTCAATGGGGTACTGCGGATCAGGCGTTGCCCTCGCGAGCTATTTCGGCACCCGACTGGGCCAACAAGTGTTGGGACTCGATGAGGGTCGAAGTGTTCTTTCTGATCTCCCTTTTCGAACCCGACCGCTGTACTACGGGAAACCCTGGTTCCTCTCCGCCTCAGTCGGGTGGTATGGGTTTCTCGATCGGATTGGAATTTAGGGTCGAGGACACCGATCAATCCATCAGGCGGTGAGCAATACCTCAAGTACAAAGCGGGTTCCGAAATATCCCACGCCGAGCAGAAAGAATCCGGCTCCTGTCCAAAGCACAGCGGTTCTTCCGCGCCAACCCAGAACCAATCGACCAAGTACCAGTGCTGCGAGGCTGATCCAGGCTAAAAAAGAAAGGACGGTGTGGTGATTAAACAAAAATGCCTGTCCGAACATCTGCCCGGAAGATAATGCGCCGCTTAACAGGGTTAGCGTAAGCAGGCCAAAGCCCAGATAGATCAGTTGAAAAAGAATCTTTTCCATGGTCAGGATCGGAGGAAAAGATCGAAAGAGTCCCACACTGCGTTTTTGCTTGAGGTCTCGATCGTAAAAGTGAAGAAGGATCGCCTGGGCAAGTGCGAGGCTCAGCAATGCGTAGGCCAGGCCCGCGCCAACGATGTGCAGAAGACCGCTTACCCCTTCAAGGTTAGAAGAATAAATGGGTCCTGGCAGCAGCCAGCCCAATCCGACGCCGATGAAAGCGGATGGATAAATCAGAATTCCCAAGCCCTGCACTGGCTGGAACAATCGCGCGGCAAGAAACAAAAGTGCGATGATCAGGGCAATCAGGGACAGGGTGCTGCCAAGTGCCAGATTGGCTTGGGTTGTAAACACCAGCGTCGGCGCCAGCAAAAGGCCGTGAGCCATTACGGCAAGATAAGCCAGCAGGACGTCGAATCTTTTGCGTTGCCCTGTCGCCGGATCGGCAGTGAGGGACCTTAGCAGAGTCGCCCAGGCACCAGCATACAAAAACATGGCCGTCAGACTGAAAACTGGGATCATAGTCAGGTAGCGTGGATATAAGGGCCAGGTAACGCTAAGCGCAAGAGAGGGCCAGCGTGTAAAATCGTGCTGTCGCTTTTTCAGAAAGCGATTTTAGCCTAATCACAGCTTTCCTCAGGTATTGGTAGGCTTCAACCCCAAGTCCATCACTTATTGCTCAGCGAGAAAAATGTTTACCCAGTTAGGAGATCGGCTGCAAGCCACTTTCAAGGAGTTAACCGGTCGTGGCCGCCTTAGCGAGGAGAACATAAAGGAGGCGTTGCGCGAAGTGCGGATTGCACTGCTGGAAGCCGACGTGGCGCTGCCGGTAGTGCGGAGTTTTCTTGATCGTGTTCGGGAAAAAGCAGTAGGGCAGGCCGTGCTGGGGAGCCTCAGTCCGGGTCAGGCGGTCATCAAAGTGGTTAATGATGAACTGGTTGCCCTGATGGGGGCCGAGACTGCTGGATTGAATCTTTCAGTAACCCCGCCGGCGGTCATTCTGCTTGCGGGACTGCAAGGCGCGGGAAAAACCACCACCGCTGCCAAACTCGCCCGTTTCTTGAAAGAACGCGAAAAGAAGCAGGTGCTCCTGTGCAGTGTTGACGTGTACCGGCCCGCCGCCATTGAGCAACTCTCCCAGTTGGCGCAACAAAACGGCGTAGGTTTTGTTTCAGAAGGGACAGACCCGGTCAGCATCGCACAACATGCTATGTCACAGGCTCGGGTGCGTTCGGACGACGTGGTCATCGTGGACACAGCGGGCCGTCTTCATGTCGATGGCGAAATGATGACTGAGCTCAAAGCCGTGCATGCGGCAGTCGACCCGATTGAGACACTGTTTGTGGTGGACAGTATGACAGGCCAGGATGCTGTTAAAAGCGCGGGCGCATTCAACGAGGCTCTTGAACTGACCGGTGTGATCCTGACGAAGACCGACGGTGACGCCAGGGGCGGGGCTGCGCTTTCAGTGCGAGAGGTCACCGGCAAGCCGATTAAGTTCCTCGGAGTTGGCGAAGACGCGTCAGCGCTCGAGGTGTTCCATGCGGACCGGGTTGTGTCTCGAATTCTTGGGATGGGCGATGTGGTGGGCCTGGTTGAGGAGGTGCAGCGCAGCGTCGATCAAGAAAAAGCCCGAAAGATTTCCCAGAAGCTCAAAAAAGGCAAGGGTTTCGATCTGGAGGACTTCAGGGACCAACTCCAGGAAGTGGAGAAAATGGGCGGGCTGGGCGGCTTGATGGAAAAAATCCCCGGTATGGCATCTTTGCCCCAGGCGGCGCGGGCACAGATGGGGGGCGGCGAAACGGCACGGCTTATTGCGATTGTTAATTCAATGACCCCAGGGGAGCGGGCTTTTCCAGCGGTCATCAAGGGGTCACGAAAACGGCGGATTGCTGCGGGGTCCGGTACCCAGGTACAGGAAGTGAATCGACTGCTTAAGCAATTTGCCCAGATGCAGAAAATGATGAAAAAAATGAAAGGCAAAGGGGGAATGTCAAAGCTGATGTCGCAGATGAAGGGAGGCGGATTCCCCGGCGGCGGGCCCTCCATGCTTCAATAAAAACCCCCTTGCGGCATTGAAGACTCAATTTCTATGCTAAAATTGAATGGTTTGGCGAATTTTTAGAGGATTGTACAGATGGTAACCATTCGGCTTGCCCGAGGCGGCTCGAAAAAGCGGCCCTTTTATTCCATTGTCGTCTCCGATCGGCGGCGGCAACCGCGAGGCAGGTTTATCGAACGAATCGGATTTTTTAATCCGATGGCGGCCAAGGGCGAAGAATCCCTGAGGCTGGATCGAGACCGTGCGGAGTACTGGATCAGCCAGGGTGCACAGCCTTCAGAGCGGGTCGCGTCTTTCCTCAAACAGTAGAGTCCTCGGCTCCTATCAGGGTAACCAGGGGCCAAAGACAGTCGGATCCCCCATCAGTAGATTGCATGCCGCCAGGACGTCATGCCTGATCTGGAGATCTGCCCGGTGGTTCTGGGCAAAATTAATGGGGTTTTTGGGGTTAAAGGATGGGTCAAGGTATTCGACTACTCCCGCGAGCGGGGCGGCATTCTTGACCATCCGCGTTGGCTGGTCGGTCGAGTGGGCAGTTGGAAAGAGGTTGCGCTGATAGCAGGGCAGCGTCACGGGAAAGGCGTGATCGCACAACTGGAACAGTGTGGCGATCGCGATCAGGCGCTTTCGTTGGTCGGTCTAGAGATAGCTGTAAAACCTGAGTGGCTGGTTCCACCGGACGATGGAGAGTTTTATTGGTTTCAACTCGAGGGTTTGACCGTTCTCAATCTTGAAGGTGAGCGGTTGGGCACCGTGGATCATTTGCTGGAAACCGGTGCAAACGACGTTATGGTAGTTAAATCCGAAAGAGATCGCCTGATCCCATATGTGCCGGAAAGGATTCATGACGTGGATCTCGAGAAGGGCCGGATCATCGTTGACTGGGATGCAGCGTTCTGACCGAGGCAGTTTTGTAGATTGTCGCGACCTCGTGAGAAGTTTTAGGAGTAGACGAGTAGAGGAATAGGGGTCAGAGGAAGAGAGGGAAATAGGCGGACTGGTTCAAAAGCGGGGTGGATACTGGTGGCGGCTGGTAGATGAGTTATGCGAATAGACATCGTCACCATTTTTCCCGACCTGGTCTCGGCCGTCGGGGAGTTCGGGGTTGCGAGAATTGCACGGGAGCGTTCGATTCTGGAACTTCATCTCTGGAATCCGCGGGATTACTGTGAGGATAGTTATCGCCGCGTAGATGATCGACCCTACGGGGGAGGGCCGGGAATGGTGATGCAGGCCCCGCCGCTCGCTGCGGCAATCCGCGAAGCCCGGCAGGCCTCTGGGGGCAAGGTCATCGGCCTGAGTCCACAAGGGTCGCCGCTGAGTCAGGCTACTGTAGAGCGCCTTGCGGGAGAGCCAGCCCTGGTGCTCCTGGCAGGAAGGTACGAGGGAATTGATCAGCGGCTTCTAGACTCGGAAGTCGATGAGGAAGTATCGATAGGAGATTATGTTGTGGCGGGTGGAGAGTTGCCCGCAATGGTATTGATAGAAGCGTTGGTAAGGTATTTACCGGGTGTCCTGGGGAATGAGGAATCGGCCCAGGAGGATTCATTCGGGTCCGGCTTGCTGGATTGGCCGCACTACACTCGGCCAGAAGAATTTGAAGGGCACAGGGTGCCAGAAACGCTTTTAGGCGGAAATCATGAAGCGATCCGTCTCTGGCGGCTGAAGCAGGCTCTGGGCCAGACCTGGCTTCGTAGACCAGACTTACTGGAAAAAAGGGAACTTAGTGAAGAAGAAAGTCTTCTTCTAGAGGAATTTAAGGCACAATTAGAGTTAAAAGGACAGGAGAGTTCGTGATGACTAACATTATCGAGCAGCTCGAAAACGAGCAGATCAAAACCGATATTCCCGACTTTGGGCCAGGAGACACAGTTCGTGTGCAGGTCAAGGTCAAAGAGGGTTCGCGTGAGCGGCTTCAGGCTTTTGAGGGGGTTGTCATTGCCCGCAAGAATCGGGGTCTGAACTCTTCCTTCACCGTTAGAAAAATTTCCTATGGGGAGGGGGTTGAGCGGGTATTTCAGACCCACAGTCCTCTGGTCGCTGATATAGAAGTTCGCCGTCGTGGTGCTGTACGCCGGGCCAAGCTTTACTACCTTCGCGGCCGAACCGGAAAATCTGCTCGAATTCGAGAGAAGATTTCCTGATTCGATTGTGGGGTTTGCATTTACGCCTGCAACCGCGGGCCGAATGCAGTCCCTGATCCTTGGGGGTGTATCCCTGAATCTCCGGTGACTATCTGTCAGCGCACTGAATCGGCCGGGCCGGGTTTGTCCCGGCCACTTCCCGCAAGTACCGGGGCAGCCCTTTGTAATCTTCTTCGACGAACCCCATGTTTCGTGGCGGCGGCAGCGCTCCTGCTCTCTTCTTCACTGACCGCTGCCGATGCTCAGTCGGTCCCGACTTCAGATGCTGTGTCCATACCTGTCTCTATCGAGCCAGACACTCATTCGACGCCTTCGTTAAATCTCAACTTCGACACCTTCCTTGAGAGGGAAGACGCCCTGCAGCCTTTGACAGGGCTGAATTCAGAAGAATCCCGTCGGTCAGAACCTGAGTTTCTGTTGAGACTCGATGAGCAGACGCTTTTTGAATTACAGCGTCAGCAGCTCGATGAATTGGGACTCTATCTTCTGGCGGATCCTCTGCTCGTTCCCGAATCAGATCCGAGGGACCGGCAGCGCCGACGTTGGTACCTGTTGGAGCGCCAGGCTCAGCTGAACCAACTGACAAACGAGATCGCAGGCGCCTTCGAGAAAGCGCAAGGAGCGCTTCGCGTCGAACTTGGGCTTCGGCTGGGGGACATCCTGCTTCGCGCCAACAAGCCTCATGAAGCGCGAAAGGTATTTGAGGCCCTGGCCGAGGAAGTAGCTGGGGATACAGGTATTCACCAGCAGATCCTGGAGAGAATCGTGCGCGCTGACTTTCATGAAGGTCGCTATCCAGAGGCGTTGCGCGCCGCCCGCGATGTAGAGATTCAATATTCTCCAGATCAGCCCTCCTGGCGGAAACTGCTCGGCATGGTTTTGTTGGCCTCGGGTGAGTCTGCAGAGGCTGCGACCGTGCTGAATGAGTTGTCCTCCGTTGAGGCAAGGTTGTGGGAGGTGTATGCACGGTGGATGGATGAAACGCTTTCTTCGGGGGCAGCCTTAATCGAAATCGGCGAAATAAAGATTCCCGCCGACGACAGGCGTGTCGCAGCCCTGCGGTCGGCCATGATCGTGAAGATCGCCAATGCTCTCGAATTTGCGGATACCCGGGTACTCGCTCTCGAGGCGCTGGTTCAAAGTCCGGTTGAACTCCCGCCACTGATCCAGTTTGATGCGCCGGGCCGGCTCATCGAAACCTACTCAGCACTCGCTGAGCCCCTGATTGGCGAAGCAGAGTTGTCGCTCAATAACCTCGAGGGGATCACGAGGTACTTGAACCGGCCCGATTCCCAAAGTGATGTCGGGCGCCGAGCCGTTGCGGTAAGTCTGTTGCGTCTGGCACGTGACCGCACATCGTCAGATGCCATAACACTTTGGCTGATTCACCACCTGATTGAGCAGGGCTTGAATCGGTTGATCACATTTTTTTTCATCGACGGCCCCCTGGGTGTTGATCTGAAGCAACTTCACCCCGAGGCAATCATGCTCCTCGTGGACGAAGCACTGCGAGTGAATGACTTGCCCTTGGCCGCGCGTTTGCAGTCGCTGATGGACGGACCCCCAACTGGAGTTGATCATGGTGCGTGGACGGTGCGTACGGCCCGGATATTGATTTTGGGAGGAGAAGCCGGTCAGGGGGCGCACCAACTTGGAGAGTGGTTGGCTGGCATTCAGCAGATCACTCCCGACAGTTTGGACCGGGTAATGCAAATCATGTTTGATCTGCAGTTTATCGGTGAGCACCGCCTGGCTCTGAAACTCTTTGAAGTCGCTGCACCGCTGGCGCAAACAGATGGGCACCGCCGGGAATTATTTTTCTGGTCGGCGCAGTCTTTTTATGAAATCGGTGATTTCGCGCTCTCGGCGGCCCATTATTTGGAGTCGGCCCGACTCGCGGGGGAGCGCAACCCTTTCTGGGAAAAAAGTGCGTTGTACCAGGCTGCTCAGGCACTCGAGTCCGCCTTGTTCTATGATGATGCAGCCAAGGTCTACAACAGGCTCTTGGGAAGTTCTCCAGACCCCAAGATGCAGGCAAAGCTGCGATATCGTCTTGCCCAGATTGAGCACCACCGAAAGCGCGACCTCTCGCCGTGAAAACCAAAAATCAGACAGCCTCCCTGTTGTCGGAGCAGTTTCTGGACGCAGTTTGGCTGGAGTCAGGGCTGAGTGAAAACACGCTGAATGCCTACCGGGCTGACCTGGCGGCGTTTGAAGGGTGGTTAGGCAAAAAGAAACTGCCTCTCGACGCAGTGACCAGGGCGGAATTGCTCGGCTATCTGGCGGCGAATGTCCGCCAGGGGCTGAGTCCCAGATCATCCGCTCGGCGGCTTTCTACCCTGCGCCGGTTTTATCGCTATCTCCTCCGTGAAGGGTTGATTGGGGAGGATCCGACGGCGGATGTTCGCTCACCGAGCCTGGGTCGACCCCTGCCGAAATCCATCACTGAAGCCAGTGTAGAAAAACTTTTGGCTGCGCCTCCTGAGACGACTCTCGGCGTGCGCGACCGGGCAA
>WTHR01000031.1:0-3109 GCA_011523045.1 Gammaproteobacteria bacterium | reverse complement strand
GTCTTAGGGTGTCAGAGCTGGTGGCACTTGCGCTGAACGAATTGGATCTCACCACAGGATTGGTCCGGGTCACCGGGAAAGGCGGCAAAGAGCGAATTGTGCCCCTTGGCGACGAGGCGACGAGCCGACTTGGAGATTATCTCAAGGGTGCTCGGCCTTCATTGCTCGGTGAGCAGAAAAGCGGGGCGGTATTTCTGACACGGCGAGGTCAGCCGATGACGCGACAGGCGTTCTGGCAACTGATTAAGCGATACAGCGCAGCTGCCGGAATCGATTCGTCCCTCTCGCCGCATTCGCTGCGTCATGCGTTTGCGACGCATCTCTTAAACCACGGGGCCGATCTTCGCAGTGTGCAAATGCTGCTGGGCCATGCTGATCTGTCGACCACCCAGATCTATACTCATGTTGCCAAGGCGAGACTGCAGACGCTGCACGCCAGTCATCACCCGAGAGGGTAGTCAGATCTCAAATTCAGTTAAGCGCCTGCGCAAGTTCCCTTCGGCATCTTTTCACCCGATCATCTTGCGGGTCGAGAGTTTGAAACACCTGCAGCAGGGTCGCCCGGGCTTTTTGGGCGAATTCGCCACCTCGATCGAGCCGGATGATATCCAAAAACTGAGTCATCGCTGGTTCAAGTTGATCTGGATCCTGCAATGCGCTCTGGGCCAGTGTGATTCTGGCCTCAAGGTCATCTGGTGCCTGTTCGACGCGACGCTTGAGGCTTTCGGTATCAATAGCCGAATCTACGCTTAGGGCAAGTTCTATGCGCGCTCGAAGCTGCTTGGTGTGGGGATCCTGAGTGGCGGCCAGGGGAAGGCTCCGAAGCAGCTCCGCGGCCCCTGCGGCCTCTTCGGCCTCGAGCAGGTAGGATGCGAGTGCTAGACGGAGCTTGAGGTAGTCGGGGTCAGCCTCCAGCGACTCTTTCAGAAGTGCGATCGCGCCTGGCAGATCTCCTTCACCGGCGAGCGCCGCTGCATGGGCCAAGTGGTCATCTGCCGCCCTGGGAAGATGACGCTCAATAAATTCCCGGACACCGCTTTCCGGCAGGGCGCCCATAAATTCATCCACCGCGACACCATCCCGAAACATGCGGACGGTGGGGAGACTGCGGATGCCGTGAGTGGCCGCGAGTTCCTGTTCGGTCTCGGTATCCACTTTGGCGACGCGAAACTTCCCCTCATACTCCAGCGCAAGTTTATCCAGAATCGGCATCAACATTTTGCACGGTCCACACCATTCCGCCCAGAAATCCACCAGCACAGGCGTTGTCTTCGAGCTTTCAACGACTTGATCAGAGAAAGTGTCCTGCGTTACGACGCTGACAAACGGGTTATCGCTCATTCGAAGATTCCGATGATTAGGGGGAAGGCCGAAAAACCGACGCCATCGCCAATCACAACAGGCGTCGACCTGCGGATAGTCAGATCTTGCAATAGACTACGCACTGCCTGATTTTATCGAAACCCTGTTTTTGTCTGCAAAGAAAATCTTTTCCGCCGCACCATCAAACCTTCTGTTTATGGGTGCGCCAACGTTGTTCGTCGTGCTTTGGAGCACCGGATTTATCGGAGCCAAGATGGGGTTGCCCTATGCGGAGCCTGCCACCTTCCTTGCCATTCGGTTTCTCGCGGTGGCAATGATCCTGGCGGTGGTGGCATGGATAACCAAAGCCTCATGGCCGGACAATCACAAGGACAAAGCCCACATTGCAGCGGTGGGTTTGTTGGTCCATGGGATTTATCTGGGCGGTATTTTCGGGGGAATTAGTCTTGGGGTGACGGCGGGAGATAGCGCCCTGATTGTGGGTATGCAGCCCGTATTGACCGCTGTGCTGGTGGGCCCGATCCTTGGGGAAATCGTCCGGGCTCGGCAATGGAGTGGTTTCGTGATCGGCACAGTCGGCGTGACACTCGTCTCATGGCGTTATATCGACGACCTTGACAGCACGCTGACCGGTGTAGCGCTTTGCGTGGTGGCGGTGATGGGGATGAGTCTTGGGACGATTTATCAGAAGCGGTACTGCGCACAGATGAACCTGTTGACAGGGTCCTGCATCCAGTTTCTGGCAGCGGCCTTGTTTATGGTCCTGATCGCCGGTGCGCTGGAAGAGAGACAGATTGATTGGACTGGAGAATTCATTTTTGCTCTGGGCTGGCTGGTGGTCGTGCTGTCGTTAGGGGCAATGACGCTGTTGTGGTTATTGGTTCGCGCGCAGGCAGCGACGCAGGTCGCCAGCCTGTTCTTTCTGGTTCCACCTGTCACCGCGCTGATTGCGTGGCCGCTTTTCGGTGAAACTTTGACTATTAAATCGGTTATCGGGATGGCCTTGGTGGTCCTGGGCATCCTGCTGGTTAAACAAGATCGGAGCGACACCGACAAAAAAGAGGCTGAGCCAGCGTGAGAATGTCATCGAAGAGCATCGTCCGAGCGGTGTTGGGGCTGGTCTTCCTGATGGGGCTGAGTCAGAGCGTACTCGGCAATGGTAGCTTTACAGATTTCGAAGGAGAAGCAGCACATTACTCCGACTATGTGCCAGAGGATCGTTGGCTGGTAGTGATGATTTGGTCGTGGACCTGCCCGATCTGTGCGAGTGAAATGCCCGGATATGCCCAATTGCATGATCGTCATCAGGACGGGCAGCTGACAGTGCTCGGCATCTCACTTGATGGATCGGCCGGGGTTATGGAGGCCTGGGCTTTTGCCGAGGAGCACGGGGCGGGTTTCCCAAATCTGCTGGGTGAAGGGCAGGACGTTGCTGAATTTTTTTATCAGCAGACCGGTCAAGCGCTAAGAGGCACGCCCACTTTCCTGCTTTATGCTCCCGGCGGAAAGCTTAAAGCGGTACAGGCAGGCCCGGTACCTCCTGAGGGTGTCGAGGCATTTATCAAGAGTCAGGAAGAGGTCAGTGGTTGACAGCGCGCCGGATAAACGGACCGTCACACCATGAGGAGGTTTTCTTTTTGACGGATGATTACCGAAAAGGATTCTGGTTAACCCTGGCAGGGGTGCTCGCGTTATCGCCGGATGCGTTACTGATTCGATTGAGCGCCGTTGATCCTTTTACCCTCGCCTGCGGCCGTTGGCTGCTGGCGGGCGAAGTTCTGCGTCT
>WTHR01000187.1 GCA_011523045.1 Gammaproteobacteria bacterium | reverse complement strand
CTCGGCAGCAAGCTCCCTGGCGACTTCCGCTGATGCAGTGGTATGGTCAACAAAGATGGTGCCGGGCATCATCGTTGAGAATGCCCCATCTGATCCCGTGCTGATAGCCCGTACATCGTCATCGTTCCCGACGCAGGCGAACACGATCTGGGCATCGGCAGCGGCAAGCGCCGGGGTGGGCGCACTCTTCCCCCCATATTCCTCTACCCATTTCTTGGCTTTGGAGTCCGTGCGGTTATACACGGTGACCTCAAACCCGTTTTTTGCCAGATGCCCCGCCATCGGATAACCCATCACACCCAATCCGATGAATGCGGCTTTGCTAAACTTGCGGTTGTCTCCACCTTGTGCCATCTAAATGATTCCTCCACAGACCTTGATCCCGAATCAGAACAACCGGAACTCGTCCTGTCGTGTCTTCTAGCAGTATTGCCGTTGGTAGGGCCGCCACTGAAGATGTGGCAGCGATCACGCAGTTTAACATTGCGATGGCTGCCGAGACGGAGGATCTGGCCTTGGATCCACAAACCGTACACGCCGGCGTGGCGGCCGTCGTCAGAGACGATCGCCGCGGCTTCTACCTTGTCGCTCGCTCCGATGGAGAGGCAGTTGGCTCTTTAATGATTACCTACGAGTGGAGTGACTGGCGCAACGGCAATCTGTGGTGGATTCAGAGTGTTTATGTTGTGCCCTCAGCGCGCAAACAGGGAATTTTTCGCCTGCTTTACGACAACGTGATCTCCCTCGCAAAACAGAGCGGTGATGCGGCGGGGGTTCGCCTTTACGTAGAAAAAGATAACCGCGGTGCCCAAGAGGTCTACCGGAAACTCGGCATGTCAGAAACGGCTTACCGGGTTTTTGAGATTATCCTCTGACCTGTCTGCAAAGAGCTTGTCGTTATACTGAGCGCCACCCTTGTATCCTTGAGAGCAGGCACGGTCCCCGGACAGAAACTCATGGACCCCATTGACCAGGAACGCTACAGCCGGCAAATCAAACTCCCGCAGGTCGGGATTGACGGCCAGGAGCAGTTGTCTTCAAGCCGGGCGTTGATTATCGGCATGGGGGGGCTGGGCTCGCCGGTCGCGCTCTACCTTGCCAGTGCTGGGGTCGGACACCTCACCATTACGGACTTTGACCGTGTGGATGAATCCAATCTGCAAAGACAGGTCATCCATAATCTTGACTCTGTCGGCGAACTGAAGGCCGCGTCTGCCCAGCGCTCAATCGAAAACCTGAATCCCCGATGTGCAGTTAAGGCGGTGGATTACGAACTGGAAGGCGAGGAACTGCTGCAACAGGTTGGCGAAGCCGACGTCGTTCTCGACTGTACCGATAATTTTCCTTCGCGATTTGCCCTCAACGAAGCATGCATTGCAATGGGCACGCCTCTTGTCTCAGGAGCGGCAATTCGGTGGGAAGGTCAGATTGCCACTTTTGACCCTCGGGACCCTGACTGTCCATGCTACCGGTGTCTCTATCCAGAT
The DNA here is from genome assembly GCA_011523045.1 of Gammaproteobacteria bacterium. Lineage (GTDB taxonomy): Bacteria > Pseudomonadota > Gammaproteobacteria > Arenicellales > UBA868 > UBA868. Next base: position 51,264 of record WTHR01000187.1, on the reverse strand, counting down.
ACTGGAGTTGAGGCAGCCACCTGCGCCATGGAGGGCGTCATCGCCCCGATTGTCGGCGTGATTGGCACCATGCAGGCGCTGGAAGCCCTTAACGTGCTCCTGAAAACAGGGCCCGGTTTGCGGGGACGGGTAATGGTATTCGACGGGATCGCAATGGACTGGCAAATGATTAACCTGCCGAGAAACGGCGACTGTCCGGCATGCGGTGCTCGACCGGATTACACCTGACGAGAGGGGTTCTGGCCGACCCGTCTATCCGCCGATGTGCGACATCTCGACCTTGGCCTGACCCGTCACCGGCACTTTCGTCGCTGTCGCCCGAAGCTCTGAATACCGGTCTTCTCGCTTCTGCCATATCCCACTGACCGCTTGGAGCAGTTGAGCGTCATCTGCTCCTGACCGTAGCAGGCTGCGCAAATCGTGGCCCTGGGTTCCAAAAAGACAGGTATACAACTCGCCCACAGCCGAGAGGCGTGCGCGAGAGCACTCCCCGCAGAAAGACTGCGTCACAGAAGTGATGAAACCAATTTCCCCGGCACCGTCCCGATAGCGCCAGCGTTTGGCCACCTCGCCGGGATAGTTCGGAGAAACCGCCTCAAGGGGATACAGTGCGTCGATCCTGTCGACGAGGTCAGCCGCAGGAATCACATCGTCGAGATTCCAGCCGTTGGTTTCTCCAACATCCATGTACTCAATAAAGCGCACAATGCAGCCGGAATGGCGGAAATGTTTCGCCAGATCCAAAACGGCGTGTTCATTGAGACCCCGACGCACCACCGCATTGACTTTGATGTCTGAAAAACCTGCCGCCCGGGCGTTGTCGATACCGTCGAGAACTCGCGAAGCTGGGTAATCCACATCATTGATGCTTTTGAAAGTGGCGTCGTCAAGCGCATCGAGGCTGATGGTCAGACGCTTAAGCCCGGCCTGCTTCAAAGAAACTGCCCGATCTGCGGTCAACATCGAACCGTTCGTCGTCAGGCTAATGTCCTGCACACCTTCCGTGGCATCGATCATCTCAATCAGGTGCTCGAGGTTGCGGCGAATCAGAGGCTCGCCGCCGGTAATTCTGACCTTGCGCATGCCAAGCGCTGCGAAGACCTGGGCAATGCGCGCGATTTCCTCAAGGGTCAGAAGATCCTTTCGCGGCAAAAAGGCATAACCCGGCCCAAATATTTCCCGAGGCATACAGTAAACACAGCGAAAATTGCAGCGATCAGTCACCGAGATCCGAAGATCCCGCAACGGTCGATGCAGTCTGTCCTGTACGGCTTTACTGGTTGAGGCGTGCTCGCTTATCAAGATCATCAGCCTCCGCCGCGCTGGAACGTAAGATCGAATCTCGCCTGAAATTTCTCCCGATCCGCTTCAGATAACCCGGTATAGCGAAAGGTCGCAGGGGTATAGGGCAATCGAATCAGGCCGAGAATGCGTTCGCATTCGTCTCCCAGCAAGATATCAATCCTGCCTCCCGCATAACCCAGCGTTGCGCCATCCGTTCGCGTCTCGAGCACCCAGCCCTCGGGCAGCTGCGCCAGAGAACGGAAAAACACGGCGTGACTGACGCCCATTTCGCGTTGGATTTCCATCGTGATCGGGGGTTACGATCCAGACGGCTTAGTCAGCCGCCGGCCACAGGCGGCCAGATGGCAAGGGTATCCCCTTGAGTGAGCACGTGTGTGGCGCGCTGCCCCTCGTCCAGGTAACTGCCATTCACCAGGACCAGGTGCGCCTCCTCGCGAGGCACCTGCTGCCGATCGATAAACTGATAAACCGTCTCGTCTGGCAGTAGCTCAATTTCCGCGCTATTCCGACGGGCGTGAGCCGGCAGGTGTTCGCTGAGACCCGCGTAGAGTTTAAAAGTAATGGTCATGGCGCATCGACCGCGGAAGATCAACCGTTCTGCAACGCCGCCTGATTGACACCCTGATAAGCTTCGACAAGGTTCACAGGGTTGTCCTTAAGCCGATCCTTCCATTCGCCGAGAGGAATCTGCGTTTCTATCAAGCCTCTCAAGACACCCAGGTGTTCATGATAGCCAACTGAATTTGCACCCACCAGAACGTCATCCTTGAACTGCAGGTTCACATACTGATGGTTATCCGGGTTATACATCTCGGCGCTGTCACCGCCCGCAACGCCTTCCCAGGCGCCGAAGGAACAGGTCACCAGTCCCAGAGTATCCAGGATATTCATATTCAAACTGCCTTTATAGGGCAGGTTGTTATTCCCCACCATGTTTGCGGCTGCGATACGACCATGCTCCGTTGCGGTCGGCTGCACGGCGTGCACCGCGGTCTCTCCGGTCGAGAAGTCCAGGCCCTGTGCGCAGTCTCCTGCCGCATAGACATCGGGCTGGTTTGTCTGCATATGCGCATCCACCACAATACCCTGGTCAATATCGATATCACATCCTTCGAGATAGTGGAGCCGGGGTTTCACCCCAGTCGAAACAATCACGACATCCGCGGGACACGTCTCACCATTCTCGAGCACGACCTGCAGTTCATCCGGTGTGGATTCAATCGCTTTCACCTGGGTATTGGTGTGCACCGTTACACCTTTGGCTTCGCACCAGGACTGCAGCAACCCCCCCGCTTTCTCCCCAAGCATCCTCGGCACCATTCTCGGACCCATCTCCACCACGGTGAGGTTAACCTCACGCAGTACCCAGGACTCGAGGATGATGCAGCCGATAAACCCGGCCCCAACCTGTACCGCCCGGGCACCCGGTTTCGCAAGCTCAATAATCCGTTCGGCATCCTCAAGATGCCAGCATTGCTGCACCCGCGGATCCTCCATTCCTGACACCGGAGGAATGATCGGCTCGGCTCCGGTCGCAAGCAGCAGCTTGTCATATTTGATTTTCTGTCCGTCCCCCAAAGTGACGCTGCGACCTTTGGGATCGACCGCCGTCACCTCTCCATGGATCAGGTTCAGCCCGTGAGCTTCGTAGTGATCCTGAGAACGCCGCAGATAAGTCCCTTCCTCGCTTACCTTGCCTGTCAGAAAATACGGTATCGCCATACGTGAATACGGCGGTTGCGCCTGCGCTCCAATCAACGTCACCTGAGCGCTCGCATCCAGTTCCCGCAGATGTTCCGCAGCAGCGATAGCAGCGGGCCCTGCGCCCGCGATTACATAGTGCATGGTTTTAGCTTCCGATTTAACGAACAGGCTCCCGGCAATCAAAGGATCACCGGGAGCCCGGGGTTCTACAACTTTATCTACCTTAGACTGAGCGTCAGAGTCCGAGACGGCTCAGCGTCTCCGACGTCGGCACTCCTGAGGTATCCCAGCCTCTCAGCTCGTAGTATTCCGGCAACATTTCATCTAGCCGATTCACGTGCCCTTCAGCGGGGCCGGTTTTGGCTGCATCCTTTAGCAATCGCTCGGGTAGGTTATCGTCTGCAGCAGTGAACCCAGCCGCGATGTTGTACTGGCGCTCCATGTTCCAGATACGCTCACCAACTTCGACGAAACGCTCCAGGCTCCAATCTCCTTCACAGGCTGCATCCACCATCGGCGCAATGTCTTCGCCGGAAAGCGCAAAAGTGGTGAATACACAGGTTCCGCTCGAGTCGACTGCCGCCGTCGCGTCCTGGAAGGCCTTGACCAAACCGGCCTTTCCATCGGTCACCAAAGGATCAGTCTTCTCTGGAATACCGAGCACTTCTGAAGCGACGGTGTAACTGCGCAGATGGCAGGCGCCGCGATTTGATGTGGCATAGGTCAGACCCATGCCCTGAATACCGCGCGGATCATAGGCCGGGAACTCCTGGCCTTTGACGGTCATAGAAAGCTCAGGATGGCCGTATTTTTCACACAGTCGCTTCGAGCCCTGCCCAATTTCTTTACCGAACCCTTCGCCGCGAGCGGTTGCTTCCACCATGGCCACGAAGGCCTCCGTGTTTCCGAACTCAAGCGCCACACCCCCGGTATCTTCTTGGGTGATCGCACCTTCTTTGTACAGATCCATTGCTGCGCCGATCGTCGCACCCAGAGAAATCGGATCCAATCCCTGCTCGTTGCACACAAAGTTGGCATAAGTCAGCGCTTCAAGATCATTGATGCCGTTGGCCGCGCCCAGCGCCCATGCCGCTTCATACTCCAGCCCACCACTGACGTGCTGATATTGGGGCTTGTCTTTCACGGTGAAGTGGGTCGGGTCGATCTTGGATCGCCGTGCACAGGAAATCGGACAACCAAAGCAGGCATGATTAGAAACCAGATTGGCCTGGCCATCGCTCTCCCGCACCTCGGCCATTGCCTCGGCGCTGATATCATGGGCGCCATCAAACTGGACATCGTGTCCATTACGCGTCGGCAGAGCTCCGACCTCATTGATAACGTTCATGAGTACCTGCGTGCCGTGTGTTGGCAGCCCTTCTCCGGTCACCGCATTTTCTGCAAGGATCTCCTTAGCAGCGTTGGAGGTTTTCATCAGCGCCATCGGATCGGCTACCTTGACGCCAACTGTTCCACGCACAACGACCGCTTTCAGGTGCTTGGATCCCATCACCGCGCCCACACCGGATCGGCCTGCCGCGCGGTCCATATCATTCACAACAGCAGCGTACAGCGCTCCGTTTTCCCCAGCCAGACCGATCGACGCAACGCGCACATCGGGATCTCCGCGTCGGTCCCGCAGGGCGGTCTCCGTCTCCCAGACAGATTTCCCCCATAAATCGGAGGCATCTTTAAGCTCAGCCTGGTCGTTAGTGATGTCGAGATAGACCGGAGAATCCGATTTGCCCTCGAAGATCACCATGTCCCAACCAGCATTCTTTAACTCGGCGCCAAAGAAGCCGCCTGAATTGGAGCATGCAATCGCACCCGTCAGGGGCCCTTTGCAAACGACAGACCAGCGCCCCGAGGTAGGTGCGATAGTTCCCGTGAGCGGCCCTGTTGCGAAGATCATTTTATTGTCCGGGGACAACGGATCGACCTTCGGATCGGTCTCCTCAACAAGGTATTTGGTCGCCAGGCCTCTTTGGCCCATGTAGTCATGGGCCCATTCCATATTGGTGGGCTCGGTGGTGCAGGTGCCTGCACTCAAATTCACTCTCAAAACATTTCCAGTCCAACTCATTGCTTACGCCTCCTCTGGATTTGACTTAATGGGTCCTCATGACCCGCCATAGACATACTCGTTACGCTTAATACTTAATTGCAAAATTGCAAACCTTTCCTAGATAACAACTAGGACAGTAGCTTCTCAGTCTTTTCAACTAATGCTTTCTTGCTTTTCCTTTTTCGTTTCTCTTTTTCGCTTTACGGTTCAAGCTTCACGCTTCAAGCCCGGCAGCAAGCGTCGCACTGCGACGCATTTTGTCATAGCCCGTGCTGTCTTCTGCCACATAGGCCAGTGCAGTCGTCGGACAGGCCTCCACACACATAGGCTCACCCCCACACAGGTCACACTTGGTTACGACGCCCGAATCAGGGTCATAGTTGATGGCACCAAATGGGCAGGCGATCGTACACACCTTGCACCCCACACAGGCTTCTGCTGAAACTTCTTTTGCGCCCGTTGCCGGATTGACAGTAATCGCCTGCACGGGGCAAACCACCATACACCACGCTTCCTGACATTGAGTACAGGTAGAAGGGACGTTGATTGCGCCGCCGTCGTAGATCGTGATATCCATCACCGACTTGGCGGTGTTAAAGGCACCAACTTTTCCGTAAGAGCACATCAACTCACACTGATGACATCCCGTGCAAGCATCGACTTCCATCACCAGTGCTTTATGCATTCAGAATTCCTATAAAATTCGCCGCTCGCCGGGCGGTCTCTCGTTGGCCACAGGCTTCATACTTTACACTTTGCAGCAGTTTCCTACATGAAAGTGCCGACACTAATGCTCCTGGCGAACACAGTCGGAGCCTATGAGCAATCTTACACAATATCGAACGACGGGCCAAAATCGTATCAAGGCTGATCTTCAGGGCTCTGGCGAAGATATCTTCTCCCCTGAATTGAAGTATCAATTTCCCTACAGACCTAATGTATTTCTATCTTTAGAGCGTCAGACTGACTCCAGCACCTGCCTTGTCATCCATGCCCGCTGACACACCCTCCGCACAGATTTATGTCCGCTAAGAAGCCTCTTCTGACTGCCTTGAAGATAACCCTGGTGGGGATACTGTTTGCGGTTATTTTCTACAACATCACCTGGATAGACAGTTACAGCCGGCTGAATCAGCAAGGCGTCGTGGTGGAACAGGTCGAGGGAAGTATCGTTGGCGCCTGGGACCAAGACACGCTGCAATTCCTGCCGACAGCCTCATCCGAGGCGATCGATCTGCAAAGAGGAATCCAACTGGACGGCACGACGATCCTCGTCTCTCCCGGACTGCCCACCTATATCCGCAATCTCGACATTGCGTTGTTTTCTCTGGGCGCTCTTTTGTTTTTTACCTTTATCGTGGTGATCAACTCACGCTGGTGGTTTCTGCTTCGCGCAAACGGTCTGGGCGTTCGGTTTATCGAGGCACAGAAGTTTGGCTGGATCGGTCTCTTTTTCAACAACGTAATGCCCGGAGCGACGGGGGGAGATGTGGTCAAAGCGGTTTATATCGTCAGACGATGTTCGGGAGACAAGGTGCCGGCCGTTGTGTCGATTGTGGTTGACCGAATTCTGGGTGTGGTTTCTTTGCTCGTTGTCGGAAGTCTCGCCAGCCTTCTCGCAATGGATCGTTTCCCGGTTTTTGCCAGCACCATGTGGCTAACGGGACTCGGTGTTCTGGTTTTCTGTTTCTTGCTGATCAGTCCGACGCTGCGCCGAGTCCTCTTTTTTGATGCGTTGGTTGCCAAACTGCCGGAAAAACTTGGGGCAATCATCCGCGATCTGGATGCGGCGGTGCTGCATTACCGCGGTCATCTTCTGGGCATAGGAGGATGGATATTGGCAAGCCCTGTCATCTATACCCTGCTCGTCGGAAGCTTTTTCTGCATGAGCGAGGCCCTGGGCGTCGGTATCAGCGTCGCTGACCTGTTCTTTATCGTACCGGTTGCGTCCGTTATCCAGGGCATCCCCATCGCACCGGCGGGCTGGGGTATCGGGGAAGCCGCCTACGGAACACTGATCGGCAAGTTTGGCGCCTCTGCCCTGCCGGGCGTTCCCGATGCGGAACAGGTGATGCGTACGCGAGGCGTTGCGCTGTCGGTCCTGCACCGCGTTCACGTTGCTCTCTGGTCACTGATCGGAGGCGTCGCCATGCTGGTGGACCGAAAATCCCACCCCGATGAATCCCCCGTCACCGAGACCAAAAACCTCTGAGCCCTTGATCTCCTTAGCTTATGAAAGAACATCCCTCCTCCTTCGCAACCACGCCAAAGCCCCGTGACGACGGCACCTTGCAGGTCACCATCACTTACCTGCAAATGATGCGTCAGCCGACCGGCACACCCAAAAGACCGCCGCTCAGCGATCTGGCGGTATTTCGGGTTAAGCAGCCCGCCTTAGCGTTTTACCGCTTCCTTTATAACCAGGTCGGCCAACCGTGGCTCTGGTACGAGCGCCGGGCGATGAGCGACTCTGACCTTCAGGACATTCTCTCCCACGAAAAAGTCCATGTTTATGTGCTCTACCGCGGCGGAGAACCGGCGGGCTACGTCGAGCTTGATTTCCGCCGGGAGGATGAGGCGGAAGTCGCCTACTTTGGGCTTTTGCCCTGGCACATTGGCAGCGGGATCGGCCCGTGGTTTCTCGAGTGGGCAGTTCGTGCTGCATGGACCGACAAGCCCAAGAAACTTATCGTCAACACGTGCAATCTGGACCACCCCAAAGCGATCATCGTCTACCAGCAGGCAGGATTTCGTCCGTACCGGCAGGAGACAGTCACGATCCGGGACCCCCGGCAAGAACCTTTCTGGAATGGACCAGCCCCCAGCGCCGGGGCAGATTCAGACCGTTAAAAAAGAGGCGGGCAACGCCGCATCGGCTCAGGCCACCTCGGCCTGATCGCCGCGCTTACCCAGCCAGTCCTTGCGATCGGCAGCACGCTTTCGCGCCAGCAGCAAATCCAGCATGGCGTCCGTCTTCTTTCCCTGATCGAGGGTCAACTCGATCAAGCGCCTGGAATCCGGATCCATAGTCGTCTCACGCAGTTGTGCCGGATTCATCTCACCCAGCCCCTTAAAGCGCTGGACGTTAACCGTGCCCCGCAGTTTGTCCTTTTTGATCCTGTCGAGAACGACATCCTTTTCGGCATCATCAAGCGCATAAAAAACATGTTTGCCTACATCGATTCGATACAGCGGCGGCATTGAAACGCAGACCCGGCCTGCATCGACCAATGGACGGAAATGACGAACGAAGAGCGCACACAATAGAGTGGCAATATGGGCGCCATCAGAATCCGCATCTGCCAAGATGCAGACACGTCCATAACGCAGACCCGAACAATCTCCAGTGCCCGGGTCTACACCCAGCGCGACGGCGATATCATGCACCGATTGCGACGCAAGGACCTCAGCGGACTCAACCTCCCAGGTATTCAGAATTTTCCCCCGCAAAGGCAGGATCGCCTGATAGTCCTTGTCCCGCGCCTGCTTGGCAGATCCCCCCGCAGAGTCACCCTCCACCAGAAAGAGTTCAGTATGCTCAAGATCCTGGCTCGCGCAGTCCGCGAGCTTGCCGGGCAGGGTCGGGCCGGTAGCCGCCTTTTTGCGCTCCACCTGCCGGGCGGTACGAAGCCGTGACTGTGCGCTGCTGATGGCAAGGGCGGCAATACGCTCCCCTTCGGCGGCATTTTGGTTCAGCCACAAACTGAAAGCATCCTTCACTGCCGCCGCGGTCAACGACGCCGCTTCCCGCGAAGACAGCCGATCTTTGGTTTGACCGCTGAATTGCGGATCCTTCATGCGCAGCGACAACACAAACGCACAGCGCTGCCACACATCCTCAGGAGACAGCTTCACGCCTCGGGGAAGCAGATTGCGGTAGTCACAAAACTCTCTGACGGCGTCTGTTAATCCGGTGCGAAATCCACTCACGTGACTGCCGCCCTGTGGCGTGGGAATAAGGTTGACGTAACTCTCAGCGAAGACCTCTCCATCATCTTCAAGCCAACTTATCGCCCAATCCAACTGCTGTTCCTGCTGGGCGATGTGTCCAACGAAAGGCGGGTCGGGCACCCGTTCCGCGGAAGCGACCTGGGATGAGAGGTAGTCCGGCAGGCCGTCCTCGTACTCCCAGGTTTCGTTGTTGTCCTTGGATTCCTCGTCCTTGAAATCAATTCGAAGCCCGGGACATAACACAGCCTTCGCGCGTAACAGACGCTTCAGTCGGCCAACAGAAATGCCTGGGGAATCAAAAAAAACCGGGTCCGGCCAGAACTGCACCATGGTCCCGGAGTTGCGTGCGCCAATCTTCCGGACCGCCTTAAGCGGAGCGATCGGTACGCCATCACGAAAGGCCATCTGGTACTCCTGACCGCCACGCTTGACACTCACCTCGAGCTTCTTGGAGAGCGCGTTGACAACGGATACCCCCACACCATGCAAACCGCCCGAGTAGGTGTAGGACTTGTCAGAAAATTTTCCCCCGGCATGCAGCCGCGTGAGGATCACCTCGACCGCACTGACCTTCTCTCCCTTGTGCCGATCCACCGGCATCCCCCTGCCATCATCTGCAACCGATACAGAGCCATCCTTATGCAGAGTGACCGAAATACGGTGTGCATAACCCCCAATCGCCTCGTCGACACTGTTGTCGACAACCTCCTGAACAAGGTGATTTGGACGGTCAGTTTGGGTGTACATTCCCGGGCGTTTACGCACGGGCTGGAGACCGGTAAGGACTTCAATTGCAGAGGCATCGTAATTTTCAGCCATGACAAGAATCGACCGGTGGGTGAAGCGCAAGGCGATGATACACGAAGGCCCCGACGGGAATGGATGAATCGCACCCGTCAGCGCGCTGATCATTGGAGACAACTGTGGGGCTACGATAGAATTCCCCGAGTTGATGTTCACCCGCGCTCCAGTCGATCGCGGCACAGATCTTTAAGGATGCATCATGGCCAAATCAACGCGTTCAAGGGTCGGGGAATTTGAGAAATCCCTGAAGGAGCTCGAGACCATCGTGGAGAAAATGGAGGCCGGCGACCAGCCTCTGGAAACCTCCCTAAAGGATTTCGAGCGGGGAATGGAACTTGCACGTCAATGCCGGGACAGCCTGCAAAAAGCCGAACTCCGCGTACAGGAACTGCTGGAAAAAGCGGATGACGCTCACGACACGTCTTCAGAAGACGAAGGCTCGTGAATCAGTCCGCGGCTCTGAACGACCACTGGCCAAAATGGCGACAGCGCATCGACAAATGTCTTGAGGATCTGATCCCGGACACAACAGTCTCTCCCGCGCTGCTTCATGAGGCAATGCGTTATTCCGGCATCGGTGCCGGCAAACGTTACCGGGCCGCGCTCGTCTATGCGGCAGGGCATGCGCTATGTGTTGCCGAAGATACTCTGGACCGACCGGCATGTGCAGTAGAACTGATTCACGCCTTCTCGCTGGTGCACGATGATCTGCCTGCGATGGATGATGATGATCTTCGTCGGGGGAAACCTTCTTGCCACAAAGCCTTCGATGAAGCGACCGCTATCCTGGCGGGCGATGCCCTGCAAACTCTCGCTTTTGCAGTGCTGAGCGATTCCGACTGGCACGCCCTTCCCCCAAAGGTGCGACTTGATATGCTGAACGTGCTGGCCAACGCCTCAGGGTCTGTGGGACTGGCCGGGGGTCAGGTGCTGGACCTGAATATGACCTCACAGGACCCAACACTGGAAACGCTGGCCACGATGCATCGATGCAAGACCGGAGCGCTGATAGAGGCAGCCGTCCTGATGGGTGGTCTTTGCGCTACGGACGATTCCGCCACCCTGGCCTGCCTGAAAAACTATGCCCAACCGCTGGGCCTTGCTTTTCAGGTCATCGATGATGTTCTGGACGGGACTGGGGATACCGTCACCCTGGGCAAACCTGCGGGCGCGGATCAAGAGCGGGGGCAACCCACTTTTCTCAGCATTCTGGGCGAAGCGCCTGCTCGTCAGTACGCCGAGGAACTGAAGGATCAGGCAATCGACGCATTGGGCGGCCTTGAAATGGACACGGCCCTGCTCGTGGGCCTGGCACAATTCACGGTGAGCCGTTCCCACTAAGGTTCCAGCCTCTAAAAAGGATTATCATCAAGGGTTGGTGTTTTGCGTTAACCCCATCGCCTGAATTTGCAGCACATGACTACACCGTCTGACTTTCCGATACTGGACCGGGTCAACTCGCCTGAAGCGCTGCGTCAGCTTGCCCATCAGGAGTTACAGACGCTGGCTGAAGAGGTACGCGCCTTTCTGATTGAGGTGACCTCAGAAACCGGCGGTCATCTTGCGCCGGGGCTGGGCGCGGTGGAGCTCACGGTTGCCCTGCACTACGTGTTTGATACCCCAAAAGATCGCCTGGTCTGGGATATTGGTCATCAGGCCTATCCCCACAAGATTCTCACCGGTCGCCGTGATGAGATGCGGACAATTCGTAAAGCAGGAGGCCTGTCAGGCTTTTTAAAGAGAGCCGAAAGCGAGTACGACAGTTTCGGGGCAGGCCATTCAAGCACCTCGATTAGTGCGGCACTGGGAATGGCTGTCGCTGCGCGGCTTCATGAGGATGACAGAGAGGTCGTTGCGATTATCGGAGACGGTGCATTAACCGCGGGTCAGGCGATGGAGGCACTTTATAACGCGGGTGATATGGACGCAGATCTGCTGGTGGTTTTGAACGACAACGAGATGTCGATATCCCGGAATGTCGGAGCTATGTCGAACTATCTCGCCCGCATCCTCTCAGGAAGGGCGTATACCAGCGTGCGAGAAGGCAGCAAAACCGTGCTGGGAACCGCTCCGCCCGTCCAGGCGTTTGCCCGACGATGGGAAGAGCACCTCAAAGGAATGGTGATGCCGAGTACGCTGTTTGAGGAACTCGGCTTCAATTACATCGGACCGATTGACGGTCACGATATTGATACTCTGGTGACGACTCTACAGAACATGAAGGCGATGAGTGGCCCACGCTTTTTGCACATCGTCACCCAAAAAGGCAAGGGTTTCCGCCCTGCTGAAGGTCAGCCCATAACTTTTCACGGCGTAGGGCCGTTTGACCCCAACACCGGCAAAGTCGAAAAGAAATCAAGCAGCCGGACTTACACCCAGGTCTTTGGTGACTGGCTGTGTGATATGGCAAAAGCCGACGAACGACTGATCGGCATAACCCCTGCAATGCGTGAAGGATCCGGATTGGTGCCGTTCTCAGAGCAGCACCCTGAACGCTACTTTGATGTGGGGATTGCGGAACAGCATGCGTTGACGTTTGCGGCGGGCACCGCTTGCGATGGTGTGAAGCCGGTCGTCGCGATCTATTCGACCTTTTTGCAACGCGCCTATGATCAGTTAATTCATGACATCAGTGTTCAGCATCTGGATGTCACATTTGCTATCGACCGGGCCGGCATAGTGGGCGCTGACGGCCCGACTCACCAGGGTGCTTTTGATCTCAGCTTCCTTCGGTGTGTGCCAGGGATGGTCATCTTTGCGCCATCAGACGAAGCGGAATGCCGGAACATGCTCTACAGTGCATTTCTGCACGAAGGGCCCGCCGCTGTCAGGTATCCACGTGGTTCGGGGCCGGGTGTGCCCGAGGCAAAGGCAATGAGCCGCATCCCTGTCGGAAAAGCCGAGATCCGCCGAGAAGGCCAAGGCGTGGCCCTGCTCGCTTTTGGCACTATGGTGGCGCCTGCCCTGGAAGCCGGCGAGGTGCTGGACGCTACTGTCGCCAACATGAGAAGTGTCAAACCCCTGGATAAAGATCTCATTGAGGATCTTGCAGGCTCCCATGACTTGTTGGTCTCGATTGAGGAGAATACTGTTCGCGGCGGCGCCGGAGCTGGGGTATCTGAAGTTCTCTCCGAAGCGGGCTGTGCCACGCCGCTGTTGATCCTTGGCTTGCCGGATCAGCATGTGGATCAGGGCGACCCCGCGGCCGTGCTCAGTCAATATGGTCTGGACGCGCAGGGTATCCAGGCTGCCATCCAGCGCCGGCGGCCTCTGCAGTCTGTTGCTTCACGCTCCCGCGCCTAAACTGGGCTAGAATTCGGCCACTTTGACCCCTGACTAAAGACCCAAACATGCTCGACACCAACGACGCCCATTCCTCCGGGGCTGAGATTCCTGACGTTCAGGGCAGTCCAGACAGCCGGAACATCACTATCGACAAGGTTGGCGTAAAGGATCTGCGCCATCCGGTTCGAATCCAGGACCGCAATGGTTTGGATCAGCATACTGTGGCGAACTTCAACATGTATGTGGAACTGCCTCACAATTTCAAAGGCACGCATATGTCCCGGTTTGTCGAAATCCTCAGTCGTCATGAGAGGGAAATCTCGGTCGACTCCTTCCGATCTATCCTGCAGGAGACTCGCGACCATCTGGATGCGGGCACAAGCCACATTGAAATGGCCTTCCCGTTTTTTCTGGAAAAGGCAGCTCCCGTGACTGGCGTGAAGAGCCTAATGGATTACCAGGTCACCTTCATCGGCGAATCCTCAGGTGATCTCAGTTCGACCGAGGTTCGCGTGGTGGTACCGGTCACCAGCCTGTGCCCCTGCTCAAAGAAAATATCTGACTACGGTGCGCACAATCAGCGTTCGCATGTTACCGTCAGCGTGCGCTCCAAATCGTTGATCTGGATTGAGGAAATCATCGATATCGTCGAACAGGAAGCCAGTTGCGAGTTATACGGCCTGCTAAAGCGGCCGGACGAAAAGTTCGTCACCGAAAAGGCGTATGAGAATCCAAAATTTGTCGAAGACATGGTGCGGGATGTCGCCAGTCGCCTCAATGACGATGAGCGCATTGATCGCTACGTCGTCGAGGCTGAAAACTTTGAATCGATCCATAACCACTCGGCTTACGCTCAAATCACCTTCGATCGGGACGCCTGAAGTCCCGATCTCTTCACGGCAGTGTCAGCTGGCCGGCCAATATGCGCATCGGTATTGACCTTGGTGGCACCAAAACCGAAGGCGCACTAGTCGATAAAAACGGGAGGGTCATCTCCCGGCATCGCCTTGCCACACCTCGTGCCGAAGGCTATCGCGCGATTATCGATCAGATCGTCTCCCTGGTCTCTCAACTGGAATCCGAGTCAGGTGGAACCTGCTCAGTTGGCATTGCCGCGCCGGGGGCAATAGATGCTCAAGGCCGCATCAAGAACTCAAACACCCAGTGCCTGATCGGTACAGCCTTTCAGAGCGACCTCGAGGCCCGTCTCGACCGGCCGATTCGTGTTGAAAACGATGCCAACTGTTTTGCCCTGGCGGAAGCGCTTTTTGGTGCGGGTCGGGACATGCCAAGCGTATTTGGTGTCATCATGGGCACGGGCGTCGGCGGCGGGATCGTCATGCAGCAGCGCCTGCACGCCGGGCCTCAGCATATTGCAGGGGAATGGGGTCACAATACACTCGACCCCGACGGCCCGCCCTGCTACTGCGGACAACAGGGATGTATCGAGACCTACCTCTCGGGGCCGGGCTTTTTTGCAGACTACCAGCGTCTCGGGGGGGCAAACGCTGCTAACGCGGAAGAAGTGATCTCAAAGGCTCGAGAAAACGAGCCCATCGCACAAGAAGCACTCGATAACCTGCTTGAGCGGTTCGGCAAAGCCGTGGCAGGGGTCATCAATATTCTTGATCCGCACGCTGTCGTGCTCGGCGGCGGACTTTCGAATATTCAGGAACTCTATGAGGAGGGACCTCGACGTATTGCAAAGTACGTCTTTAACCCGACTCTTGAGACATCTATTCGCCGCAACCTCCATGGCGACAGTGCCGGGGTACTGGGTGCTGCGGGGCTCTGGACTCTCTAGTCGTTTTTCGGCCAGGTGTCAGACAATCGGTATCCCGCAGGCCAGGGATCTGTCGGATCCAGCATGTGCTGGTGAGTGCCCGTAATCCAGGCCCGGCCTGCCAAAGAAGGCACGACTGCGGGACGCCCCTTGCTCGTTTCGGTCAGCTCCTCTATCCGGCAATCAAACCGCGACCCGATAATGGACTCGCCAATAAACCGCTGGCCGGGCTGTAACCTCCCGTGCGCATGCAAAGCCGCCATCCGGGCACTGCACCCGGTACCGCAGGGAGAACGATCCAACTTGCCCGGCTGGATGACCACCGTATGACGCCCCATCAAGGCATCTCCCTCGTCCACCGGTGGGCAGGTCATCATGCAGAAGGATAGATGCGACCAGTCGGGATTATCCGGATGACTGAAACCCAACTGCTCATTCGCGGCGGCAGTCACCTGGCGGCCCACCTGAACGATGTCGTAGGCTTCATCGGGCGTCACATCAAACCCCAAAGCCCCCGCATCGACCAGACAAAAACTGTCTCCGCCATAAGCGGTATCTACTGTGACAGTCCCGACTCCTTCGATCTCAAGTGGCGCATCAAGGCGGTCCACAAAAGATGCCACATTCTGAATTCTGACCTGAGCGACTGCTCCATCCGCACAACTGGCCGTTGCCTTAACCAGACCTCCCGGAGCTTCCAGGTGGATCACCGTCTCAGGCTCCTGCATGGGCAGGATGCCGGTCTCGAGCAAAACCGTGGTGACACAGATCGCGTTTGACCCCGACATCGGCGGGAAAAACTCCGCCTCCATAATGATGAACGCTGCATCTGCCTTGGGGTTTACCGGGGGCACCAATAGGTTGGCATGTCGAAATACCCCGCCGCGTGGCTCATTGAGCAAAAAGTCGCGAAGATCAGTATCTTTTTCCAACGTGCGCGATTGCGCCCATAACGTATCCCCCGCCGGCGGTTGGACACCCCCTGTAATGACATCACCCACCTCTCCTTCCGCATGGGCGCTGACCACCTGAATATTCCGTCGACTTCTCAAGGTCCTCTCTCCTGGTTTGCGCTCTTCTTTAGGCTGAATCGTTAATATCAAAACCCACAAAGGTTTCCGTTTGCTGGGTCCAGCGCTTGCGAACAGAAACTACAAGGGTGGTTCTAACTGTTGCTCGGACCACCAGGCTCCATCTGGACCCGCCCATTGAAAAACGGCAAGGTCGATCCGGCCCCGGGTATCGAACACCACACCCTCTTGTTTTAATCTTAGGTATTGCTCCTCGTCTGCATTACCATCAGCGCGGGCGCTGATTTCTCCTCGACTGTTGATTACCCGTTGCCAAGGTATCTCATCTGAGGGCGTCGAGGCCATCGCGTATCCCACCTGGCGGGCAGAGCACCCGCAGAGTCGAGCAATCTGGCCATAGGTTCCTACCCGGCCGCTGGGGATCGCTCTCACCAGGGCGTAAATCTTTTCGTAAAGCCTGCTCACTGTCAGAAAACTCAGGCAGTGACGTGCAACCCATCCTCATCGAAGCGGATTTTTGCCAGCGTAATGATCGGCGTATCGAGATCGGCGAGCACGTCGCGACCTCCCTCCTCGGGCTTTTCAATTACGCAGCCGATGCCGCACAGTTCAGCACCACTTTCGCCCACCAGTTTAGACAGGGCCGTTAAGGTTGCCCCCGTGGCCAGAAAGTCATCAATGATCAGCACACGATCCTGTACTTTAAGAAAACGGCGATCCACCATCAGCTCCGACGCCGTCCCACGAGTCCGGCTGATCGCTTCGGCAACATAGTAGGTGCCCGTCATGGTTCGCGAGTGACTCTTTCGCGCATAGATCATCTGCGCCCCAAACTGCTCAGCCACCTGCAATGCCACAGGAATGCCGCTCACCTCAGCCGTCAGCACTCGGGTAATTCGGCGCACGTCTTTGGCCACAAAACCATCATGCATGGCCTTGGCCATTCGCCAGGTCAACTGTGGATCCACCTGGTGATTCAAGAAACTGTCAACTTTGACGATACCGCCGCCGACATGCTCCCCCTCGTCAAGAATTCTTTGAATCAGTTCTTGCACCTTGCCTCCCGTGTATTCGGACAAATCCTAGCATGGCGCCCACGAGAGGTCACCGTGCAAGGCCTCGAAAAGATTAAACGCCGATGCCCCCTAGGGTCGCCGAGCGCCTTCAAACGATCGCTGTCCTGGCAGATACAGAACCGACGGTGTGGATCAGTTCAGTGAGCGTGTCACTCATCAGTGCCAATTGTTCCGGCCGGGACAAGCGATGGTCCCCGTCCTTAAGCAGTTGCACCCGAACATCGGTTGCCTTTAGTCGTTCAGACAAGCGCAGAGCCGTCTGCCAAGGTACCTCTCTGTCCTCGCATCCCTGCAAGAGTCTGACCGGAACGGCGAGCTCCAGGGGCGCGTCGAGCAGGCAGCATGCTTCGCCATCCTCCATGAATCGTTGGGTCAGGATGTAACCGTCGGGATCATATTCACTGGTCAATCTGATCTCACCTTCACGCGCAAGCTGGGCCTGCTGATCGGCGCTAAGGTCTCTGGAGATGAGGTCTCGGGTGAAATCAGGGGCAGCAGCGATTCCCAGCAGGCCTTGAACACGCGTCCCGATGGCCAGTGCCACCCGGAGCATTATCCACCCTCCCATACTCGACCCCACGAGAACGCATGACCCCTGGCAGAATTCACCAATCACATCAAGCGCATCCTGCGTCCACTGACCGATGGAGCCCTCCTCGAATCGACCACCGGAGACGCCATGTCCAGAGTAGTCAAATCGCAAGAAAGATCGCCCGTTTTTTTTACACCAGTCAGAGAGATATTGGGCTTTGGTCCCCTCCATGTCAGAACGAAAACCCCCGAGAAAAATCACACAAGGGTCTTTTCCCTCGATCTTTCTGGCGACCAGGGAATAGCCGCGGCAGGTGTCCAGAATCAGGTCATTGCGGTTCATAACGTCCTGTCTCGCTCAGGTTTAAGGGCTGTTGCACAAGGGCGAATTTAGTTGACGTTTACGTAAACGTCAATCTAGAATCCGTTGTTATTGTTTGAATCTTCGAAGCTGAATCCTTTGGGATACCCGATGGGACTGGATTTTGAACTTGGACAAACGGCTGATCTGCTGCGCGAGAGCGTAGCGGAGTTTGCCGCACGCGAGATCTCCCCGTTGGCGGGAAAGATTGACCAAGAGAATGCTTTTCCGGCTGAACTCTGGTCTCGCCTGGGGGACATGGGGCTTCTTGGCGTCACTATCGATCCGAAGTTCGGCGGAGCAGGCATGGGCTACCTTGAGCACACAATAGCCATGGAAGAGATAAGCCGCGCCTCCGGTTCGGTAGGCCTCTCCTACGGGGCGCACTCAAATCTTTGCGTAAACCAGATTTTTCGCAACGGCACTGACGCCCAGAAATCCCAGTTTCTTCCTGATCTCATCAGCGGGGCCAAAGTCGGCGCGCTGGCAATGAGCGAGCATGGCTCCGGCTCCGATGTCGTCAGCATGCAACTTCGGGCAGAGAAGTCCGGCGATCACTACGTGCTGAATGGCAGCAAGATGTGGATAACCAACGGACCGGACGCGGATACGCTGGTCGTTTATGCGAAGACAGATCCCGCTGCCAAAGCGCACGGCATCACAGCGTTTATTATTGAAAAAGGCCTTGAAGGCTTCTCCACCGGCCCCAAGCTGGACAAATTGGGAATGCGTGGCTCCAATACCTGTGAGCTTATTTTTGAGAACTGCGCCGTCGCAAAGGAGCGGGTTCTCGGAGCAGAAAACAAAGGGGTCGGCGTCCTGATGAGTGGTCTCGATTTCGAACGCGTCGTGCTATCGGGGGGACCCTTGGGGCTAATGCAGGCCTGTCTCGATATCGTGCTCCCCTATGTTCATGACCGAAAGCAATTCGGGGAGCCGATCGGCTCATTCCAACTGGTCCAGGCCAAGCTTGCGGATATGTACACGACGCTGAATGCCTGTCGAGCCTATGTTTATGCCGTAGCCCGGGCCTGTGACCGTGGTCAGACGACCCGAAAGGATGCCGCGGGTGCCATCCTGTACAGCGCTGAGCGCGCTACGCAAATGGCGCTTGATGCCATTCAACTTCTCGGGGGTTCGGGGTACGTCAATGAGTACGCGACAGGGCGACTTCTCAGAGACGCGAAACTCTATGAAATCGGTGCAGGCACCAGTGAGATAAGACGGATGCTGATCGGCCGTGAACTGTTCAAGGAAGGAGTCTGAGGGAGACGACGCCATGCAGAATGATCCCATTGTCATCACTGGTGCTGCACGCACACCGATTGGCAGTTTCCAGGGGGCGCTGGCTCCGGTATCCGCACCCGACCTGGGTGCGGCGGCAGTGGCCGCTGCCATCGAGAGATCAGCCGTCAGCGCCGAATCCATTGAAGAAGTGGTGATGGGTTGTGTGCTGCCTGCCGGCCTCCGCCAGGCCCCTGCCCGCCAGGCGGCGCTCGGGGCGGGTCTGCCCATGAGCACCCCGTGCACTACCATAAACAAAATGTGCGGTTCGGGCATGAAGGCTGCCATGCTGGCGCACGACCATATCCTGGCTGGCAGTGGCCGAATCCTGGTGTCGGGCGGTCTTGAGAGCATGAGTAATGCGCCCTACCTCCTGCCTAAAGCGCGTGGTGGCTATCGCCTAGGCAACGGGGAACTGTTGGACCACATGTTTGTGGATGGCCTTGAGGACGCTTACGAGCCGGGCAAACTCATGGGGCATTTTGCCGAAGACTGTGTCAAGCGGTACGGATTCAGTCGTGAAGACCAGGATGACTTTGCCATTGAATCCCTGACCCGCGCGACCGAGGCAATTGAAAACGGCGCGTTTCGAGACGAAATCGTGAGTGTTGCGGTGCCTGGCCGAAAAGAAACCGTGATGGTGGATACAGATGAACAACCGCTTTGCGCCAATATTGAAAAGATCCCGTCACTGCGACCGGCTTTCCAGAAAGACGGGACCGTGACTCCGGCAAACTCCAGCTCGATCTCCGATGGCGCGGCGGCACTCGTCATGATGCGACTGTCCGATGCGGAAAAAGGCGGTCATGTGCCGCTGGCACGCGTTCTCGGCCACGCAAGCTTTGCACAGGAACCGGGCTGGTTTACCACCGCACCCGTTTTTGCCATTCAGAAACTGCTCGATACATTGGAATGGGACGTGTCGACGGTGGATCTCTTCGAGGTCAACGAAGCCTTTGCCGTTGTCGCCATGGCTGCGATGAAGGATTTGGGTATCCCGCACAACAAGCTGAATGTTCACGGCGGTGCCTGTGCATTGGGGCATCCTGTCGGCGCATCCGGCGCGCGCATTATTGTGACACTGCTGCACGCACTGGAGCGATACGACCTGAAACGCGGTGTCGCATCGCTATGTATTGGGGGCGGCGAAGCGACGGCCATGGCATTTGAACGCATCCGCTGATTTCGCCGCGGCCTGCCCATCCGAATACCCCCGATGACCGCTCCTGTTGAGTTCTTCTTTGACTTTGCCTCCCCGTATGGCTATCTCGCCAGCGAACGGATCGAGGGCATTGCAAGCAGACACGGACGATCTGTCCTATGGCGCCCTTTTCTGGTGGGCGCTGCGATGAAGGTCAGCGAGCGCAAGCCGCTTGTGTCGATTCCGCTCATCGGCGATTACGCCGTACACGATATAGAGCGCTTCTCGCGTTACTGGAATATCCCCCTCGCCATTCCGAGTCATTGGCCGATCGCCACGGTCGCAGCCTGCCGCGCCTTCTATCTCGTTGCCAGGACAGATCAAGCGGCAGCGGTACGACTCGCACAGGCGTTGTATCGTGCCTATTTCCGTGATGACCGGGATATTTCCGTTCCCGAGACCGTTGTCGCTGTCGCTGCTGAAACCGGGCTTGATCCTGCTCATCTTGCCGAGGGTATTCAGTCGGAGGATATCAAGCAGGCGGTTCGCGCGGTCAACGATGAGGCGCTGAACCGAGGGGTTTTCGGCTCACCCTTTATCATCGTGGACTCCGAAGCTTTCTGGGGGGCTGACCGCTTGGACCAGGTCGACCAGTGGCTTTCCCGCGGCGGCTGGTAGACCCCTTCTGCCAGAATCATCATGGTCCAGTTCTCCAGCCGTATTGATACGTCCTCTGCCGATTTTTTGGCCAACCGCGAGGCAATGCTGTCGAAAACCGCTGTGCTGACTGAAGCCATCGAGCGGGTGACGCAGGGGGGCAGTGAAAAAGCCCGGGCCCGACACAGCGCAAGAGGCAAGCTGCTGCCTCGCGAGCGCATCGAAAAACTGCTCGACCCTGGCGCCGGCTTTCTGGAACTGTCTCAGCTTGCCGGTTGGGAGCTTTACGATGATGACGTCCCCTGCGGCGGCATCATCACCGGTATCGGGCAGATTCATGGGCAAGACTGCATGCTGGTGGTCAATGACGCTACCGTCAAGGGAGGCACTTACTACCCGATTACCGTCAAAAAACATCTGAGAGCCCAAGCCATCGCGAAAGAAAATCGCCTGCCTTGTATTTATCTGGTCGACTCTGGAGGCGCTTATCTTCCAAGACAGGATGAGGTCTTTGCCGATCGAGAGCATTTCGGGCGAATTTTTTTCAACCAGGCCAATATGTCGGCAGCGGGCATACCGCAGATTGCGGTCGTGATGGGTTCGTGCACCGCCGGAGGGGCGTATGTGCCGGCGATGTCCGATCAGGCGATCATCGTCCGTCGTCAGGGCACGATTTTTCTTGGAGGCCCTCCCCTGGTTAAGGCTGCCACAGGTGAGGAAGTGAGTGCAGAAGCGCTGGGGGGCGCCGATGTTCACACGAGAATTTCAGGAGTTGCCGATTATCTGGCGCAGGATGATGATGATGCTTTGACCCTGACTCGCGAAATCGTCTCACATCTCAACGTGGCGCCTGCCGCCAGAATGCCTCGAGCCAACCCGGAAGCACCACAATATGGGGTGGAGGAACTTTACGGCATCATTCCCTCCGACCCCCGACTCCCTTTTGATATTCGTGAAATCATCTGCCGAATTGTCGATGGCAGTGACTTTCAGGAATTCAAGTCGCGCTACGGCAAGACATTGGTGTGCGCCTTCAGTCAGATCGCGGGGTATCCGATCGGCATTATTGCGAACAACGGTATCCTCTTTTCAGAATCGGCACTCAAAGGTGCGCACTTTGTTGAACTGTGCACCCAACGGGGCATCCCCTTGCTGTTTCTTCAGAATATCACTGGATTTATGGTCGGCAGTCGCTATGAGCATGGAGGGATCGCCCGGGACGGTGCGAAGCTGGTGAACGCGGTTGCCTGTGCCAACGTACCCAAACTGACCGTTATCGTTGGCGGCAGTTTTGGCGCAGGGAACTATGGCATGTGCGGCAGAGCTTACGATCCCCGATTCCTGTGGATGTGGCCCAATGCCCGGATCTCTGTCATGGGCGGAGATACCGCGGCGCAGGTCCTGTCCCAAGTCCGTCGAGACGGCCTGCAAAAGGCGGGTCGGGATTGGCCCAGCGAAGAGGAAAAGATTTTTCGCGATGCCATCTCGCATCAGTATGATGAGCAGGGCAGTCCTTTTTATTCCAGCGCACGCCTATGGGACGACGGCATCATCGATCCGGCCCACACCCGGAGGATCCTGTCGTTGGCGCTCGCCACCGCACACAATGCGCCTATCAGCCAAACCGACTTTGGCGTCTTCCGCATGTAGGACGATTAGAATACCGTCCCCTGCTGCCTTCTCCTGAAATCCAAATGCCATCAACCTCACTCCCTAGAAAATCCACTCACCAGGTTCGGGTAGGAAAAATTCTTGTCGGCGGAGATGCGCCCGTCGTCGTCCAATCGATGACCAATACCGATACCGCCGACGTGGAAGCGACCGTTCGCCAGGTGATTGAGCTCGCAGAAGCGGGGTCCGAAATTGTGCGGATCACCGTGAACAACGACGCCGCCGCAAAAGCGGTGCCCGTCATCAGAAGTCGACTGGACACCGCCGGCTGCTCGGTGCCGCTGGTCGGCGATTTTCACTATAACGGACACACCCTGTTACAGGAGTACAGTGACTGCGCCGATGTGCTTGATAAATACCGCATCAACCCCGGCAACGTCGGTCAGGGTGAAAAGCGGGATATACGTTTTTGCCAAATGATTGAGCAAGCCTGCATTCGAAACAAACCTGTTCGAATCGGTGTGAACTGGGGCTCCCTCGATCCGCAACTGCTTGCGCGCAAGCTGGATGAGAATGCGGCCCTCAACTCACCTCGGTCACTGGAAGCCGTTACCCGAGAGGCGCTGGTCGATTCCGCCGTGAACAGCGCCGACCTCGCTCAACGCGAAGGGCTGAGACCAGACCAAATTATTCTTTCCGCAAAAGTGAGTGCCGTGCCCGAATTGGTAGCAGTCTACCGACAGCTGACTGAACGATCCGATCTGGCTTTGCATCTTGGGCTCACCGAAGCCGGTATGGCGGACAAAGGGGTTGTCTCTTCAACCGCCGGCCTTGTTCTGTTGCTCCACGAAGGCATCGGCGACACGATTCGGGTCTCCCTGACACCCCAGCCTGGCGAGAGCCGCACCCGCGAAGTTCGGGTTGCACAGGAAGTCCTGCAGTCTTTGGGGCTGCGCAGTTTCACACCCCAGGTGACCGCCTGTCCCGGATGTGGACGAACGACCAGTGATTTCTTTCAGCGTCTGGCCGGGGAAGTTCAGGAGCACTTGCGGCAGCGCATGGTCAAATGGAAGACACAATATCCGGGCGCAGAAACCTTATCCGTTGCCGTGATGGGCTGTGTGGTCAACGGGCCAGGTGAAAGCCGCCACGCCGACATTGGCATCAGCCTGCCCGGTACCGGAGAGAAGCCGGTTGCCCCCGTCTTTCAGGATGGAGAAAAAATCTGCACGCTGCGTGGCGAAGATATCGCAACGCAGTTCATCGCCCTCGTCGAGAATTATGTTGACAACAGGTTTGGTGACAGATCGGAGGGCTCTCAGTCTTCCACTCCGGCTCAGGTCGGCTAAAACGAACGACTACGCGCCCCAAAGCCCCCTCAGTCAGTAAATTTCTGAAAAACCAACGTTGCGTTGGTGCCGCCAAATCCAAAACTGTTGGACATTACCGTGTTGAGATTCGGCGCATCGGTCGTGGCCCGCACAATCGGGTAACCCAGGGCTTTGGGGTCAAGGTCCTGAATATTTGCCGAAGCCGACATAAAGCCCCCACCCAGCATGATCAAGGAATAGATCGCCTCGTTGACGCCTGCCGCTCCCAGCGCATGCCCCGTCAATGACTTGGTGGCACTTAACGCCGGCACGTCATCTCCAAAAACCGTCCGCAATGCCTCCAGTTCCTGAATATCCCCGACCGGTGTACTGGTTCCGTGGGTATTAACGTAGTCAATCGATCCTGAAACCCCTTCAAGAGCCTGGTGCATGCAGCGAATGGCCCCCTCGCCCGAGGGCTGCACCATATCGAATCCATCACTACTCGCGCCATAACCCACCAGTTCGGCAAGGATCGGCGCACCCCGGTCGAGAGCATGATCAAGCGCTTCCAGCACCAACACTCCCCCTCCGCCAGAGATCACAAAGCCATCGCGATTGGCATCGTAGGTCCGCGAGGCACTCTGCGGCGTTTCGTTGTATTTGGACGACATCGCACCCATCGCATCGAACAGCACGGACGTGCTCCAGTGCAGTTCTTCCCCGCCCCCTGCGAATATGACATCCTGCTTTCCCATCTGGATCAATTCCATCCCGTGGCCTATGCAATGGGCACTGGTAGAGCAGGCTGAACTGATTGAGTAGGACACTCCCTTGATCGAAAAGGCTGTGCTGAGACAGGCTGAATTCGTGCTGGCCATGGTCCGGGTCACCATATAGGGCCCGACACGCTTCACACCCTTCTGTCGAAGCAGATCTGCCGCTGCCACGATGTTTTCAGGAGAGCCGCCCCCACTGCCAACCACGAGTCCGGTGCGGGGATTGGAAATCTTGGCCTCGCCAAGACCAGAGGCGGTAATCGCTTCACGCATCGCGATGTAGTTATAGGCGGCAGAAGCCCCCATAAAACGTCTTAGTTTTCGGTCGATCTCGGCTTCCAGATCGATATCAATGCTCCCATGCACCTGCGAACGGAATCCCAGTTCGCGATACTCTTCCGAGGCAACAATCCCAGACCGCGTTTCGCGAAGAGCGCTTTCCACTTCAGCACAGTTGCTGCCGATACTGCTGACGATGCCCATGCCCGTAACGACCACACGCCTCATGAAATCGCCCCTTCCTCGTCAGAGGTAAAAAGACCCACCCGAAGATCCTTGCCGGTATAGATGGTTCGGTCATCGACTTCAACCGTGCCGTCGGCAATCCCCATGTAGAGTCGTCGCATCACGACGCGCTTGAGGGAAACGCGGTAACGGACCAACTGGCAGTCCGGAGTCACCTGTCCGGTAAAACGGATCTCTCCCGACCCCAGAGCGCGGCCGTGTCCCTGACCACCCTTCCACCCAAGAAAAAATCCCACCAACTGCCAAAGCGCATCCACGCCCAGGCAACCCGGCATGACGGGGTCATTCTCAAAGTGGCATTGGAAAAACCACAGATCGGGATTCAGATCGAGCTCGGCGACTATTTCCCCTTTTCCATATTCGCCGCCTTCGTCACTGATATGCACGATACGGTCAAACATCAGCATAGGTGGCAGAGGAAGTTGCGCGTTCCCGGGGCCGAACATCTGCCCGTGACCGCAGTCAAGCAATTCCTGGTTTGTAAAACTTTGCTGCATGGTGAGTTTTAGAGGGGAGATTCCGTCGCGATCGCGCCGACTTTGCAGCGCCGCTCCATCAATTATAGCGAGTCCTTTGGCCAATCACAGAAACCACCGACTCAGGCATCTTCAACAATTAATAAATGCAAGCGACGTGGTCCATGCGCGCCGTACTGAATGGTTTGCTCAATATCGCCCGTTTTGGAGGGTCCGGTAATCAGGTTGATGGCGCGGCCTCTGGTCGCGCCTGACTCTCGCAGGATTGCCCAAGCATCTTCCATGTGGCGCACGATTCGGCGACGGTCCACGACAACGAGATGATCATCTGGCAGATAGTTCTGCGAGGGAGGCACCGTCGGCCCAGAACACATCACCAGCGTGCCGGTCTCCGCGACCGCGGCGACCGCCTCACTCAGGGCTGCCTTGGTATCTCTATCAGCGCCTTTGCGATAAACGAACACCTTATCGGTCCATTGCGTTGCATCCAGCACCGGTCCGCTGCCAAGATGCCACTGAGCGTCCAATCCGATGCTGGCGAGATGCTTTACGACAGCAGACTCAATATCTTTGGCGCTTATCCGCTCATAAGTGCCGTGAACCGCTACGTGCTTCTGACAGAAACGAGCCAATAGCTCATCATCAAATTCAGGCTGCACCTGCGGGCGACTATTTTGAATACGGGATCTCAACTCCTCCAGACGCGCGGTCGTCCGGGGTTCGCCGTCGGCGAGAGACTTTCTGATGGTGCCCAGTATCTGATCGCGTGCCCGATTCATGATCTGACTTTTCGACTTTGCCACTGTCGCATAAAGGAACGCCGCGCCGGGGCAGGAAAATCCCGACTGCCTGTCCAGCCGCCGACACCGGGCAGCCAAGTCAGGCCGCCCCGGCGCCTTCCGAGCATATGCATCACCCTCAAGGGCAACGCCATCACTCCTTGATACAACCGGGGGCGGCAGGCGAGCCATGCCCATGCCCCCAGCAGGAAACGACCAAAACCCGAGCTCAATCGACGTTCGTGCTGCTCCACTCGGTGCTTCAGCAGCAGGTCAGAGAGTGGAATACGCACCGGACAGACTTCCTTGCATCTGCCGTTCAATGTGCAGGCATTGGGAAGATCCAATGACTGATCAAAGCCATTCAAAAGCGGAGTCAGCACAGATCCCATCGGGCCGGAATAAACCCACCCGTACGCGTGACCCCCAATAGAGCCATACACTGGACAGTGATTGAGGCAGGCGCCACAGCGGATACACCGCAACATCGCCTGATATTGCCCTCCGAGCAGCCGCGAGCGGCCGTTATCCAACAGCACCACATGATATGCCTCAGGCCCCTCCATGTCGCCTGGCCGACGAGGTCCCGAATACAACGACGTGTAGGCGGAAAACTCCTGCCCCGTTGCGCTGCGGGCCAATACCCGCAAGAGCACGGCAAGATCGTCCAGGGAAGGCACGATCTTTTCGATCCCGGCAGTCACGATGTGTACACGCGGCAGACAACTCGTCAGATCTCCATTCCCTTCATTGGTGACGATGACATTTGCGCCCGTTTCTGCAACCAGAAAGTTTGCTCCCGTAATCCCTACATCCGCGGTAACAAAACGTTCGCGAAGCACACTTCTTGCCTCGTTAACCAGAGCCTCGCGTTGGGTCACCCGGTCGGTATACCCAAGCGGACTGTGGTGCTCATGAAAGAGGTCTGTGATCTGCTCACGGGTTTTATGGACTGCGGGCGCGATGATGTGACTGGGCGTCTCCCCCGCTAACTGCACGATGTACTCACCCAGATCGGTTTCGACGACCGTCATGCCGGCCGCCTCCAGCACCGGGTTGAGATGCATCTCCTCGGACACCATTGACTTGCCCTTGGTGACGGTTTTTGCCTGCGCGTCCTTGCAGATTCCGGCTATGATCTGGCAGGCCTCTTCTGCATCGCGGGCCCAGTGCACTTGTCCCCCATTCTCGATCACCTGCTGCTCATACAATTCCAGGTAGCCATCCAGGTTGGCCAGCACGTGATTCTTGATATCCCGGGCTGCATCTCGAATTGCGTCAAACTCAGGCAATGCATCAATCGCCTCCTGGCGATGATCAACAAAACCGCCGCGAGCCTTGGCCAACGCCCGTTGCAGGCTGACGTCTTGCAAAGCCTGTTTCGCGCGGTCCTGAAATTCGACTCGATGCGATGCAGTTGAAACGCTCATGCCGTGTCTTCCGATTCTGCTTCACCAATTGCCGGTCCATCGGTCATGCCGGCAAGCACTTCAGCCACGTGAAAGACCTTCAGATCGCTCCCTTCTCGGCGCAGACGGCCTGCAATATTCAAAAGGCATCCCAGATCCCCGCCGAGCACAGTATCTGCCTCGGTCTGCGCGATCTGATCACATTTGTCACTGACAATGCGCCCGGACAGATCGGGATACTTCACGCTGAAAAGCCCGCCAAAACCACAGCAGGCACTACCGTCGTCCAATTCACGGAGAGATAACCCTTCGACTTGCTGCAGTAATGCTCGCGGCTGCTGATGGATCGCTAGTTCACGCAGGCCTGAGCACGAGTCATGGTAGGCGCACACGCCTGGATAAGAGACCTGCTCCAGTTCAACACCCAGCTGCTCCACCAGGAACGTGGTCAGCTCGAACGTTTTGTCTGCGAGATCCTGCGCACGTCCTGCCCATTTGACGTCGTGGCGAAAAAGATCAGGATATTTATTGATGAGCGTGTCAGCACATGATCCGGATGGCACCACCACATAGTCGTCGCCCGAAAATGCCCGGATCACACCCTTGGCGATGTTCATGGTGCTGGCCCGATCTCCGCTATTCAAAGCCGGTTGCCCGCAACAACTCTGCTCTCGCGGTACACGAACACGGCAACCCGCACGCTCAAGCAGGGCCACCGCCGCAAACGCGACCTGTGGCCGCATCAGATCAGCAAGGCAGGTTACGAACAACCCGACCTTGATCGGGGAATCAGTTTGAGTTTCAGCCACAGTGTCACAGAGTTAGTCAGCGCGCTTTCACTGTATCATTAAGCCTGACTTTTCACTACATCAGACCTGCGCCAACGTACGCAACGGCCCGAGCGTCCGCAAATCATGCGCTTTTTTCGGACTGACCAATCCAGGCCTGACCTGATTCATAAGATCCGTTCACGACCTGAGTTTCTGCTGCTGCTCATGGCGGGAGCGGTTCCCTTGAGCTTTGCTACCTGGCAGGCACTATTGAACAACTTTGCAATAGAGCGTGCAGCGTTCAGCGGTGCCGAAATCGGTATCCTGCAAAGTCTTCGGGAAGTGCCGGGGTTTTTGGCTTTCACGGTGGTGTTCCTGCTCTTTTTGCTAAGGGAGCAGCGGATTGCCCTGGTCTCGCTGATCCTGCTCGGGGTTGGCACGGCACTCACCGGCTTCTTTCCGAGCGTGATCGGCCTGTATCTCACCACGGTGCTGATGTCGATCGGGTTTCATTATTTTGAAACCATTCAAACGTCTCTTTCTCTTCAATGGGTCGAACCAGAGCGCACGGCCGAAGTGCTCGGGCGCATTATTGCGGTAGGTGCTTTCACATCCATTGTGGCGTTCGCGGCAATCTGGCTCGCTTTCGATGTGATGTCACTGGATTTCGTCACGGTCTATATCCTGGGAGGCGGCATCACGGTCGCTATTGCAGTTGCCGCGTGGCTGTGCTTTCCGCAATTTCCTATCCGAGTGAGGCAACGCCGGCAACTGATCTTGCGCAAACGCTACTGGCTCTACTATGCGTTGACGTTTCTTTCTGGAGCGCGCCGCCAAATCTTTATCGTCTTTGCCGGATTCCTGATGGTTGAAAAATTCGGTTACAGCGTTGCTGCGATTTCGGTTTTGTTTCTGGTGAATGCCGCATTGAACATGCTGTTCGCGGCGCGCATCGGTCGAGTGATCGGCCAGGTAGGTGAGCGGACGGCATTGATCTTTGAATACATTGGTCTGGTCGGGGTATTTGTTGCCTACGCCTTCGTCAACAACGCGCATCTGGCTGCCGGCCTTTATATCGTTGACCACTTCTTTTTCGCACTGGCTATCGCCATCAAGACCTACTTTCAAAAGATTGCTGATCCTGCTGATATTGCCTCCAGCGCGGGCGTCTCGTTTACCATCAATCACATCGCGGCGGTGGTGCTGCCGGCGGCCTTGGGGGTGCTTTGGCTGAGCTCACCCGCTGCCGTGTTTCTGGTCGGGGCAGGATTGGCCGGTTTATCTCTGCTGTTGTCTCTCAATATCCCGACTCATCCCGCGCAAGGAAACGAAGTGATGCTTGGGCGTTGGGGAGTCGGCTTTCGCAATGCAGTTCGGGCCGGCAAATAAGCTTATTTTCGATAGTGTCCCGAGAATCATCCCCACCGATGATCCGCCATACGCTTTATGGAAAAGCGCGCGACAGACTTCTATCCTGGATCTGTAATCAGCTCCAATTCATAACCGGAAAATTTTCGGACGTTGAGAACGCCCGAATCCAGAATCAGGTATTGCCCCTTGATTCCCTCAAGCACTCCTGAAACCGTCTCGGTCTTATCGAAGTTATGCGCCTTAACCTTTTCCGGATAGGTGTTCACCGGATAACCAATCTCACAGACACTGTCAGTCGCTGAGATCTTTGTGTCTGCCCAGTCAGGACTTCCCTGAAAGCGTGTGATCAGGTCAGCCGCCTCATTCAATATCCTATCGCGCTCACGAACCATATCCAAAGCCTCGGGGCTGCCTTTCAGCATCCGACGCCAATCGGTTCGATCTGCGACGACCTGCCGAAGCGTGGCCTCCAGCAACCCGGCAATACGCCTCTCGCTAACCTCAAAAACAGCAATGGCCTGACTTGCACCCTGATCGATCCAACGGGTGGGAATCTGGCTGGCCCGAGTGACACCCACTTTCAACCCGGATGAGTTTGCCAGATACACGACATGCGGTTTGAGGCAATGTGACTCTCCCCACTGTGGCTCACGGCAAGTCCCTTCGTGGTAATGACACAGCTCTGGTCGGACAATGCACTGATCACAGGAGGCGAGGCGTTTCAGGCAAGGAAAGCAATGTCCCTGATTGAAGCTCTTCTTGGTTTTCCGTCCGCAGGCAACACAAAAGATATTGCCCGTGAAAGACAGTGTGACGGTTTCACCCATCAACGCATTCATATCAACTGCGTCATCTCCAATGGGCAATTCATAGCGCACCGGAGCCTGCAGCTTCGTGCGCATTTTTTCGATGGAGCCTCTCATGTTCTAGGCGTCTCGCCGGGTGGTAAAACCCAAAATTTGATCCAGCACCCAATAAATCAGTAATCGGCGGGGAGCTTGCGCACAATGATCCATCGCTTACCCTCGGTTCGAATATACCCGCCTTTCGCGAGATCACTCATGATCCGACTAACCATCTCACGGGAGCAACCAATCATATCTGCCAACAACTGGTGCGTCAGTCTTTCGGGGATCACGGTCTGCCCATCCTCCTCTACCGCACGCTCATACAGACGGGCGACGAGGCGCCGATAGGCGCTCTGCAGGGCCAGTCCCTGCGTGGCATCGGTTAACTTACGAATCATTCCCGCCAATGCGGCAATCACTCCAAGAGATAATTCCGCATGCGACTCCAGCAGCCGACGGAATTCACGGCCTTCAATCATGAGGAGATCGGTACGTTGCATTGCAGCCACCGACGCAGATCGGGGCTCACCGTCAAGTACTGCAATTTCCCCAAAAATCGCACCAGGTCCCTCGAGTTCCAGAATCATCTCTTTGCCGGCTTCATCAGAAACGTAAACGCGAATCTGTCCGTCGACAACGATATAGAGGCTTTCGCCGTCTGAACCCTGGCTCACGATAAGCTCACCGCGCTCAGCCGTTATCTGTCTAGCGACGCCAGCCATCACTTCCAGATCAGACTCGCCCAGCGACTGGAACATCGCCACGCGGGAAAGCGATTCCTTAACGGATTTCAGATTGCGGGTCACCGGCGGCGACGTCGACGTCCAGACGCTGGGGCTTGTGAAGCAGCATTATCACGAACAGGCAAAACCACGGCTTTGCCCAGCTCCTCAAACGGTGCACTCTTGTGAGGAATCGCCATCGCCTCAACAAAGTGCTCCTGGAACCGGCTTTCCACCGCCGTTTCCACTTTTTCGATGCGGCGAATTTCCCTCTCAATCTCCTCGCGCGCGTTTGCGTCTACCAATGCAATGTGAGCCCCGCTGCCCGCGGCATTGCCGGCAGAAGTCACATTCTCAAGAGCGCAGTCAGGGATTAGTCCCAAGATCATCGCGTATTTCACATCAATATGTGATCCAAATGCACCAGCAAGCCGAATCCGATCCACCGTATCTACATTCAGCTTATCCATCAACAGACGCACACCGGCATACAACGCCGCTTTTGCCAATTGAATCGCCCGAACGTCGTTCTGTGTAATCGCGATGCGAATGTCCCCCTCATGCAGAACATAGGCGAACGTTCGCCCGTCTTCCACGATTCGCTCTGAGCGGCTCGAAAGCGTCCCATCGACCACGCCATCACTATTGATCACCTGTGCGAGATAGAGCTCTGCCAGAACTTCGATAATCCCTGAGCCACAGATACCGGTAATGCCAAGATCAGCTGTCTGTTCGGCGAAATCAGGATGGTCCGACCACAGCTCACAACCAATCACTCTGAATCGGGGCTCAAGGGTCTGTGGATCGATTCTTACCCGCTCGATGGCTCCTGGCGCAGCACGCTGTCCGGAACTGATCTGCGCACCCTCAAAAGCGGGGCCCGTAGGACTGCTCGCTGCCAGAAGTCGATGCCGGTTGCCCAGCACAATCTCTGCATTCGTTCCAACATCCACGAGCAGGGTCAATTCCTCACGGAGATAAGGTGCCTCGGACAACACAACAGCGGCGCAGTCGGCCCCGACATGGCCCGCGATACAAGGCAGAACATAACATCGTGCGCCCGGATTGATGCCAAGGCCCAGACTTTGAGCACTCACCGTGACTGCACTATCGGTAGCCAGCGCGAATGGTGCGCCCCCCAATTCCACCGGAGACAATCCTAACAACAGATGGTGCATGATCGGATTGCCGACAAAGGTGCAATCCAGAATGTTGTCCGTTTTCTGATCCGCCTCCGCACAAACCTCTACGATGAGTTCTGCCACGGCCGTCCTCACCGCCTCACACATCTGATGCTCGGCTCCTGGGTGCATCATCACGTAAGACACCCGACTCATGAGATCCTCACCGAAGCGGATTTGAGGATTCATTCTTCCTGCCGATGCCAACGCTTCGCCGCTTGCCAGATCCACGAGGTGGGCGGCGATGGTGGTAGACCCGATGTCGAAGGCCATGCCCAACACGGTTTCGTGATAACCCGGCCAGATGGCCACAATTTCCCGCTCCCGGAAGACCGCAACGGTGACCTGCCACTGCCCGTCACGAAGCGCGCCCTGGAGCGCCATCAATACGTGCGGGTCACATTCAAGCTCAGTGAGGCCCCATTCAAACTCCAATTCTTCGAGCACCCGACGCAAATCAGATACCGGCTCATGCATGCTTGGCTCGGACACCTCGACGACATGCAGTCTGACCAGCGGATTAACCGACAGGTCGTGCACTTCCGTTCTTTTGCGAACAACCTGCCTGTGGACTTGGCTCTCCGGGGGCACATCGATAACCGCATCGTTCAGCAATCGGGCAGAACAACCCAATCGACGCCCCTCAGCGAGTCCCTCGACTTCATCATAGGCGATCTCATTATCCCCAAGATCTGACAGATGGTCCGCCCTAGACTCGATGCCGTGCTTGGGGAAAGCGCCTTCACTTAGCGTGACCTGGCAGCGACCACAGATTGCCCTACCGCCGCACACCGAATCCAGATCAACGCCCAGCTCGCGGGCGGCCTGCAACACAGTCGTACCCTGCGCTACGCGACCGCGCTTGCCCGAGGGCGTAAATACAACAAGGACATCATCACTCATAGCCGAATCTCTTTAGACGAGACCGCGTCAGTATGAACTGCCGCCAATGGTGTTTTCGTCCGGATGGACGCGATAGTAGTCTGACGCATCATCGAAGAAGATATGCGCGCCCGTTTTCAGCCCGGTAGGCCTGTCCAAAGCGCCGGCCGCAAAGGACAAAGTTGTTTTTGCAGTATGACTCCAGAACAAGCTGGACCCGCAAAGACTGCAAAATCCCCGTTTGGCTTCTTTTGAGGACTGAAACCACTGCAGGCCCGTATCTTTGTAAATATCGACACATTCCCGAGGTGCGGATGAGGCGGCCCAGAAATGGCCGCTCATTTTCCTGCATTGACTGCAATGACACAGCAGAACTTCGCGTAACGGGCCTTGCACGGTAAATCGGACCTGGCCGCACAGGCAACCGCCTGAAACAGACGCCTCAGTCATTATCCTGCCCGCCGGCGACCTCGGCGCCGACCCTCTCGCGCACTCACTTGACCTTCGGCCGGTGGCTCACGGAAACGCGCGATCCATCGGAGACAGTCGGGATCATGGCCCATCATGACATCAGCCCCCATGATGGCCTGCATGACTTCTACATGCAGCGGGCTTGTGATGGCTGACGTCATCCCTGCCCCCATCGCCATGGTGAGAAACGCAGCGTTGAGGCCATTACGGTTGGGCAGTCCGAAACTGACATTGGACGCCCCACAGGTGCTGTTGACCTTGAGCTCATCGCGCAACCGGCGAAGAATGTGCATTACCTGACGCCCGGCATCATTGAGCGCCCCAATCGGCATGACCAGTGGGTCCACGACGACATCCTCAGCCGGAATCCCGTGATCTGCCGCACGCTCGACGATCTTCTTGGCGACGGCAAAGCGCTCGTCGGGGTCTTCTGAGATTCCCGTTTCGTCGTTGGAGATGGCCACCACAGCAGCGTTGTATTTCTTCACCAAGGGAAGCACCTGCTCCAAACGCTCCTCTTCACCGGTTACCGAATTGACCAGAGGCTTTCCCTGATAAACCGACAGTCCCGATTCCAGAGCTGCCACGATGGAAGAATCTATCGATAACGGGACATCCGTCAGGGACTGCACAAGTTTTACGCAGTCGGCCAGAATCGCTGGTTCATCAGCCAACGGAATGCCGGCATTGACGTCGAGCATGTGAGCCCCCGCAGCGACCTGCGCCAGTGCATCCGCCTCGACACGGCTGTAATCGCCCTCCTTCATCTCCGCTGCCAGAATCTTTCGTCCGGTTGGATTGATGCGCTCCCCAATCACGCAGAAAGGCTGATCGAATCCGATCCTGACTTCCTTCGTTGCTGAACTGACAACTGTTACCGTCACTTAACTGTCCTCGTTTTGCTGACCTTGCTGGTCGTTACTGACACCCGGGTACCACGGAATTCTCCCTTCCAGCACACCCGACTCCTCCACAATATCCCGCACTCGCTCTTCCTGCTTGTACGCCATGACATGGACACCATGCACCCCTTCGATCTCCCGAACTGCCTGGATCATCTCGACACAGATGCGGACGCCTTCTTCTTTCTGATTCTCGGCCCCCAGCAAACGCTTGATCACCGCATCGGGGATATGGACCCCCGGAACGTTGTCCCTGATCCACGCAGCTGTTCTCGCAGAAGGCATGGGACCGACACCGATAAGAATATAGCAACGCTCAGTGAGACCCATGTCTCGAACACGGCTCATGTATTCCCGCAAGCGTACTAAATCAAAACAGTATTGTGTCTGAACAAACTGGGCGCCCGCATTGATCTTTTTCTCCAATCTGATGGGACGATAATCCAGCGGTGGTCCAAAGGGATTGGCCGCGGCGCCGAGAAAGACCCGCGGCGGTGTGGTCAACTTGCGGCCGCTCAAGAACTGACCTTCATCGCGCATCGCCGTAACCGTTTGCAGGAGGCTAATGCAGTCGAAGTCAAACACCGGCTTGGCATCGGGTTGATCGCCGGCTTGTACCCCGTCGCCGGTGAGGCACAGGATATTGGTCACACCCATAGCCGCAGCGCCGAGCACATCCCCCTGAATCGCAATGCGGTTACGGTCGCGACATGATACCTGCATCACCATTGCGTAACCTTTACGCGTGAGCAGCGAACACACGCCCACGCTTGACATGTGACAGTTGGCGCCAGATCCATCGGTGGCGTTGATGGCATCCACACAACCGTCGAATACGCTCGCCCGCTGATAAACGGCCTCGGCGTCTGCCGCATCGGGCGGTGCAATCTCTGCTGTCACAGCAAACTTGCCGCTACGCAGAACTCGCTCGAGACGGCCCGCAGAGACATGTCCTTCCAGGATAGGCAGCGGTTGTCCCGGATCACTGGCGGCAGACTGCATGTTAGGTATCCTGCTGGAAGAAAATCTGGTCACGCTTCTTCCGCACTTCTCTCAGCCATGAAGACCGGCCACGCTGTCCCTGCGCCAACGGAGGCTGCACCCTGGCGATGCGGGTCTGATCTCGCATCCGCTGACTGCCTTCCCATGCATCAACCCAAACACAACGCATTGTTGAATCCACTTCGCAATAACCGTCAGACCTGACCCCACCACAGGGCCCGTTACGAAGTTCCTTGGGGCAATTCATTGGACAGGACATCCCTGTCTGACTCAGCACACAGGAACCGCACATCTGGCAGTCAAACATCACGCGCTTTACGGATTTTTCCACGGCGCGGATCGGCTTTTCGATGCGTGAATATCCGATCCACAGCCAGAAAGGATGCAAGGCAATCAGGATTCCCTCAAAACACTGATAGAGCCACTCGAGTTTCCGAGAGTTGCGTACCGACCATTGTCTTACTGCATACATCGTCGAATCTACTCTGACGTCGTCTCATTATCTGCAACATCTGCAACGCCCTTGGTCCGAATCAGCGCCAGAAGGTCTTCTTCAGAAAACCCGGCTTCCAGTTCCTGCGCTCTCGCCTGGACGGCGCCATCAAGATCACCGTCATCACAGGCGACGGTCTCACGCCGCCATTCACTCATGTACGCATCAGACGATCCTTTGCCCGCACGCATGGCTGCCCGGTCAATCGCTTCTTGAAACCTTTCGCTCAACAGGATTTTTTTCGTATCACGCCCCTTCCGGGCCATGACTTGAGAGGGGATGTCCCGCCAGAACACGGTAATGAGTTTCGCCATGATTTACTCCGCTCTTTTTGCCAGAAGTTGAAGTCAGAAAGCGCTGTCAGTGGTTAATTTGCCGGGAGGGACACCCTGGCAAACGTTGCCAAACCTGCCTCCAACTCACCGAAGCCCGTCCGCACATGCTCAAACTCTAGCTCCAGGGTGTCGGCGGCCGAACGCGCCATTGTGAGCACATCCGGCAGATCAGATTGTGACAGGTACACAAGCTTCGTGTAGTGGGAAAAGTACATCTCTTTCAATTCCGGGTGAGCCCGTATGCCAAGTTCCTCCATCACGAGTCGTTCAAAATGTCGTGCCAGAAAATCGGTAAGGTAAAACACGCCCGGCTCATTCTCATGCCGCGTCAGGAAAGCATCAGAGCCCCAGAAAAACTCATAGCAATGCGCCCCCGGCAATCTTTCTACACCTTCTTCCGCCAGCACTTTGTCCAATTGTCCGCCTGTCCCGCAATCCGCATAAGCCACGAAAATTGACTTGAAAATTGCGCGGGACGCCTGGATTTTCTTGCGAACCGCCGGGGCAATCTGCTCTGGACGGTTGTGCAAACTCGCCGGCAGACACTCCACTTTCAGGTGTGGCCAACCGTTCCTTTCGAGTAACGTCGTGATCTCATGCGCCAGCGCACCGCATGCAATCACCAGACTGGTTTGAGAAGACGTACGGGACGGCATCATGGAGAAGCCTCATCGCGAAAACGTAGCGCAGGATACGCTAAGCAAGAGCGGTTTGCTCCAGATCCAGGCTCAGGCGATAAAGATCCCAACCGAGTGAATCACCGCGCTCGTTGGATCAGGCTGCTGCCCGTTTCTCCGCAACAAGTTGCTTGGCGGTCTCCACTGCCACCGCCGCATCGCGACAGTAGGCGTCTGCCCCAATCGCCTGGCCAAACTCTTCGTTCAGCGGCGCCCCGCCAACGAGGACAATAAAGTCGTCCCGAATACCCTGCTCAACCATGGTGTCGATCACCACCTTCATGTAGGGCATAGTTGTGGTCAGCAACGCCGACATGCCGAGAATATCCGGTTTATGCGTCTCGATTGCCTCGAGATAATTTTCCACAGGGTTGTTGATGCCGATATCAAACACCTCAAACCCGGCACCCTCCAGCATCATGCCGACAAGGTTCTTGCCAATGTCATGGATATCCCCTTTCACGGTACCGATGACAACCTTGCCGACCGTTTCTGCTCCAGTCTCGGCGAGCAGGGGTCGCAGAATGGCCATACCGCCCTTCATGGCGTTGGCCGCCATCAGCACTTCCGGCACAAAAAGGATCCCGTCCCGAAAATCAATCCCGACGATGCGCATCCCTTCGACTAGGGCGTCAGCAAGTACTTTGTCCGCCGCCCAGCCTCGCTCTAGAAGGATGTTGGTGCCCTCTTCGATCTCCTCTTTTAATCCATCATAGAGATCATCGTGCATCTGCTCGACGAGTTCTTCGTCGGAGAGAGTGCTCAGATCCAGATCATCAGATTCTTCTTCAGTCATAACGGGAAAGCTCTCAGAGAATTCACACTGGCTAGTCAGTCGCCAATTTTATGGGTCATCCTGCCGTGCAGTGTTTCGGCCGCGACACAGCACCATCGTATCGCGACACTGGAAATAAACAACCGTATTGCGCTTCAAACCGCAGGCAAACCTGACAACGGGAAGCATTTTAACGAAAACGGCGAGCTGCGTGAGATCCGGGCGCCCGAGCACCCCGACTCAAGGAGTCAGGACATTCGAACGAACAGTCCAGACCGGGGTTTGGGATCGAAACAGGTAGATTTGGGCGGCATGACTTCACTGGCATCTGCAACTGCCATCAATTCGCCCATGGACGTGGGATAACAGGCGATACTCAGCTGCCATCCCTCGCGGACGCGCTGCATCAAACCTGCGATGCCGCTATCGCCCGTCACATAATCCAGTCTGGGATCTTTTCTGGCATCCTCGATACCCAGTACGGGTGCAAGAATCCGATCCTGCAAGATCGCAACATCCAGATTTTTGACCGGCGAGGGATCCTGCGGTTGAGATCGAAGAGTCACGGTTGCTGCACATCCTTCCATCAGCATGAGAAACTGTCCTTGCCGTGACGGCAACACGGCCTGATCATGAGGCATCGTTTCGACAATGAAGTCGCTTTCCAGTTCCTGCAGAAAGGTCTGTGGGGTAAGTTCTCCGAGATCTCTCACACATCGGTTAAACGGCAGAACCCGTAGCTCGCTCGCAGGGAACAGCACTGTCAGAAGGTAGTCCCATGGACCGTCGCCTTTGCCCTGTGCGTGGCGGCTGGCGGCATGATGCAGAGTTGAAGCCGCACGATGATGGCCATCCGTCAAATAGGTGTAACGGATATCGGCAAACCCTCTCACCAGTTTATCCAACGCCGCCGGATCACTGACCTGCCAAAGACGTTGTTGGACGCCGTCCGGAAGATGAAAATCCAACATCGGCTCACTATTGAGAAACTCTTCAACAACGCTGTCAATCGCGTTCGTACCTTCATAGGCTAAACAGATTGGGCTGGAGGTTGCACCGACCGAGTCAAGATAGTGCCCTAGGCGCTCCTCGTGTTCCTTGCGCGTCTCCTCATGTTTTCGCACCAGACCATCACGGTACTCGCCCACAGGAATTTCGGCAACGATGCCGGTCTGACTGTGACCGTCGACACTCAACTGATAAATAAAGATCGAGTCCTGGTCACACTGTCGATAAGCGCCGCTTGCCAGGAGTTGGCTCAATTGATCAATATTCTCCTGGAGTAATTGCTCTTCTGTGGGCCGCTCGCCAACGGGAAAGTCATCGACTGACCGCATCACGTTAATATAGTTCTGCGGATTCGCCGCTCGAAAACCTCGCCGCTCGTCGGGCGTCATCGAATCATAGGCGGGGCCCACCACCGAACCAGCATGTTCGGCGGTAACTACCCGGGGTTGAAAAGCGCGAATCTGGGTCACATTAACTCCAAAAGCGTACCCGCTCGCTCAAGCAGGGTGAGCGCCTTGAAAATCCGACATGAAACTGGCGAGCGCCTGCACCCCTTCTTTGGGCATGGCATTGTAGATGCTCGCGCGAATACCCCCAACGCTGCGGTGCCCTTTCAGATTCAGCAGACCCGCTGCGTCCGCACCCGAGAGAAAAGTCTTTTCGAGGTCCTCAGAAGGCAGTCGGAAAACGA
The DNA here is from genome assembly GCA_011523045.1 of Gammaproteobacteria bacterium. Classification (GTDB taxonomy): domain Bacteria; phylum Pseudomonadota; class Gammaproteobacteria; order Arenicellales; family UBA868; genus UBA868. Next base: position 11,269 of record WTHR01000187.1, on the reverse strand, counting down.
CGTTCATCACCGATCGTGAATCCACATCGACCGGACAACGGTAATAACCGCCGCTGTCGTCAATCGCGCGGTAAAGGATGCCTGCCTTGTCCTCTGCCTGGCGCTCCATCGCCTCTACACCGCCTTGATCACGCATCCATTTGAGCACTTTGCCGAGCATATAGATCGGAAACACCGGCGGGGTATTGAACATGGAATCTTTATCAGCCTGGATGTCGTAACGAAGATACCGGCCGATGTTCTGATTGTTTTCCCGAGCCACTGTTTTTCTAATGATGACTAACGCCATTCCTGCAGGGCCGAGGTTCTTCTGCGCGCCGCCATAAACCAGATCGAAACGATCCCAGGGCACCGGGCGCGACATATAGTCCGAGGACATATCGCCAACCAGAGGAACGTCCACTTTCGGCCAGTCGCCGAACCGGATTCCCCCGATGGTCTCATTAGACGTCAGGTGCAGGTACCGCGTGCCTGACTGAATCTCGATTTCGCCCGTATTGGGCATCCGAGTGAAGTTACAGTCTGTCCCATCCCAGGCGGTATAGACATCTCCATAATGCTGGGCATCGGCGATCGCCCCTTTTGCCCAGGTTCCGGAATTCACATAAGCGCCCCTCTCACCACTCTTCAACAGATTCATCGGCACCATGGCGAATTGCAGGGTTGCCCCGCCCTGCAAGAACAGCACATCAAACTCATCAGGCACGCCATAGACTGTCCGGACAAGATCGATGGCCTCTTCATGGACAGCGACAAAATGCTTGCCACGGTGGCTCATCTCGATCAAAGACATACCGGCACCGTGGTAATCCACGAACTCAGCCTGGCCCTCTTCCAAAACGGACAGCGGCAGGGTACATGGTCCCGCGCTGAAATTGTGCACTCTCTCAGTCATGGCTTATCTATCTCTTCTCTCTATTTACCTATTTACTATTTATCTACTTATTTCTCTGTTGCTCTTTTCGTTTGCTTCTCTGGCAGGGTTTCGGGGATTGATCCCGGTATGCGGATCGATTCAGCCCTGGCCGTTCACACAGTTCATGACGGTACCACCCGCAAACGCATCAATGACGTCCAGAACGCCGTCGGATACCGCGTTTTGTGCTTGATCTGTGGACGCACCAATGTGGTGTGTCCCACACGTGTTGGGGTGACCTGCCAGATCAGATGAGAACGCACCCTCTCCTGCGGAGGGCTCATCAGCATAAACATCCAATCCCGCGCGGATTCCCTTGTCATTCATGGCCGCAAGCAGTGCCACCTCATCAATGACGTCACCCCGGGAGGCGTTGATCAGAATGGCGCCCGGCTGAAGTTTATCGAGGAATTCCGCATCCACCATGCCCTTGGTCCCAGCGGCACTCGGGACGTGCAAGCTGATGATGTCGCAGGTTCCCAGCATCGCATCCAGGTCGGGAACAGTTTGGAGACCGAGATTTGCCAGAGTCTCTCGAGTCTGCGCGCTTCGATCGGGCTTATCCACTACATAGACATGGATTCCAAACGCTCTTGCCCGTTCTGCCACTGCAAGTCCAATGGCGCCGAGTCCGATAATCCCCATGTGACGACCCATGAGCCCCTGGGCGACTGAATACTTTTTCTTATTCCAGCGGCCCGCTCTCAGGTCGATGACATTCTCCGGAATCCTCCGGTCAATGGCGATCAGCAGACCCATGGTCAATTCAGCGACGGCGACTGCATTCTTCCCCGGTATATTGCAGACCGGAATACCCCTATCTGCCGCTGCATCCTTATCGATGGTGTTCGTTCCTGCACCCGCGCGGATAATCAATCGCAAAGAGGCCGCGGCGCCGATGGTTTCAGACGTAATCTTCGTGCTACGGACAACCAGTACCTCCGCATCATTCACTGCCTGAGACAAAGTGTCGCCATCAAGATCAGGTTGTAGATCGCACTCGTGACCCTGATCCTGCAGTTGCTGCAACTGGGTCTTCGGAAACTTGTCTGCAAATAAAATCTTCAAAGCGGCTCCAATGGGCTTCCCATAAGGTCGAAAGGGTTGCGTATTCTACGATGTTCGCCTCTCGAACTTATACGATTTTTGCGGGTTTTTTTCGATCGCAGCGGATCGGTACAGTATCAGGCCCTCCCCGATAAGATCGGAAGGATTTCTTATGCTTTACCCGATACTGTCCTTATGCAGTCTTCAGTCCCCACAGCAGTCTCGGTGAGAGGTTTATTTCACCTCAATCAGCTCGATTTCAAAAATCAGTGTTTCCTGAGGGCCAATAGCCCCGCCAGCACCCGTCTCGCCGTAAGCGAGCTCAGGCGGAATCACCACCTCCCAGCGCGCCCCTTCGTTCATCAACTGGAGAGCTTCCTGCCACCCGGGAATAATGCCTCCAAGACTGAAGGTCGCCGGTTGGCCGCGCCGGATGGAGCTGTCGAATTCGGTTCCATCCACGAGCGTGCCGCGGTAGTGAACGACAACCGTATCATCGATCTTCGGCTGTGAGCCGGTGCCTGGCGTCAACACCCGATACAGAATACCGCTTTCGGTCTCACTGACGCCCTCCTGACTCTGATAGGTCTGTCGAAACTCCTGTCCGGCCTGTTCGGCCGCCTTTACTTTTTCCATGCTTTTCTCCTGAGACTGCTGCTGAATTGCGGTGATAGCGGCATCCATCTCTGCCTGCGTGATCGCTGGGGTTGCTCCAGACAGAACATCCTCAATGGCCTGAGCAAGATAACCGGGGTCAAGGTCAAGGCCTTCCGTCATCATCTGCCGGGCAATCTGGGTTCCGATCTGAAAACCCAAGGCATAACTGAATTGCTCTGTCGGGCTCGTGGGCGTAGTGTTCTCGGCATTGCTTCCCACCGGCATCAAGGTGATTGCCAGTGCCAGCGAGGGCCAGAAAGATTTTCTTGTAGTCATTCAGGTTTCCTGTTGTGGTGTTTCATCCAGGGCATCGATTGTTGCCTGCGGCGCGATGCCTTCTACCTCTATCGTGATGTGAGAGACCCGTGGGCACCGCTCTCGCATCAAACGCTCAAGCTCGTCAATCAGTGTTTCGGTACGCTCCAGCGTTGCCTGCACAGCGGCGCGGTCGGCAATGTACTCCCGCAGTGCTGAATCACCCTGACGTGTCGAGGGCAAAGCGGACAACAAGGCCGCTTCATATTTGGCGATCTCGTTTCTCAGTCCGGCCAGCACCGCTTCTTCGCGAAGCTCCACCTCAGCGACCAGTACCGTGTTGGCTTCGTCGACAACAATACTGCGAAGATCGTGGTACCGCTCAATCTCGCGATGCGCTTTGGCGATGGTATCAAAGATCGCCTCTGCTTCTCGATCACGAACATCCGTCAGCAATCGCATATTGATCGCGCCAAGAACAATAGCAGTCACGCCAAGCATGACCGCGATTGCTATTGAAAAGCCCACATCCCACATTCCATTGCCAGTCAAACGTGTCAGGGCAATTCCGGATCCCGCCAGCAGCACGCCGATCACGGCAATGGCATCCTCCAACAGGACAGCCAGCAAGGTGGGGTCTGTCGGCCGAAAAAGTTTTTGCCATGTCGAGATGCCCTCGTCCTGGGCACGCCGGCGAAACTCGAGCCAGGCTATTTTGAGCACATAAGCTTCGACAACCAGCGCAATCAGCAATACCACTCCCGCCAGCCATATGAGATCGATCCGGAAGCTGCCCAGTACAACATCCGGTCGGGCAGTTATTTCCCCCAGTTCCTGCCAGGCATGCCAGGCATGCGCCAACCCGAGCCCACACCCAATCGAGAACAGTCCAATAGCGCTCCACAGATTCCAGAGATATTTCTTCTGTCCATGGCCAAATGCATAACGTCCGTCAGCCCGCTTCTCTCCCTGGACAAGACCGATCAGCAGAAACAACTGGTTCAGCGTATCCATCAGGCTGTGTACGGCTTCGTTCATCAGTGCTGCGGACTGGGTCGGCAACGCAACGGCGAACTTAAGTACGGTCAGAGTGCCGTTACCTACGATTGCAGTGACAACGGCACGACGTGATCCAGAAGCCATGATGATCAGTTCCTTGCAAGTAACGTGGTGCGGGCAATTCCCGCCAGAGGAGCCCTAACAGTATACTCAGGCACATCTTTAGAAATTGCCAGAGAAAGGGTGGGTATCCTCCATGCCGATAGACCGACAACTGCTCGAGATTCTGTGTTGCCCGGTAACCAAGCAACCGCTCAGACCGCTGAGCACTGATGAACTGGGGCAAATTAACCAACAGATTGCTGGCGGGAAAATCATTAACGCCGGCAATGGCAGCGTCACACAGGCCCTCTCAGAAGGACTGATTACTCAGAATGGTCAGCGAATCTACCGCATCGATGACGACATTCCCGTGATGCTGGAAAACGAAAGCATCCCTGCCGACCAGTTCGGCAGTCTGTAATGCGCTTATGGCCTCAGACACTGTAGTGTCCGGGGCCAGTGTCGTCTAGAACGGCGCCCCTCTTAAAATCAGGCGCTGTTTTGAGCCTCCTCAGCATAGTGGTCCATCAGAATTCGCGCGACCTCCGGACGAGCGAACTCCACCGGCAAGTCTTCGCCAGCGCCCAGCATCTCGCGAACGCGTGTCCCGGACAACAAAACAAAATCCTCTTTCGCATGATCCGGCGCGTCGCGCATCATCACGACCTTATTGAGTTTTTTCGAATAGGCCGTATGATCTGCTTTGAAAATCTCGATCTCCATCGCACCGTCTGGTACAGATTCATCAAAGATCGTCTGGGCATCAAACGCGCCATAGTAATCCCCCACTCCAGCGTGATCCCGGCCGACAATCAGGTGCGTGCATCCAGCGTTCTGGCGGAACAGCGCATGCAGCACTGCCTCACGCGGGCCCGCATAAAGCATGTCAAAACCGTAACCCGTGATCATTACAGAGTTGGGAGGGAAGTACAGCTCAACCATCTTCCGGATCGCCGCATCCCGAACATCTGCAGGGATATCCCCTGGCTTGAGCTTTCCCAGGAGCATATGAATCAAGATGCCGTCGGCATCCACCGCCTCGAGCGCCATTTTGCATAACTCTTCATGGGCACGATGCATCGGGTTCCTGGTCTGGAAGGCGACCACGCGCTCCCAGCCGCGCTTTTTAATCTCTGAACGAATCTCAACAGCCGTACGGAAGGTCTCCGGAAAATCTGTTTCAAAGTAACTGAGGTTCAACACTTCGATCGGGCCGGACACCAGCACGCGTCCAAGCGATGTAAAAGTCGCGACACCGGGATGTGCTTCATCGTTGGTGCGGTAAACCTGCTGCGCAATAAAGTCCACGTCGTCTTCGCTGAGCACCTCAACGGCCTCGACATCCTGAATGGCGATAACGGGATGCCCATCGACATTCGGATCTCTCAGCGCAATCCTTGAGCCGGGCAAAATACCGCTATCGTCGGTGGTGAGATTAACCACAGGCACCGGCCAGAAAACACCGCTGCCTGTTTTCATATGTTCAGCCACACCCAGGGCATCGGCCTTGTTCATAAATCCCTGCAGCGGCGTGAAATAGCCCGCACCCAGCATGACGGCATTCGCAGCGGCAGCAGAACTCAACGTCATGGAGGGCAGACCCGCCGCTTCCGTTTGCAGCGCCTCAAGGCGGGCCGGGTCGTCAACGAGCAACGGCATCAGGGAATCACTGCCATGGGGTTTGATCATTTTCTTCTCTCCGAATCGGGGCGGCTTAGGGTTTCAGCCTCAGGTTCTAATTGTCAGCGGAGCAACGCTCTGTCTCTGGTCACGATAGGATTGCACCATATCATTTTGCCTTCACGAAAAAGGCCAAATTCTTTTGATTACGCCATAAGAGGAGACATCAAAGAGATACTCGCAGAACGAGTGTCAAACTCGACTCAGTTCGCGGTTCCTGAACGGCGCCTGCGCACGGCTTCAGCCAGTTGAGTGATCAAGGGTGCCGTCTCATCCCAAGCGATGCAGCTGTCCGTGATGCTCTGACCATAGGTCAGCGCTTGTCCGGGAACGATATCCTGGCGGCCCCCGACCAAGTGGCTTTCGATCATAACTCCCATCAACCGTCGTTCGCCGCCGATAAGTTGCTCACAGATGGAGTCGATAACATGCGGTTGTCGCTGGGGGTCTTTGCCACTGTTAGCGTGACTGCAATCGACTAGCAGACGGGGAGCCAACCCGGCATCTGACATCAGCGACGCGGCCGATGCGATGCTGCTGGCGTCATAGTTGGGCTCACGTCCCCCGCGCAGAATCACATGCCCATCCTCATTACCCGCAGTGGTCAGGATCGCCGAGTTACCGTTTTTGGTAATCGTCAGGAAATGATGGGGGTGCTGCGCGGCCCCAACCGCGTCGACCGCTATCTTAAGATTGCCGTCGGTGCCATTCTTGAATCCGACTGGACAGGAAAGTCCCGAGGCCATCTCGCGATGCAACTGGCTCTCTGTGGTACGGGCGCCGATTGCTCCCCAACTGACCAGGTCGGCCAGATATTGGGGGGACAATAAATCAAGGTATTCGGTTCCTGCTGGCACACCGAGGCCATTGATCGCCAGCAGTAGCCGGCGGGCGGTGCGCAGGCCTTTATTGATATCAAAGGATTCATCCAGATCAGGATCATTAATCAATCCTTTCCAGCCTACCGTCGTACGGGGTTTTTCGAAGTACACCCGCATGACCACAATCAGATCTTCGCGGTATTCTTCACGCATCGGCACCAGGCGCTCTGCGTACGCCATCGCAGCATCAGGATCATGAATCGAGCAAGGGCCTGTGACCACGATCAGGCGGTCATCATTGCCATTCAGGATTTCATGAATATCGCGGCGTGTTGCTGCTACGAGTTCAGCCGCATCAGCCGACAGCGGCATCTCAGCAATGATGGTGGCCGGATCTGCCACGTCCTGAATATCGACGATACGGACGTCGTCTGTCTTGGCTGTTTGCACGATGAGTATTGGCTAATTGACCACGCCACCCCTGCGGCGCGAAACGCGGCGCAGTATATCACCGCCAACGCTCGATGGATCGTCCGACGGGCATCACATCCCGTTGCCATTTCTTAGACGCTAAAATCAAACCGAGCAAAGATAGTTGGCAAATCAATGTGACAGGTACTGACACGAATCAACAGGCGAGATGGGAAAAGCGCTACCTGGAGGGAAGAACCGCGTGGGATCGCGGTGAACCCAGTCCAGCCCTCGCTCTCGGACTTGCCGAGATGCCGGCCCCGCCGGCACGGGTCTTGATCCCCGCCTGCGGTCGTGGTTACGAAATTGCTGAACTGGCCCGACGCGGTTATGACGTCACGGGCGTGGATTTCTCCCCCAGCGCGGTTGCTGACCTGAGGCGCCTTCTGGACACCCGACAGATTGAGGCTTGCGTTGTCGCGCACGACCTCTTTGACTGGGAGGCGGATGAACCCTTTGACGTGATTTACGAACAGACTGCTCTTTGTGCGCTGGAGCCCGCCAAGTGGTCCGATTACGCCGAACGTCTGTACCGCTGGATTCAGCCAGGCGGCATTCTGATCGGCGCCTTCATGCAGACGCACCGCGAGGGCGGGCCGCCCTGGCACTGCTCCCTCGCCGCCGTGGAGTCGCTATTCCCTGAAACACGCTGGGAATGGCTGACGCGCCGGGACCAAACAATCAGACATCCCAGCGGTCTGAAAGAGCTTGCGATTTACCTGAAACGCAAAAAATAGGCACGAAAGATAATTTTTTTGGTTCAAATTGTTGCAACGTTTGAGCCGGTTGCCTAAAGTTGCGCCTCTACAATTTTTTGAGACGTATCGCAATGAAATTCTTGCTATCGATCACTGCCGGATTGGCCATGGCAGTTGCCTCTTTTACAAGTTTCGCGGCGGGGGATATCCAGGCAGGCAAAGCGGCGGCGGCCACCTGCATGGGTTGTCACGGCGCCCCGGGCATGCGCAACGCCTATCCAACATTCCGGATTCCCAAACTGGGAGGGCAGCAAGCGGAGTATCTTGCGCTCGCGCTTAAGGCCTATCAAAGTGGCGAGCGGGTACACCCGACCATGCAGGCCCAGGCAGGAGCGCTGAGCGATACGGAAATTACCAATATCGCCGCATACCTAAGCAGTCTGAATGCACCCGCCAAGAGCGAACTGGGCGATGGCGATGCCCAAGCAGGTGAAGCCAAGGCTCAGGTATGTACATCCTGTCATGGCGCAGGCGGCGCAAAGCCCATCACACCACAATATCCGATCCTCGCCGGACAGTATCCAGATTTCCTTGCACACGCGCTCTCCGGCTATAAGTCAGGAGTCCGCAACAATGCGGTCATGAAGGGTTTTGCATCCGCTCTGAGTGCTTCGGACATTGAAGACCTTGCAGCCTATTTTGGCAGCCAGGCTTCAAACCTATCGACCCCAACTAACTGGTAATCTTGGCTGTGCTGGCGGATCAGGTGTCGAAAGTCGGCACCTGATCCGTTGATCCCAACCCTATCGCGCCACGGCCACCGCAAGTTGAACTCGCGCGAGACCCTTCACCCCTGACCATTACCTGGCGCTCCCCGTCCGGGTCTTCGCCCGAGCATGTCTGATCAATCATCGCCAACTAACTTTATCCGCCAGTTAGTGACGGCCGACCTTGATGCCGGCCGCTATCCGCAGGGCATCACAACCCGTTTCCCTCCGGAACCTAACGGCTACCTCCACATTGGGCATGCAAAGTCGATCTGCCTCAACTTTGGCCTGGCTGAGGACTTTGGAGGACGTTGCGCCCTGCGCTTCGATGACACCAATCCTGATCGGGAGAGCCCCGAATTTGTTGAAGCCATCAAGGCAGATGTCCAATGGCTGGGCTTTGACTGGAAAGAGCGGCTTTATCACGCCTCAGACTATTTCGAACAACTCTACGCGTTCGCGGTTGAACTGATCGACTCGGGGGATGCCTACGTGTGCGACCTCAGTGCCGATGAGATCCGCAGCACACGGGGCACGTTGACCACGCCCGGTGTGAACAGCCCATTTCGCGATCGAAGTTGTGAGGAGAACCGCGAACTGTTCGAAAAGATGCGTTCGGGCGAATTTCCTGAAGGCAGTCGGGTGCTCCGGGCCCGAATCGACATGGCTTCACCAAATCTGCACCTGCGGGATCCAACGCTTTACAGAATCCGCTATCAGACGCATCACAACACGGGTGATAACTGGTGTATCTACCCTATGTATGATTTCACTCACCCATTGTCTGACGCCATCGAAGGCGTGACTCATTCCCTGTGTACGCTCGAATTTGAAGACAATCGAGCTCTTTACGACTGGGTGCTGGAACACGTCACCACTCCAAGTCGGCCCTATCAAACAGAGTTCTCCCGCCTTTCACTGGAATACACGATGGTGAGCAAACGACTGCTCACCATCCTGGTGGAGCAAGGGGTGGTGGGCAGTTGGGATGATCCGCGCATGCCGACCTTGTCCGGCATGCGTCGAAGGGGCTACCCCCCCGAGGCACTGGTGGACTTCTGTACTCGCATTGGCGTGACCCGAAACCAGCAGAATGTCGAGCTCAGCGTTCTGGACAACTGTGTCCGTGAGGCGCTCGATCCCAGCACCCCCAGGGCATTCGCGGTCACACGCCCACTCAAGATCGTCATTGAGAACTATCCCGAGGATGAGGAAGAAGCGCTAGAGGCGCTCAATCATCCAGGGGATGAATCTCTGGGAACTCGCTCGCTGCCTTTTTGCCGGGAACTTTTTATCGAGCAGGAAGATTTTCAAGAAGATCCCCCGAAAAAGTTCTTTCGGCTTGCACCTGGGCGCGAAGTCAGACTGCGTTACGCCTATCTTGTCACCTGCACAGAAGTGATCAAGGATCCGTCCGGCGAGATTATCGAAGTCCGCTGCACCTATGATCCTGAGACAAGGGGCGGCAATGCGCCGGACGGCCGCAAAGTCAAAGGAACCATTCACTGGGTATCGGCCCGGCACAGCGCACAGGCGCAGGTTCGACTTTACGAACCGCTTTTTGTTGACCCGGAGCCGAATGTCTCATCGGAAAATGATTTGCAAAACGCGCTTAACGAAACCTCGCTCACCACTCTGGACAACGTTCAGGTTGAGCCGAGTCTGACCGACGCGGCTCCAGGATCGATCTTTCAGTTTGAACGTCTGGGGTACTTCTGTGTGGATCGGGACAGCACCGATGCCAGGCAGGTATTCAACCGTACCGTCGCGTTGCGGGACTCCTGGGCAAAAGCCAAGTCAAAATAGCCGGCAATTCGATCAGGCGGACGGTGCCGGCGCCCGACGCGTCCGACCCCACCGAGCCAGGATCTTTTCCTGGAGAACGAGCGCACTGGGCGTCACCACCAGTGTCAGAATCGTCGCAAAACTCAGCCCGAAAACAATCGACGTCGACAGTTGCGTCCACCATTGTGTTGACGGCGCGCCCTGCGTGATCTCCCGGGTCACAAAGTCGATATTGATCCCGAACATCATCGGCATCAGGCCCAACACCGTGGTCGCCGTGGTCAACAGGACGGGGCGCAAACGCTGCACTCCAGTGCGCAGCACCGCTTCAACCGGATCGCCAATCGTCTCCCGAAGACGGGCATAAGTATCGATCAGTACGATATTGTTGTTGACCACAATCCCGGCCAGAGCGATCACGCCAATGCCATTCATGACGATGCCGAAAGGCGACTGCGTCGCGATCAGGCCGATCAGCACCCCGACCGTCGACATGACCACAGCAAACAGGATAAGCGATGCCTGATAAAAACTATTGAACTGCGTAACGAGGATTAGTGCCATCAGAAACAGGGCAACGAGAAATGCTTTGCTCAGAAAAGCCTGGGCTTTTGCCTGTTCTTCGTCTTCGCCTTTAAAATCAACACGAATCCGGGCATCGAGAGGATGCTTCTCCAGCCAGTTCTGGAGTTCGCGCAATTTGTCATCCGCCAGTACGCCGTCATCGACATCGGCTTTGACGGTAATGACGCGCAGGCCATCGACGCGTTTGACCATACCCGTCTTTTGGCGGGCCTCGCGCTTGACGAAATTCGACACCGGCACTGCACCCGACGCCGTGTTGATTCTCACTGCATTGAGGCCAGTCACCGTCCGGTCGATCGTCGGGAAGCGCACCCGGATATCAATCTCATCCTCACTATCATCGGGGCGGTATTCGCCAAGTTTGTACCCGCCGGTCGTCATCTGAATCATGTTGCCGATCCCGCTGATATCGATCCCATATTTGGCAGCTTGGGCACGATCGACCGCCAGCGTCCAGTCAATGCCAGGAAGTGGACGGGAGTCCTC
>WTHR01000035.1 GCA_011523045.1 Gammaproteobacteria bacterium | reverse complement strand
GATCTTGGGCGGGCAAAATTTTCGAGAAGCGATTTCTTGATGACACCATGGCGCGTCACCATGCAGACATATTCACCAGGGTTCTCCTGCCCAAGCGGGAGCACCGCCGTCACCCGCTCGCCATCGCTCAGTGGAAGCAGATTGACCAAAGGCTTGCCGCGTGCCTGTCGGCTCGCTAACGGCAGTTGGTAGACCTTCAGCCAGAAAACCTTGCCCAGGTTTGTGAAGCACATTACCGTGTCGTGGGTATTCGCTACAAACACGGTCTTGACGAAATCTTCTTCCTTGGTTCGGGTTGCGACCCGGCCCTTCCCGCCCCGCCGTTGGGCCTGATAGTCCGCAACCGGCTGAGACTTCGCATAACCTTCATGAGACAGCGTCACTACCCTGTCTTCCGGTGTAATAAGATCTTCGCTCTCAAGATCTTCGTGACGCTCATGTATTTCGGTTCGGCGATCGTCTCCATACTGATCCCGCACCGAAGTCAGTTCATCTCTGATGACCTGCATCAGCCGATCTGGATCACCCAGGATCTGCAGATACTCACGGATTCGGTCCAGAACTTCCAGGTACTCATTGCGAATCTTGTCTTGTTCCAGACCGGTCAGCCGATGCAGACGTAAATCGAGGATTGCCTGCGCCTGGGTCTCTGAAAGCCGATAACCCTCCTCGGTGGGCCCGCATCCAGGTTCGACCTCGCCGAGCGCCCCGTCTTCCAAGTCTGAAGCTTCCAGCATCCGGCTGACCACCGCCGACTCCCAGGCTTGCGCCAACAATGCCGCTCGAGCTTCAGCCGGACTTGCCGCCTGCTTAATCAGTGCGATCACTGGATCAATATTCTCCAATGCGACCGCCAATCCCTCGAGTAGATGTGCGCGAGCTCTGGCTTTTTTAAGATCAAACAAGGTCCTTCGGGTCACCACCTCCCGTCGATGCCGAATGAAGTCCTCAAGGAGTTCGACCAGGGTAAACAGTCGCGGTTGATTATTTCGAAGGGCTACCAAATTGATCCCGAACACGGTCTGCATCTGGGTATGTTGGTAAAGATTGTTGAGAATCACCTCAGGGTTCTCACCCTTCTTGAGCTCGATCACAACCCGCATGCCGGATTTATCGGACTCATCACGCAAACCTGAAATACCCTCGAGTTTCTTGTCGCGAACCAACTCGGCAATCTTTTCGAGCAATCGCGCCTTATTGACCTGATACGGGAGTTCAGTCGCGACGAGCGCTTCTCTATCGCTCCCTCCAGCGCTTCCTCCGATCTTCTCAACCTCGACACGCGCCCGAATATGCACGCGACCCCGTCCTGTCTGGTAGGCCTCTCGGATGCCTCGATTTCCATTGATGATTCCGCTGGTTGGGAAATCAGGGCCAGGAATTATGCTCAGCAATTGCTCCAGAGTGACCTTTGGATCGTCGATAACAGCGAGGCAGGCGTTGATGGTTTCGGTAAGATTGTGTGGCGGAATATTGGTCGCCATACCCACCGCAATACCCGCTGAGCCATTCACCAGCAGGTTCGGAAACCGGGCCGGCAATACCGCCGGTTGTGTCTCGGTTTCATCATAGTTGGGAACAAAGTCGACGGTCTCGCGATCGAGATCGTTCAGCAATTCATGCGCAATACGATCGAGGCGGATTTCGGTATACCGCATCGCAGCGGGCGCATCCCCATCGACTGAGCCGAAGTTTCCCTGTCCGTCCACAAGCGGATAACGAAGGGAGAATGGCTGGGCTAACCTGACAATCGCATCGTAAACAGCGGTGTCGCCATGCGGGTGATATTTACCGATGACATCACCGACGACGCGTGCAGATTTTTTATAGGGCTTGTTCCAATCGTTATTCAGCACCGACATGGCGTACAAGACGCGTCGATGTACGGGCTTGAGACCATCTCGGACATCCGGCAGCGCCCGGCCCACGATTACGCTCATCGCATAGTCGAGGTAGGACTGGCGCATCTCCTGCTCGAGGTTCGCGGGCAGGGTTTCCTTGGCTATCTCATCCATAGGGTTTAACCGCCTCAGTCAAGGCGGGTCACAGGCAAAATTTGGGTCGCATCCCCCCGAATTGGGGCGCAATTGGGGCGCGAAGACAGGCTCTACGTGAGTCTGTATTTTACCACGCCGGAGGGCGTGTTCGCACTGCAAATGGGGGTAAAAATCGGGATTCCGAAGGGGTCGGACCCCACCGGGACAGGCCTCAAGACACTCCGAATCCGATAAGGGATCTGCCGATGAAATCCATTACCTTGCCAATCCAGGGTGTGACTGCAATCAGGCCGATCGCGTTCACCATTAATACCCACTTCATACTCCGGCGATATCCATGCGCAGAGATCGTGAGCACCCCCTCTTCGACTTCATCGAAATACATCAGCTTCACAATACGAAGGTAATAAAAAGCCCCGATCACTGCAAGAATCACCGCCGCCACGACCACCGCCACGAAGCCGGCATCCAGTGCCGCCTGTAGAACCATCAGTTTGGCGAAAAAGCCCGCAGTAGGCGGGATGCCTGCAAGTGAAAACATGACGATGAGCATCAGCAGAGCAAGCCAGGGATTGCGTCTGTTAAGGCCCTTGAAATCATCAAGGCTGTTCGATTCAAATCCTGATCGGCTGAGCGCAAGAATAACGCCAAAGGCTGCGACGGTCGTCACCATATAGATCACGGCATAAACCATTGCGGCGGAGTATCCGGCATGCGTGCCTGCAAAGAACCCGAGGAGCAAGAAACCCATATTGGAAATAGTCGAATAGGCCAACATCCGTTTGATGTTGCTTTGAGCGATCGCAACGACATTACCGAGAGCGATCGACGCGAGCGCCGCGACCAACAACATGTCCTGCCAGATCGCGATCCATTCCTCGAGTCCCGTAGACAACAAACGCAGCAGGATCGCAAAAGCCGCAAGCTTCGGCACCGCCGACAGGTATAACGTGGTGGAGGTAGCAGAACCGTCGTAAACATCAGGGACCCACATATGGAAAGGCACCGCGCCGAGCTTAAATAACAGTCCAACGACCAACATTGAGATAGCCAGCATGAGAGGGAGGCTGTTTACCTCCAGAGTTCCAGCGGCTCCCGAGACCGCCTGTAGCGACAATGACCCGGTCAGGCCATACAACAAGGACATACCATACAGCAGCACCCCAGATGCGAGCGCGCCCAGGATGAAATATTTCATCGCAGCTTCTGCTGCCCGGACCGAATCACGCTCCATTGCAATCATGCCGTAGAGACAAAGCGCAAGGAGTTCGATCCCTACATATAGAGTGAGCAGGTGGGCGGCCCCGATCATCGCCATCATCCCCACGACACCAAACAGGGTCAGCACCAGGTATTCACCCCGCCACAAACCGCGGGCGGCTGCGTAATCGCGGGCATAAAACAGGACTGCCGCGGTACCAAAGCATGTGCCTGATTTAAGAATTGCGGAGACACTGTCGCGCACAACAAGGCCGTTCAGAACCGTTTGCGTCGGCTCGAAGAGACCATCCAGGCAGAGAAAGCCGGCAGAGACCAACGTGGCGATGGTAAGCGGATAGGCAGCCGCACAAGGCCTGACCGAGCGTACATAAAGATCAATCACCAAAATGACGCAAGCCAGCGTCGCGACATAGATTTCCGGCGCGACGGCCAAGAAGTCGTGAGAGCTCAAGACGGTCTTAGTTTTGATACCGACAGATGTGTCAGCAACTGGTCCACACTTACCCGCATCACGTCTAATAGGGGCGCCGGCCAGATACCGATAATCAGGACACCCAATGCCATGCCTAACAGGATGCCGAACTCACGACGATCCAGATCCTGAAGTTCACTGACTTTGGGATTTTTGATCTCGCCAAAGACCACCCGCTTGACCATCCACAAGGTGTAAGCTGCCCCAACGATCAGGGTCAGCGCGGCAATGGCGGCGTACCACGCGTTGACGGAAAAAGTGCCGAGTATCACCAGAAATTCACCGACGAAACCCGATGTGCCAGGCAGTCCGGCGTTCGCCATTGCAAAAAATACCATGAAAAACGCAAACACCGGCATGACCTTCATCACGCCCCCATAGGTGGCAATCTCTCGGGAATGCAGTCGGTCATAAAGTACGCCGACGCAAAGAAAAAGCGCGCCCGAAACAAACCCGTGGGAAATCATCTGAACGATGGCGCCCTCCATTGCCCGCGTCTCAAAAACGAAGAATCCGAGGGTGACAAAACCCATGTGAGAGATCGAAGAGTAGGCGATAAGCTTCTTCATGTCCTGCTGTACTAGCGCGACCAAAGCGATATAGACGACCGCCAGCAGGGAAAGCCCAATAACCAGGGGCGCGAACTGTTGCGCCGCATCCGGCGCGATCGGCATGGCAATTCGAAGGAAGCCGTATGCACCCATTTTCAAGGTGATGGCAGCCAGAATGACCGAGCCGCCTGTAGGCGCCTCAACGTGAGCATCCGGCAACCAGGTATGTACCGGCACCATCGGTATCTTGACCGCGAACGCTGCAAAAAATGCGAGAAATACCAGTGTCTGCACCCCGCCCGTCAGGGGCAGATGATGAAAGGCCAGCAAATCAAATGAACCCTCCGAAGCCTGATAAAGGTAGAGGAGTGCCACCAACATGAGTAGCGACCCGAGCAGGGTATAGAGGAAAAACTTGATTGCCGCATATACCCGATTAGGTCCACCCCACACCCCCACGATCAAAAACATGGGGATAAGCATGGCCTCCCAGAACAGGTAAAACAGGATGCCATCAAGCGCGCAGAACACCCCGATCATTAACCCTTCCATGATCAAAAAGGCAGCGAAATACTGGGC
>WTHR01000229.1 GCA_011523045.1 Gammaproteobacteria bacterium | reverse complement strand
GTGTATTTACTGTTACGTCCCATATTGGACATCACAAAATCCATTTTCCCGTCAGCATTAAAATCTCCAGTTACCACCCCGTTCCACAAGCCGTTCAAACCGGCCATGCCCCATTCTGTTGAGCGGTCTGAAAACTTTCCCCCTTCATTTATGAACAACAATGGAGAACTCCAACGCCTAGATAACAACAAATCCGGATCGAGATCGTTGTCCACATCGGAAAAAACAACACCCGTTGTAGAACCAATATTTTTGAAGACACCACTACTCGACGATACTTCGAACTGCCCGTTCACGTTAAGCATTAGGTAAGAAGACACCTCCGAAAACGAATCGCCATGATTCCCAATGCCACCAATGAACAGGTCGAGATCGCCATCTGCGTCAACGTCAGCCATTGCCATCGGGCCGACACCAAAAACACCTGAATCGGCAACACCCTTCCAAATTTCTCCCTGAATTTGGATCAGCGAATTCCCAACCTCAAGTCCGTCTTCTAGGTTCGATTGTGCAATCAATGCCTCCCATTCACCCTGCCCCGTGGGAAGCACCAGTATTGAATGCACATCACGGATTACTTTCTGATCGCCCGACCAGGGCATTAGGGCAAACTCGGCTGGGTTTTCAGGTAGCCACTTGATGCCCTTCAATGAACCGCCTTTACCTGCCCCTAATAGTAGCTCGTCAATAAAATCACCATTCAAGTCTGCAGCTGCTAGGCCGGGGCCCATTGTCGATTCACGTAGTGGGAGCAATGGGCGAGCACTGAAGTCATCAAACGAATTTTCTTCATGGGCAAATGAAGAAGGGAGAGTAGCCTCAACAAACATAGGATTCACCCGGGGGGGCTTAACATTTAGCCGTTCAATCTCGCTTTTCTCCCGCACCACTTCGACCATTGAGTTGATCGGTATATTTTCAAGTGTTGTCGTGTGCCCATCCGGCCATCGAACCTGAATGGATACGGTGGAAGAATTTTTTGGGACAGCGAATACGCATTGTGGCTGATCTCCGGATAAATACCGACCGCCGGATACCACGTCACACCTCTGTACGCCCAGTGCACTTTTCAACTCCACCATGGAGCCGATTGCGTGGGTGTTTGGACTGATCCCCCTCAATCGCACAGACACACGATTTGCATCACCGATATTTTTGAATATATAAGCCGGTTCATTTAGATTGTTAATTACCAAATCCAAATCTCCATCATTATCCAAATCTGCAGCCGCCATGCCGTGTGAAATACTCTCCTGACCAAAACCGTATGCAACACTGCGATCCGTAAAAGTGAGGTCACCGTTGTTGTGAAAGATTAGGTTTTGCGATTCAAGTCGGGGGAAATTCATCATATTCCGAATGTGTGCATCACGAGTTGTTGGGGATTGTGCTACAACCCTAAGCATATCAGCATCGAGCACATCCGCCTCATTTCCGGTGGTAAGGATCAAGTCCTGATACCCATCCAAATCAACATCCAGAAAACGACTACCCCACGTCCACTCGCTGGCATCCAGTCCGGCCAACTGGGCAATCTCAACATAGGACCCATCCCCTCTTCCCAATTGCAGAGTATTGCGCGGAAATTCGGGTTGATACGATAATTGTGAGATTGGCAATTGAATATCCGGACTCAACACGTTGGCGCGTTGAGTTTTTCGAAGGCTCATCCGCCGGGAGAGCATGTCCGCGACAAAGTAGTCGTTGTAGCCATCCAGATTAATATCGGCACAGTCAACAGACATAGACGACATGCTGTAATTGCGAACAACCTGATGATCGGCAAGTTTAAAGGTGCCGTTCCCCTGGTTAATCCAGAATTTATCCACGGAATAAAAGTAATCATTGCAAACGTAGATATCGGGGAGTTGGTCATCGTTGAAATCACGCATGGCAACACTGAGCCCCCAATCGAGCGGAGTCTTGGCCAATGGCCTGCCGTCGGCATCAAGAAAGGCCCCTTTTGTCCAGACAACCGGCTTAAACTTTCCTCCGCCAAGATTTTCATATAGAAAATCAGGCTCTCCCAATTCGACTATGTTTACGCCATCAGTCCGCGAGGTTTTAAGATATGTGAAACGACTCGATGGCGAGACCACAATTTTACCGCCCTCTTGCGTAACGGATACGTTGACTCCCGGAGGGCGATCCTTGTGATTCGTAGTTCGATAATTCGCAACGTACAAATCCAAGTCCCCATCGAGATCATAATCGGCAATGGCCATCGATGTGGCTCCAAGTTTCGAAAAGAGTCCTGAGTTTGGATCTTCCGTGAACCGCCCATTTCCATCATTGAGAAACAACCGGGTTCCCTTGGCCAAGCCGGTCACAAGAAGGTCGTTATCGCCATCCCCGTCGATGTCTTCAATCAATGCCCCGGTCGAGTACTGCCTTGGACAAGCGACCCCGGAGTCCTGTGTCACGTCCTCAAACTTCCAGTCTCCCAAGTTTCGAAATAGCTTGTTGTCCGTTTGAAGGCCACAGAAATATACATCCGCTAGACCGTCTCCATTTATATCGCCAAGCGCCACACCGGATCCATTGGCCAAATTTCGGTTTCGCGCCACCAGCATTCTCGACAACTTGTTGGCGAACAACAGGCCTGTTTTGTTGTTGGCTAGTAATGCAAAACCATCCTTATCGCTTTTGCGGATCTTCAGCTTGGCCAAGCGATGCGAGCCAAGATCCTGCCATTCGAGCGATTGGCCAAGAGCCTCGACAGGCAGGCTGAAGTTGAACAAAACAATAATGGTGCAGAGTCGAATCATTTGGTGTGCTGCAATGTTCCATCACGATTCAACTGAACAGATCTGGCGTTGGGAGGGACGCTGTAACTCATTCGTTTACCACTTGGCCAAGTGACATGAATATCGCCAATCGGCTTTTCTTGAGAGAATACCAAGCGCGTACTATTATGCGTCCAGTATCCGGATCCGGACTGAATCTCCCTCGTGAGATTTGAAGCGGTGACAATGGAACCGATCGCGTCGGGATTTTGAATTGATCCATTCAACTTTACCCGAAGTCCCGGCGTTCCCAGCTTGTTTAAATATAATTTGGTTGCTTCCGAATTTTGACCAACAACCAGATCCATTCGCCCATCTTTATTGAAATCCGACACAGCGCACGCTCGTTGTTCCCCGTAGATATAAATCCCACTTTCCCTCGCATCCGCGGTTTGAAATTTGCCGCCGCCCGTTCCTATTAACAGCAACCCACGTCCTGAGTCGCAACGGGAATACTCCGGGTTAGTCCCGAAAAAATTTTGGGCCAAAAACAAGTCCAACTCTCCGTCCCCGTTAAAATCCTCCACCACGACCCCAAATGAGGGGCTCCACTGAGCTTCTTCCGGGAGTGGCGTAAATTGCATTTTACCGGTCGAACTATTTAGAAAAATGCCGCTACGAAATTCCTGTGCCTCAAGTACTTTCGCCCGCTCGAATTCTTCTCCAAGCGCATCCATCACCGTTACCTGCCCCATCTCTTCAAATGTGCTTACAAACTCCGTGATGGGAGGCAAGGCAGCTCTTACAATCCCCAACCTACGAGCCGGCTTCCACTTACCCTCGATTAGATTTGCCTCGATGGGGGTAGTCTGCCCACTCCCGAACAAATCCCCATAGTAGATTCTATTGGGATTGCTTGAGGATGGTTTTGTTCGCCAATTCAGCCCCCAGTTCGTTGCAATTAAATCAATTTTTCCATCCTTATTAAAATCCCCTGTGGCAACGCCATTCCACCATCCGGTCATTTTTTTCAAACCCAGACGAGTTGTGATCTCCGTAGGCGAAAAACCATTGCCCTCCCAAGTGAATACCCGTATGCCCCCCCAGTGCTGAGCCACAATCAACTCAGGCCTATGGCCCCCATAAAGATTGCTGAAAAGTGCTCCTTGAACCATCCCGAGACCTTTCCACCTATGCACAGTTCGCATCCCTTTATTGTCCCTGGTAACCAACACTGAATCTGGTGGATTGGGATAATGCCCCGGTACGATTCTGCCACCGATGAATATCTCCAGTGTCCCGTCGCCGTTAAGGTCAGCCTGACACATAGCTCCTGTACTGCCATCAAGTTCCAAGCGAAACGCGGAAGTTTTTTGTTTCTTGAAGTCATACAAGGCAGCTACCGGGAGTTGGGTCGAGCCTGATTCATAGTTGGACACCCCGACAAGAAGCGAGTTTTGACCGTCAATATTGTACACCGGCAGAGCCATCGTCTGATCCCAGTTTGTTCTCAAAAGGATTTTTGAACGGCTTGGCTCGAATGTACCGTTCTTTTGATTCAGGAAGACGGCCAAGCGACCGCCAGCCCCGTTGCCTATTAGCAAGTCGTCCCAACCATCAGAATTTAAGTCAATCCAACCAACTCCCGGGCCGGGTTGGCTGTACTTGATAGGAATCAATAGTTGACGACGAAAATCCTCAAATGGCCTATCCATGTGCTTGTGAGCGATAAGATCGGAAACATCAGAAAATAGCGGAATTGGACTTGGTTTTGAGGTGATCCTAGCCGGGTTGGTGGCGGGCTCAGAAATCGTGTAAGCATGATTGGGGTTGGCCCTTTCTATCGTTTGAGTTACGCCGCTTGGCCAAGCGATGGTAATGTCCAGCGGTTCATCAAGCACACCGAACATTCGAGCTGTCTGATCTGACGACAAGTATCGGCCGGCACAAATAATCTCCTGACGTTGTTCAACACCATTCTGAGTAATGACTATTCTGGCACCGATGCCGCTATGAAGCGCTCTCTTGGCCAAGCGGACGAGAACCCTCGGAGTATTCGCCTGGTTTTGATAAACACCTGCAGTCTCGAGCAGATTATTCATTAC
>WTHR01000116.1:2827-17143 GCA_011523045.1 Gammaproteobacteria bacterium | reverse complement strand
CGCCGGATCTTGCTTTTGCATTGCTCGATTCAAATTCGATGAATCTTTTTTATGATTTTCTTCTTATCAAGGAAGCCGGAACGGCTAATGCCAATACCCCGTGGCATCAGGATCATGCCTATTATCCGCTTCATGGCATCGGCGTCGTCAACTGTTGGACAGCGTTGGATCCGATTCCGATGGAAACAGCTTTGCGGTTTTGGGCGGGTTCGCACCGGGAAGCCTGTCTTTATCAGGCAGCCAATTTTTCTGGCGATTCTGACTACCGACACGTGCGTTCAGATCGACCGATTATTCCGGATATCGATAGTGATGCCAGCGCCCGTATTCTTGCGACGCAACTCGAGCCCGGAGATATGCTGGTCTGGGATTCGTATACCTTCCACAGCGCACCCGGTAACACCTTGGGTCGACGTCGAGCCGCTTTCTCAATCAATTGGGCGTCGGATGCGATCCGGTTTCATGATGTTGCCTGCCTCGCGAGTTATCGGGCCCCCGAGTTGACTGAAGGATCGGCAATAACTTGCGACAAGTTCCCGTTGGTACGAACCCGGGCACAAGCCGCAGGTGAAAGTTCATAGTAAAGAGGTATCAGAACATGGATTGGAGAATCACAATACTGCTGATCGCCGTGCTCTGGATGGCCTACGCGGTTGTGCAGTGGCTGGGCCTTTAGGCCGAGCGCTCTTGCTAAAACCCTTTAACCGCTCAAAGTCAGCTCGACTGCTTTTTGAGAAAGCGCAATGCCAGCGCCGCGATATAAATCACGATCAAAAAGTGCAGCCCGGTACTCAACGGCTCACCCCAAGTAATCTTAACTTCGCTGATCGTGAAGTGTGCGTGTTCCCAGTGCGCCTCACTAAACGCGCGCGAGATAAAAGGCATTACCATATTGTCGATCATTGAGGATATAAAACTTGACCCCGAGTGGCCGACCAAAAAGGAAACGCCGAGAAGAAGCAGGCCTTCTTCGTGAATAATGGAAAGGGTTTTCCGCATTATTTGAGACTGGTTTGTGCGCCGAAATTGAGTCCACGAAAATTATATCGGCACTTTGGCATTATTTTAATACTTTCATCCTGTCGCTGAGTTCTATCTATTTTCTTATGGTCGGAGAGGGTCCAGGAGATCCAGAAAAAGAAAACCCCGGTATTTCACAAGCACCGGGGCAATTCAGTAGGAGGAGAAACACTAACAGTGCAGGATCATGTTAGTTGTCGGTCGGCAAAAGGGATGTGATGCCCATCACCTGATGGGCTGATTTGTCATTCTGCGTGGCGATTGCCTGTATCACGATAGAATGCGGCGTCTCGGTGGGCTCTTCGAACACGGATCTTTGAGTCCCAAATTCAGTATTGTTAAACCGGAGGGTTCAGATGGCGGATTTGCGGTTGGTTTATTTCAAGATGCGTGCACTGGCCGAAGCGCCACAACTCTTGTTGCGTTACACGGGTACCCCATATTCCTACGAGATGGCCTGGGACTACTTTGGACAGCCTTGGAGCGAGGTGAAAGCCTCTGTTCCCTACAGGCAGTTGCCCATGCTTGTTGTCGATGACAACACAAGAATTTGCCAAAGTGGTGCGATCACTCGATATCTTGCGCAGTTAACGGGCATGCAGCCGCAAGACCCGCTCCTGCGTGCAGAAGTCGATGCTCTATATGAAACCTCTCAGGAAATGTTCATGCCGCTGAACCCGACGATCAACTTCGCCGTCGGAGAGAAGTTCGAATCCGTCAAGAGCGATCTGCTTGAGCAACTGCAGCCTCGCCTGGCGGATTTTGAGCGGCTGCTGGGCGCTACGCCAGATTCCCCGTTCTTTTTCGGGGAGACCCCGTTCTACTGTGATTTTGGTGTCTTTCATCATGTCAATCTGGCGTTGTTTCTGGATGAGGGCTTACTTGACCCCTTTCCGAATCTGGGTGCGTTCATGACTGCGGTTGAGGGGCTCTCAGGTGTGAGTGAGTACCTTTCAAGCCGACCAGACTTGATCGGCGTTGGAACTCAACCGCAGCTCGTCATCGACGGAGTCGCAAGACCCACCGGCGTCGTTAACGAATAGCCTTGATCTCTCTTTGAGGAGCGAGGTGTGGGTGTCAAGATACGCTGCGACTGGGCTTCAAGCCATTCGGACTACTTCGAATATCATGATCAGGATTGGGGGGTACCGGAAGAACACGATCAAATGGTCTTCGAGAAGCTTTGTCTCGAGCTCTTTCAGTCCGGATTAAGCTGGCGGACTATCCTGAATAAACGAGAAAATTTCAGGAAGGCCTTCAAAGACTTTAACGTTCACCGCGTATCGCGTTTTTCAGAGTCGCAAATCGCCAAACTGCTGGACGACAAAGGCATTGTCAGGCATAGGGGAAAAATCGAGGCAGTTGTTCACAATGGCATCAGGGCCAAGGAATTGATAGAGGACTTCGGCTCTCTAAATCATTATTTCTGGTCTTTTGAAGGCTTGGAGTCAAAAAGCGATCGCTCTGATTCGGATGTGTCGAAGACTAAAACTTCCACGCTTATCTCAAAAGACCTTAAAAAAAGAGGATGGAAGTTTGTGGGGCCGACAACAATCTATTCGTTTATGCAGTCTCTTGGGATCGTGAATGACCACGATCGCTATTGTTTTCGATTTTTCGAAGTTCAAAGAAAGATCGATTCTTTCAAGAGCAAGATCTTTTGATAAATAAGGGTTCTTGCCTTTAGTTTTTTGTTGTCTAAAAGTTCGTTACCTTTTGCAGGTACAACGCAGATCATTTGTCCACCAATAAATCCATAGTGAGTTAAAGATGAAAGTCGCATATATTTTTTCAAGTCAGGGTCACACGGTCTCATACAAGTTAGGCAAGATGATCCTGCCGCAGCTTGAAGAACAGGCACATGGCCCTGAAGTTGTCGGGATGTTCTTTTTTGAAGATAACAACTATGTCCTGGTGAAGGGGATCCTATCGGGGAGCGGCTCGCCGCGGTCGCCAGAGATCAGAACATCCTGCTGATGGGCTGTGACCAGTGTTGCTACGAGCGCGAGATTGAGAACAAACTGGTTGATGGTGCCGTGATTGGGTGCTTTCCTAATCTATACGAGGGGCTTGCATCGAATATGCCGGACCAGGTGATTACGCTTTAGTGCGCTGGAAGCCAATGCCGGTCTAGTTAGGGCTTTTACGTCCATAGAAGCCCAGGTTTTCCTCATCGCTGAACTGCACGCCTTCGTTTTCATAGTAAGAGAACACCGCGATGACGCGATCGCGTGAACCCTTTACCGGACTCACGCGGTGCAGCGTATTCTTGCCCCGAAACACATTCAGGGTGCCCGGGCTGACGACGAGTTGTTGTCGGTCCGGGTTATCGTGCTGCAAGAATGCGCCTACCCCTTCGTAGTTGGGGTCGTTATCGGTTCGAAGTCCGGTTCGATATTCAAAGTGACCGCCTTCTGTCGGCGCCTGCAGCAGCAGTGTCGTGGTGAATTCAGATCGGTCGAAATGCCAGTTGAGTGCCTCACCGTCGCGATAGGTCATCACGTTGAGACACGCGAGTGGATCATCCATGGAATAAAGCGCTGCTTTTTGCATAACGGCTGCCAGAAATTCTGCCAGTGGCGGCCATCGGTAGAGCCGGACCAGGGCAGAGTCCGGGATCTGATCTGCGCAGACAGTATGATTTGCGGTTTCAAGCTCGGTGACGGCAGGATGTCCGGGTTCCAACCCTTCGACCTGCGGCAGGAAGTAGACGTTATGTCGACGCCGATGGGTAAAGGCGCTGGATTCGATTACGGGCAGCAGTTCTTCTACGATCTGACCTAGACTTTCAGGGTGGATAAGCCCATCCAGATTGAATGTTCCATCGCGTTCGAGCATGGCCTGGCAGCGTGTAACCAGCGCCTGACCCGCAGGGCTATTAAGCCGATCCAGCGGATAACGTTCGAGATCGACAATGTTAGTCATGAGGTTTTCTTGAGGGTTCAGCCCGGTCAGTTAAGATCTGCTCATCGAGTCAGACGATTGTAGCTTTATAAACTGTGCATGACTGAAGCCTTCTCACCTGCGCCTTGAAGACAGATCATGATGTTTTCTGAAATAAAGATTGTCTTTTTTGTTCTGGCACTGGCGCTGGGCTCCGTAAGTGCAGAGACCACGAGCGAGCCTGCTTCCAAAGTCATGGTGAGAGGCTGCAAGGCAAAGATTGTTCAAAACGCTGACAGCGACTCAATGCTGTCTCAGAAGCAAGAGGGCGACCCGATCGAAAAATCCTGTAAAAGCCAGGAAGAAATCGATCTTGTGGAGGCGATTACGGCTCAGCGCAAAAAAGAAGCAGAAAGACAGCGCCTTAAGTTTCTGGGCCTCAAAAGACCGCCGGAAGATGAATGACGTGGGGCTTTAAATCAACGACGGGTAAGCTGACGGTAAACAGCAAACAACGTATAGAGCCCCACTGCGGCCAAAAGTGAGACAGGAAAGCCAACCGGCCCGATCGCGCTCATTGTGGTTCCCACGATAAAGGGACCGAGCAGCCCGCCGACGCCAAAAAGGACCGAGAAGACCGCGTTGGCAGAGACCAGTTCTACGCCACGAAAGCGTTGGCCCAGCAGAGTAATGCCCACGGTAAATATGCCGCCCATGGCGCCGCCCCAGAGACTGACGACGGTCCAGAGCGCAAGAGCTTGCGGTTGCCACCAGTTTGCCAAGCTGCCTTCTATGAGGATAGGAAAGAGCAGGATCGACAGCATCAGCGCCAAAACGCACAAGATCAATAACCAGTGCCGATTCATTTTGTCGGCCAGCCAACCGATCGGGTATTGAAAAAAGATAGCCGCCACGGCACCTACCCAGATAACCGCATAGCCTGTCTGACGATACTGCGCGCCGAGTACATCCATGGTGTACAGGTGCGCAAAAGACTGCATAGCACCTTCCACGATTCCGAACATCGCTGAAGACAGCAGCACGGTGGGCGCGGCGAGAAAAACCGTGGCAAGACCCAGCGCAAGACCCCGCTCAGATGTGGTCAGCCTGACATCAAGTTTGCGCGCAGGCATGAGGAAGCAGGCAGCAATAGCGACGGCCGCCAGGCCAGAGATGAATGGCCAGACCGTGTCGGGATCCAGATGGGCGCCCAGAATGGGGCCAACTGCCCAGCCGGCCATGCCGACCGTGACATAGATTCCCATCCAACGACCCCGAACCTTATCGTCAACAATCTGGTTGACCCAGGTGTCTCCCGCTGTGAAGAGCAGGGAATTACCCACGCCCAGCAGAAAGCGGATGACGAGCCAGGTCTCAAATCCGCGAAATGCCGGCAGCGCAACAAGAGCAAGGGCAACAATCGCAAAGCCAAGCAATATGGCCTTGAAAAATCCCAGAGCCGGGATAATCCGCGGAGCAGCAAGGGCGACGATAATGATTCCTGCGAACTGGGCGGCAGCATTGATGCCGATCAAGGATTCCGCGTAGCCCTGATTACGTAAAGCCTCGGCCAGGATAGGCCAGTTGAGGGAACTCGTGATGGATACGACCGCCAGCGCGGAGATCAAAGCAATCATGCATTTGACCTTCTGTGCCTGAGAAAGTTCAGACATTAGGCCAGCCAGCTCTCAGGAAAGTCATTTCTCGAAGTTGCCCGTATTCGTATTTCTAATGTAAAGTTTTCCCGAAAGAACAATCTTCGAGAACACCATGACGCGTATTCATTTTTTGCTTACCTGTCTGTACGTCAGCTCACTGACTTTGTTGTCAAGTGGTCAGGCAGCGGCCCACCAATGGGACACACCGGTGCCTCATCTTTCAGAACGGATGCAACTTGTAAAAACCGGGAACTGCCCAAATTGCACACTTTCAGATGCAGATCTCAGCTATAAGGAACTAGCCGGCACTACATTGACAGGCGCAGATCTGCGTCAGGCCAACTTCATGCGCACAGGACTGAAGGACGCTATCCTAATCGGAGCCGACCTGCGATCGGCCAATTTTACCTGGGCCGATCTTCATGGCACAGACTTTACGGATGCAAATCTTTACGGGGCTTCGCTTTCAGGATCCCGGAATCTGTCGCAAGCCATTTTCTGCCGAACGGTAATGCCCGATGGGACAGTGAGTAATCTACACTGCTAGTTATTGAATCCCGGGCTAAATAAGCAACAGCAAAAACCCGCTTGCCGCGAGCAGCATGCGAATCCAGGTGGTGAGCGGAGCGATGGCGCCATAAGCGATGGCGGACAAACTCAAGCCGGTCTTTGCAGCCGCTACCAGTGCAAGCAGAGGGGCCTGCTCCAACCGGATCAGATCGTCATTAATTACCATGCCGATAGGAACGAGATAAAGCCCGATACCGAGCGCCATCGCGCTCACAGCAACTTTCAGCCAGTTCTCGTTGACCATCCCGGCAGCAATAAACACGGCACCACAGACCGGTGGTGTTATGGTCGATAACAAAGCGAACCAGAAGACAAAGAGATGCGTGGTCAGCAAGTCCAGGCCAAGGTTTTGCAGAGCAGGGCCCGCTACCGATACGCAGATGATATAGGCCGCCGTTGTGGGTACCTCCATGCCGAGCAGCAGGCATGCGAGCGCGGTCAAAAGCAGTGCCGGCCATAGTTGATCGCCCGACACGGAGATGATCAGGGAAGTTATCTTGATGCCCAGCCCTGTTTGTGCGAGGACACCGATTACGATACTGGCGCACAAGATGATCGAGGCAATGGTTGCGATTTGAGTGCCGGAACTGATACAGGTGCTTTCCAGCCGCTTCAGGGTTCGGGTAAGGGAAAAACTGAATTGGCTGTCAAAGTTCAAAAGCAAAAGAGCCGCAACAATGGCAACACAAGCCGCATATTGCGGTGTGTAACCTCCCACCAGCATGCGTTCGAGCAAGATCGCGAAAGGCACCAGAAAGAATAATGTGGTGATCACAACGATCCGAAGGTCTGGTTGGTCGTCTTTGCCAAGGGCCCCTAACTGATAGCGGTGCGTATATGCGTTGATGCCGACCCAGACAGTGAGAAAATAGAGCAGAGCAGGCAACAGCGCCGCCGCCATGATCCCGGTGTAGGGAACCCCCGTGAGCTCTACCATCACAAAAGCGCCGGCACCCATAAGAGGGGGCATGATTTGGCCGCCCGACGAGGCAACGGCCTCAACGGCGCCGGCGATGCGTTTCGGATAACCCAGTCGAGTCATGGCCGGCATGGTGATCGCGCCGGTTGATGCGACATTCGCTGAGGCGGAACCGGAGATAGATCCGAAAAGCGCTGAAGAAAGCACCGAGACCTTTGCAGCCCCGCCTTTGAGCCGGCCTGCGGCGGCGGTCGCGAGATTCATGAATCCCTGACCGGCCTCGCCGGCGTTCAGTACGGCGCCAAAGATGACAAATATCGCGACAATGCTGACCGAGATCCCCGTGAGTTTTCCCCAAAGTCCTCCTTCTGTAATGACCAAGGTCCCGAGGAAACTCTGCAGAGGCAGCCCCGGATGACCGAATTCCCCAGGCAGGTGTTGCCCCCAGATGCCGTACACCAGCGCCAGCCCTGCCACCAAAGGCAGTGGCCAACTGATCGCCCTGCGGGCCATCTCAAGCACAATCAACAGCAAAGCGCCCGCGACGGCGGTCTGAAGAGAGCCGCTCAAGTAGCCATACTGATCCGAGAGTGCAGACTCGTTCAGAACAATAAACAGACAGCACGCGATTCCGATGATTGAAAAGATCGCACCACTGACACGGCTCGGAAGCCCTTGTGAGGCGAACAGAAAAATCCAAGGCAAAGCCAGCGCCATATGCAGGGGTCGACTGACAAGGTTTGGCACCAGCCCGCTGAAGATCAGCGATAGATGGAATACGATCGAAGTCGCGCCGAGTAGAACCCAGAGGCTTCTTGAAAGCGGCATGAAAAGGGTTGCGCTGTGAGCGATAAGAGTTGGGAACCCGGTTCAGCGATTACTGCTGAACCGGGTTCAAGAGAGAAAGTGCCCGCTCCTTGTCCGGAGCAGGGTTAATAACGTTAACTTCCTTCAGGCAGACTCATCCCGGCTTCCTGATAGTACCGTTTGGCTCCCGGATGCACCTTGCCGTAGATGTTCTCAAGAAGTTTACCGGACACGCCGTTCCACCAGGCTGCCGCGGCGCCCATGCCGGATTTTTGCTCCCAGTAGGTCTTGGTCAGCTGATAAGCCGTGTCGTCATCCATGCTGGTAGTGGTGTGGGCGACCACAGGCAGAGATGTAGTGATGATGTCGTTGTCGATCCCCGCATAGGTGCCAGCAGGAATCACCAGCCTTGTCCGCTTGGTTTTGGCAATCTGCTCGTCAGATAGTGAGAGCACCGTCACGCCTGTGCTTGCGGCAGCTTCGATGACGTTGGGCGCGGGATAGGATCCTGCCGTGACAAAACCATCGATCTGCTTGTTCTTAAGCGCCGGGACAGCGTTGTTGAGTTCGACATCGGCGAGAGTCACTTTGCCTTCGAGGCCAAACAATTTCAGGTATTTCGCACCCTCACGGGCGCCAAAAGAACCTTTCCCGATGAGTACGGTTTTTCCCTCGAGATCCGCGAAGGTGGATACGCCACTGTCGGCACGCATGACGAAATGCATGGTGAGAGACGGAATGGGAAAAAGGGCGCGAATCTCATCGAACTTCGGGTTGGCCTTGTCCTTGAACATGGCCTTGCCGCCCTGAGCCAGTCTCACGAGCACCGGCGGAGTAGTAAATACGTAATTGCCGGTGCGTACCGCAGCCTCCATGACATTCTGTACGGACCCCTGGCTTTCTTCCACCGTTACGATGATGTTTCCGCCAGAACCTGTCTTCATGGCTTCGGCAATCTGCACCGCCATTTGATAGTACGACGAGGTGCTCTTGGCAGATTTGTAGGTAACTCGGGTTTCCGCCTGGGCGGCCGTAAATCCGACAAAAAAAGTGGCCGCGGCTACAATGACGGACCTGATAATGGACTTCATGCTGACATTCTCCTTTGGTTTCATCAATTCAAAACTACCTGATCAGTATTTTCGAGAAGCGCAAGAATATACGCGCTTTTTCTTTTGGTCTAGGGGCGGCAGCCAAGCCTGGAAAGTATGCGCTCGCTGGCAAAGAAGAATCGGCCAGCCGAGATGCGGGCACTCGAAGGATTGAATGTGATGCCAACAAGCGTGGATTCAGGACATAGTTGTTTGCTGAAGGCAACGCCCAACTCAACCAAAGATCACAATCGCTAAGAATGGACTACGAGATTCTTATGGTTTCCGCAGTATTTGCGGCGCTGCTGATGTTAGTGCACCTCGCGGCGCCAAGACTGCGAAACCTTTCCTTGATAGCGCACCCGGGTTTCACCTCATTCAGTGGCGGATTTGCGTCAGCATTCGTGTTCCTGCACATGTTGCCCGGACTCGTTGAGAGCAAGGAGGCGATCGGGGCCGTTTTGGCGTTGCGCTTTTCGGATTCGCATTTCGTTGATACGAGCGTCTTTCTTCTTGCCTTGGCGGGATTCATTATTTTCTTCGGACTGCGGCGCTGGTGTCGACAGAGCCCGGGGGAGATATCTCACAACTCCCGAAGAACGTTCGATGTTTCGATTGTGTCTTTTAGCATCTACAACGCTGTCATCGCTTTTACCCTTGCTGATCGAATCGCCATCGATCTTTTTACGGCGGCGGTGTTTACTTTTGCTATTGCCCTGCACCTCATGATCATCGACGCCGAACATGAAGCGCATAATGGAATTCAATTTAATCGCTGGGGCCGCTACGTGCTGAGCAGTGCTCTGGTGGTTGGTTGGGGGCTGAGGCTGATCACAGGGGAACATAGTGCAGTCACAGCCGCACTTCTCTCTTCGATGCTGGCCGGCGCCTTGTTGCTTAATGTCTTTCACTATGAGCTATCTGAGGTGAGTGATGCCAGATTTGGCTCGTTTTTGTTGGGAATCGGAACCGGGACGGCAATGCTGTTGTTGATCTTCTATCTTGAATCTGGGATTCACGTGGATCATGCGACGTGAGCCTTTGGGATACTCCGATTCAGGTATTCCGACCCTAAACCCGAAGTGACCTCTCATGAGCAGTAAACTGCAGTTTAGAAGCGCCACAGAAGACGACTGTACGCATCTGACTTTAATTCGGGACATGGCAGGCAGAAGGATGCCCGCCTATCTCTGGAGTCAGGAGGTCGTGCAGGGACAATCCTGTTTTGAGTACGGTCGAGAGAGGATTCGAACCGATGCCAGCTTCGACGCTTATTTCAAAAACTGGCGGGTCGCCCAACTGGAGTCGAAATTTGTGGGCGCCTTCTTCGGGTTTCTTGTGGATGACCCCTATCCGGATAGGGATCTGGAGACTGTCCCTGAATGTTTTCGCCCCTGCGTAGAACTCGAAAAGGTGGCGAGTGGTGCCTGGATGCTGCAGGCTATTGCGATACTGCCGGAATATCGGGACAAAGGGTTTGCCAGACAGCTCCTCGATGAAGCAGCCAGAGTGGCTTCGGAGGCGGGCACGAACCGCATTGCTCTGCAGGCGGAAGAGGTAAATTCGGTTGCTTTACGAACCTACACAAGAAGTGGTTTTGTGGAGGTGGATCGAAGACCCTATGTTCATTTTCCTGGCTCTCAGGACAGTGGAGACGTTATTCTGATGTGCAAAGAAATAAGTTGAAGAACTTATCCTCGGGAATCCCAGGTCTCAATCTAACGGGCAGTAGATTGGCCTAGCGGCCATCGCTTATAAGCAGCACTCGTTACACTTTTTTTTCACGGTAGGCGTATCATTTGCCGACACGCTTTTAGCGCCAGAGTCTGTCGTCACCACTTTGCCAAGATCGGCGTGCAGGAGCGTTTGCTTCCACCCACACGATAGAGAATAGAGATATGCCCCTACTAAACCAGACCGCCCCGGATTTCACCCTGATCAATACTGACAAAGAGCAAGTGAAGCTTGCCGATCATCGAGGGAAAAAGATTGTTCTAGCGTTTTACCCCGCTGCGTTCAGCGGGATCTGTGATCAGGAGATGTGTATCTTTGAAGAGCGACTCGACCAACTGAACAATGCCCAGGCCCTTGTTTTTGGCATCAGCCCCGACAGCCCGTTTGCCAATGCAAAATTTGCAGAGGTGAACAACATCTCTTTTCCTCTGCTATCGGATCTACATCTACAAGCCGCCCGTGACTATGGCGTGGAGTTTGAGAACTTTGCTTTCATTGATGGGTATACCGCTTGTAATCGGGCGGTGTTCATCATTGGAGAAGACGGAAGCATTGTTTACGAGTGGGTCGCCGAGCATCCGGGCATAGAGCCCGACTACGATGAGGTGATGGCAGCACTCTGATAGCTGATTAGACTGACCTGATGGAGATCGCCTCTTTAGCCCAGCATCAACTCGATCAGGCGACAGCACTTTCACAGGCGGAGAATTGGCCGCACCGTCTGCAAGACTGGCAGATGCTGATGACGCTTTCGCAGGGCAGGGCAGCCCTTCGTGACGGAGTTGTGATCGGGACCGCCCTTCGCATCGATTATGGTCTTGATGTCTCGCTGCTAAATATGATTATCGTGCGGCAGTCTGAGCGTGGTCAGGGGATCGGGTGCAAATTGATGTCGTCGCTCATGGATGAGGCTGGCGACCGCGAGTTGCGCCTCGTAGCGACAAAAGCAGGTGTGCCCCTTTATGAGAAGTTAGGTTTTGAATCCGAGGGTGAAATCTTTCAATGCCAGGGTGAGATCGCGTCAGTAGAATTGCCCGACGAGGAGATCAGCCCCGCAAGGCCGGGCGATACCGATGCCATTATTGAAGTCGACTCCAGGTTTCTGGCGGCGGACCGCAGCGCACTCGTGCAATGGTTGGCGAAGCACGCCAGACTCGCGGTTGTACGC
Organism: Gammaproteobacteria bacterium; assembly: GCA_011523045.1. Classification (GTDB taxonomy): domain Bacteria; phylum Pseudomonadota; class Gammaproteobacteria; order Arenicellales; family UBA868; genus UBA868. Next base: position 5,293 of record WTHR01000116.1, on the reverse strand, counting down.
GGGGCAGAAGGCGGGATTTGCGGCTATGCGGCGTTGCGCCGGTTTGGAAAAGGTCATGTGATCGGCCCGATCCAGGCAAATAGTAAGCGCCAGGCCCAGAACCTGATCCGCTACTTTGCGGCTTCTTTAACAGGGCAGTTCGTCCGTATAGATACGGATGATGGTTTAGGGCTGATGCCGTGGCTTGAGGATCTTGGCCTTAAAAGCATAGATACGGTGACGCGCATGCGCAAAACCCCAAAGACGGATCCGCGACCTGTATTTGGACTTTGCAGTCAGGCACTCGGATGAGAGCCCGTGCGAGCCACTCGAGACTAGATTCTCAATTATCGAACGTTGTTGGTGAGCCTGAGCCATGGCTCTTGGTCGAATAGGGGCTTTAAAGAAAAAACGATTGCTTGATGAAAAGAGAAAACCAATTCTTCAATTAACGTATGCAGACTGTTATCCGCCTTCGATTTTCGTATTCCTATAAGCCTGTTCTGAGTCCTGAGATCGATCCTTTGCAATTCGATCAGCCGACCGTCGAAGAAGTTCAGAAGGGAGAGGAGTGGAGCGCGACTTACTACGTGGTGGTCACGAGCCCTGAAAACGATTACGAGCAGCACATTGACTGGGTGATCGAGAACCATGGGCGCAAGGATTGGGAGGAACTGTTGGCCTCATCGGGAAGGATCGTTTCCGACAGGGCAGATCCAAATTACAATTTTGACGTTTATTACGATAAGGTTCACAGCGAAGTCGTCAACCAGTCTTCCAGCCGGTTGTCTGAGGATCCTGCCGAGAGGCTGGATTCCTGAACGGCGCCGGATCAAAAGCGCCAATGATCAGGTGCGAGCCTTGCAGCCTTTATGATCAGATAGGATGAAATACCTCTCGTGACCCAACTCATTACACCTCCTGCTGTCCTGCGGGATCCTTTTGTCGACCAACCGGAAACCCGTGAGTCAGGAGATCCGCTGTATCACATTACCCTGGAATTTTCTGACGTCGAAGAGGTTCGACCCCTAATCAAGCAGATTGAGAAACTGATGCCGAAGAACGGATCCAGTCCGCTCAGAGCCGTCAAGACCGAGGCCGGTCAAGTATGGCGAATCAAGCTTCGCCGTCCTGATCAACCAAAAGTGCTGGGGCCGGATCTTGAAACGCTACACCCGCATCCGCTCAAGGATGGAGATCTGGTGCGTGCCCAGATGGGGTTGATGCCGTACACCAATCTTGGAGCTGGAGTGGTGGGGTATCTCGGGGACATTCAGTTTTTGTCTGAAGCAGGACGAGAAGAAGCCTGATGCCAAAGCGTGGTGATATCGTCACGGTCGATGGAGAAGAACTCGAATTTGTCGTGTTTGAGGTCAGGGAAGATCAAGTCGGTATCTTTCCGCGTTATTTGGTTGAAGATGTTGATGACAAGATATGGGATGAAAGCGAGCTTGACTGGAGAGTGATTGGCAAGAGGCCTTTGCATTTGTCCGAGTGGTATAACCCCGCGGCTCGCTTCGATAACGAGGAGGCGGCCGTAAAGTATGGAGTCACATTTCGTCAGTTTGTTGAGACCGACAAGGTGTTGGAAATTGTCCACCCATCCCAAGACCTCTTGCCCGAAATAGGGCAGTGGGTATTGGTTGACGATGAGGATCGGGGTTTGGTTTGCGGAGTTGTCGAAAAATTGGAAGGAACCCGCATTCACGCGCATTTCGTGCACCACAAATGCGCAAAGAAAACCGGTCATTGGAAACAAGTCATTGAATCTGCCGAAGTGCTGCTAATCGACACGACCTACCAGCAGATGTATGAAAACGGCAGTGTCCTCTATGAGTAAAAGATCAAACAGTCTGTCATTTGTTGCCAGGGTGGGCCGCATGCTTACCTTGATGGGGATAGGGATGCTGCCCTTAACGCCGGCTTATGCTCTTACCTGCGCAGACCTTTGGAGAGGCTGGGTTTACGCCAGTTCAGGTGTTTTGGGGAATGTCTCCGGATCACAGGAGGCCGATTTATCTGGCTATCAAGAAAGCATCGCAGAAACGTTTGAGCAACTGAAAAGATCTCTTGAATCCGAGGGAAACCTTTCCAGCGAAAATGTTAATGATGATGACGGCCACGATATCAATAAGAAAATGGCCTACGATGCCGGGTTTTTTCACGGGTACATTCATGTATTCGGTCTCATTTCCCAGCACATCGATCTGCCGGCAGATTCCGGGCATAAGGAGTGGGCGCAAGTGGTAGGGACATACCTTGATACTCACCGTGAGCGCCTGAAAGAATTCGCGCCGCTCTGTGTAGAGGATGCGCTAGTGGATGCGTATGGGCTTAGATAGATGCCGAAATCCTTCAAATTTTGATTGGCCTTAAGCCCGACGAAAAAGATCCGTATATGAGCAAGAAGTTCTCGTTTTTCTCAAGCCCCGCCTTTGTGGTGGGCGCAGTCGTGAGTGCAATCGCCTTATTCGTCACGCTGCGCCT
>WTHR01000116.1:0-2727 GCA_011523045.1 Gammaproteobacteria bacterium | reverse complement strand
AGCCCATGTGTAAGCGTGTGTGAATACAACGAGCACTACTATTGCATAGGGTGCAAGCGCCACATGGACGAGATCATTGACTGGCTCGACTATTCCGACGAGGAGCGCGCTTCAGTGATGCAGCAACTGCCGACCCGTGATATCAGTCAGCCCTCTGGCGTAACTTTCAAAAGTTACTAAGTTGTATGTGGGCGAAATCTAGAGCTCCGCTGGGCAACACCAACGCTCTCGAAGGACTCGTCGCGCTGGATTATGGATATAATGAATCGCGTTCCGTCTAGATGGTGATCCCAGATGAATCGATACAATACGAAAAGAAAAATGATTAGGAAAGTTTGGGCTTTTGTGGGACTGGGCACAGTGCTTATTTTTTCTTCAGGATGCGGCACTGCTTATAAAGAGAAATCTTCAGCGCCTACGGAGGCTTGTGCGCCAGCAAGTTCGTTGAATATCACTATGGCCAATTTTGTGAGGTTCAAAACTCAGTCGTCCTGTGGTTTTGATCTTATGCATATTGCATTGGAGTCTCCCTCTGATCTTTCGAAGGCAGCGGTATCTGTAGACGGAGTTGACTTTGACTACGACACACGGGGTTTGGAAGAGCCAGGTTGGTATTGGTTTAACAGCGACGCCATCTCAAATTTTGTGATCGGCGAGACGTACGCAGTTGAGATTGACGGGAAGTCAATCTGTGCGACCCTGGTAGTTGGGCAGTGCTAGAGACTGGATCTGGATGGTTGATTCCACCGCAAATACGACGGTGGTAGAGCAGCGATGGTGTTCCTTGGAAACGTTCTTTGGTTTGCATTAGGAGGATGGCTGATAGGAACCGTCTATTTCCTTGGCGCCATAATTCTTTTCCCTCTTTTTCCTTTTTTGTGGCCTTTAGTCAAGTATTCGTATTGGCCATTTGGCAAGGTGCCTATTAGCCGTTCCGCGTTGGCGGATTACAAGCAGCACGCGGGAATTGTTGAAGAGATGACAAAATTTGATCAGGCTTCGCGTGTGGTGCGGGTTCTTGGAAATTTTGTCTGGATTCTGACGTTTGGATGGATTCTCGCCATACTTCATATACTTGCGGCCGCATTAAACATACTTTTCGTATGGACCATCGTGACGATCCCAAACATTGCTGGCCACTTAAGACTAATTGGCGTGGCCTTTCGCCCCTTCGGCAGGCTAATTGTTCCTTCGTCTCTGGCCGAAGAGATCAACGTTGGGGCCGCAAAAAATAAACTGGGGATTTAACGGGGAAAAATGGACCCGGTGTCATCGCAACTGGTCTGCCCGTAGTCTCTGCGTAAAAATGTAGCGAGTCAGCCGCTTGTCCCAGGCCAGGTTGATTAGTCCTTCTCTAAAGCCACCCTTGGTGAGTTAGCCGCATCATGATTCAGGAAGAGGATGATCCGGGGTTGAAAGAGAGTCTTAATCAAATTAAGGCTAGCGTCATCGCGCATATGAATGACGATCATTCAGATGCTAACGTGGTTTATGCCAAAGCCCTTGCGGGGCTCCCCGATGCTCTGTCTGCTGAGATGACCGATTTTGATCGGCACGGCATTGCTTTAGCGGTGGAGATGCCAGGTCGAGTATCTGAAGTCCGGGTAGATTTTTTGAAACCTTTAACGAAGGCTGAGGACATCCGACCGGCTTTGATCAAACTGCTCAAATACGCGCGGGAGCGGCTCTAGAGAGCGCCCGGTCCCAGGCCAGTCCCTAAAAAACACTCTGATAAAAAAGATGTTTGCTTGAGGCCGTGCTGTTCAGTCGAGCAAGGTGTAGCAGACCCACTATCTCTAAGAGATATTTACCGGAAAATCTTTATATTTCCATCCACCGGCAGTGAAAAAATCTTTAATTTCTTTCGTGACGAGACCGGGCATTTCTATGGAGACAATCTCTTGCATGGTTAACAACTTTGGAATGTACTCATCAGTGACAAACCGAGTCATGTGAGCCATAAAGGCCTCATCGTCTTGATACTTTTCAATAATCAGTACGTCTTTTGTCTCACGATTAATGAAAAAATCATAAATGAGTGTTCCTGACTCCTCTTTTGCAGCGATTTTCATCTTCTGCGCTTGAGTCTCAAATGCCTGAAGATCATCAGTTGTAATTTTTGCGCGCACGATGTTGTAAACCTCTCGGCTCATACTTCCTCCAGTCGTCGATGTTGGCAGGATACTTCACAGAGTGTTCACGCCGGCTTCGGCACCGTTAAAACTCTTTCATAACTAGAGAAAATTAATGAAATACTTAAAGTCCCTTTTAGCCGCCGTCTTGTTGAGCTACTCCGCTATTAGCTTTTCAGATGGTCACGGCCACCCCATCTTTACCCCGATGGAGCCGCAGTCTATGAATGGTGAGTTTACTAAGTTTGTAAAAGCCCAAAGTGCTTTTTGGCAAAACGGACCCCTTGAACCAAAAATGATGTACCTGATGTCGTTATCTGCAGCGGCTGGAATGAAATGTGAGTACTGCATTGTCGCGACAACAGGGATGGCGATGAAAGCCGGGGCCACAGAAGAAGAGGTCAAGGCCGCAGTAATGGCTGCAGGCATCATGGCACTAAACAGCACGATGCTCTATGGCAATCAATTTGATCTCGATAAACTGAAAAAGATGTTTGGTCAGTGATGGGTTAGCGGTTTTACCCAATTATCGCGGGGAAGGCTAAGGGAGCGAATTAGCGCGCTCCCTTAGCGCATCCGGGCAGGGATGAAGCGG
>WTHR01000212.1 GCA_011523045.1 Gammaproteobacteria bacterium | reverse complement strand
GCTCTACGTAGGCGAGCAGTCGACGCCAACCCCAGGTCCTGGGCAGGTCTTGGTTCGGGTAGCAACCACAAGCGTCAATCGACCTGACATCATTCAGAGAGAAGGTAACTATCCGCCCCCCAAGGGTGACTCCGAGGTGTTAGGGCTGGAGGTTGCGGGCATCATTGAGGAGCTCGGAGAGGGCGTTGATGAATGGACTCCGGGTGATCGGGTCATGGGTCTGGTGGGCGGCGGCGCCTACGCGGAATACGCGTTAGCCTGGGCGAGTCATCTGATGCCTGTGCCCGAGACGATGAGTTGGGCGGAGGCGGCTTGTGTTTGTGAGACGTACATCACGGCGCATCTCAATTTGTTCCAGTTTCCCGGTATTGAAAACGGGCAGAGCATCCTCCTTCATGGAGGCGGGGGCGGTGTAAACACGGCAGCGATTCAGCTTTGCCAAGCTCTTGTTCCAAAAAGCCCTGTGTATGTAACGGCTTCGAAACATAAGCTTGAGCGTGTGATCGCACTCGGGGCCACACATGTGATCGACTACCGAGCGCAGGAATTTTCAGAAGTGATCAAGGAGTTGACCGGCGGGAAAGGGGTAGACGTGATCCTCGATCACATCGGTGCGGCCTATCTTTCCTCCAATCTGAAATCTCTTTCGATTAACGGCGTGCTGGTGTTGATCGGTGTTATGGGAGGAGTGAAAGCAGAGCTGAACCTCGCACAACTGATGGTCCGTAGACAAAAGATCGCGGGCTCCGTGCTCAGGCCTCGGCCCCCGGAAGAAAAAGGCCAGATCATCGCGAGGTTTGCCGCGGATGTGATGGATCTTTTGAAAGACCGCCGGATCGTTCCGCTGGTGCACGAGATTTTCCCCCTTGAAGAGGTAAGTCAGGCCCACCAGTTGATGGAAGCCTCGGGGCATTTTGGAAAAATTGTCCTTCAGGTTGATCCTACGGTTGCGGCTCATTAGTTCTGTCCCGGCGCAGTCGCCGGCCGAGCGCCTTTCCCGGAGTTAAAGATGTTTTTGTTTGAATACCAGGCCAAAACAATGATGCGGGAACAGGGAATTCCTGTATTGGAGGGGATCGTCGCTACATCAGAGCAGCGCGCCCTGGATGCTGCACGGGAATTGGGTGAAGGACCCTGGGTGATCAAGGCGCAGATCCATGCGGGAGGCCGGGCCGAGGGGCACGTCGGCGGTTTTGAGGATTTGCGGGGAATTGAGTTCTCCAATACTGTCCTCGGGGTCGGCCAGACAGCTGCCAGAATGCTGGGAAAGAGTCTCGTTACTCCCCAAACTACGAGCCAGGGCGAGACCATCAACGCGGTCTATATTGAGCCCGAGATCCGGTCTGAACTGCAGATCTTTCTTGCTATTCTTATTGACGGGGAGCGAGGCGAGCCCGTCTGTCTCGCGAGCGTCAAGGGAGGGAGCCAGGTTGAACGGGACATCTTTGATGATCCCAATAGCCTGGTTCGTGCACCCCTCGGCGCGACCAACCAGATTGCCCTGTCGGTCGGACATGAGGTGGCATCCCAGCTGGGTCTGCCGTCATCGTCGATCGGGGCTTTTGCTGAACTCGTCCAGCAGTTGCACGGCCTATTTGTGGCCCGTGATCTTTCCCTGATCGAGATTAATCCTCTCGCTATCCGGTCGAACGGCTCGTTGGTTGCCTTGGATGCTCGTGTCACAGTGGACGACAACGCCCTTTATCGCCAACCGGCAATAGGAGCACTCGCGTCGCGGGGCGATCAATCGGGAGCAGAGGAGCGGGCAGCCAAGAACGGTTTCAACTTCATTCCGCTGGATGGCAATGTCGGCACTTTATCCAGCGGAGCCGGGTTGGCAATGGCCACGTTGGATGCAATCACTCACCTCGGGGGCAGGCCGGCAAACTTTCTGGACGTACCGCCTGTGCTTGAGGTCAGCAGGGTTAAGGAAGCGTTTCTTTTGGTCTTGTCAGACCCCGGGATCAAGTCCTTGATCGTCAATGTGTTTGGAGCCGGGATCATGCGATGCGATACGATTGCCGACGGTCTGTTGCTTGCACATCTCGAGCAACCCGTCAGCATTCCTCTGGTGATGAGGCTGGCAGGAACGAATGCTCCACTCGCCCTGTCTCGCCTTGAACGTTCTGGGCTCGATATCCAGTTCGCGCCAAACCTTGCCTCAGGCGCGCAAATGGTAATCGACGCTGCGGATTCGCCGCCCGCCCCGCGACACACGGATTCAATCGCGGGCCGGTTGGCTCAGTGGATCACACGGGCAAAAGAGGGCCCCCGCTCATGAGCATCCTGGTCGATGAATCGACCCGGGTGATCTGCCAGGGGATAACGGGACGACAGGGGACTTTTCACTGCGAACGTGCGTTGGCAAGCGGGACCCAGATTGTGGGCGGCGTGCGGCAAGGTAAGGGTGGCACGAGCCATCTTGGTGTTCCGGTGTTTAACACGGTGGCCGAAGCGATCGAGGTGACGCAAGCCAACGCCAGCGTGATATTTGTGCCGCCTGCAAATGCGGCGGAGGCCATTATTGAGGCAGCCGATGCCGGAATCGCGCTGGTGGTTTGCGTTACTGAACGCATCCCCGTTCTGGACATGGTTCGGGTGCGGGCCCACCTTAAGGAATCGAACACAGTGCTCGTGGGCCCTAATTCTCCCGGTCTTGCGGTTCCGGGCGTTGGCACGCTCGGTATCATGCCACAGGGCATCTTTTTGCCTGGCGCTATTGGCATTGTCTCTCGCTCAAGCACACTCACCTACGAAGCGGTCGACCAAACGACCCGAAACGGATTGGGGCAGTCCGCCTGTATCGGCATTGGGGCGGACCCGGTGGGGGGTATCTCGGTTTCACAGTGTCTTCAACTCTTCATGGATGATGATCAAACCCAAGGCGTCGTCTTGATCGGTGAGGTAGGGGGCAGAGCCGAGGAAAATGCCGCAGAATTTTTATCAACACTAAGCAGTGTCAAACCCGTTGTCGCCTACATCGCAGGACAAACCGTTCCGGAAGGCCGGCGTATGGGTCATGCAGGGACGATCGTTCACTATGGTTTGGGCACCGCGCGGACAAAAATCGAGGCGTTGCAAGACGCAGGTGTCGCAGTGGTTTCCTCTCCGGTGGAAATCGGCAGTGTCATGGCCGAATCCCTTGGACGTTAGAACACTGAGCCTGGACGCTTTTTGTAAGGAAGTCTGATGACAATTGCCGTTAAGCCGATCCGTTCGGTGTCGAGTCTCAAGGATCAGGTGTATTGGAGCCTGCGGGACGCTGTCGCCGATATGGATATTTACTCAGGGGAAGAGCCTCCTCGCCTCGACGAAAGACGATTGGCCGATAGCCTGGGTGTCAGCCGGACACCGGTTCGAGAGGCGATTTCCCGCCTGGAGCAGGCGGGCCTGGTGCGCAATATCCCCAGACGGGGGACGTTCGTCGTCCGGAAAACGAAAGAAGAAATTCTTGAGATCATTTATGCATGGGCTTCAATTGAGAGCATGGCGGCGAGACTCGCGACCCTGCGCGCGTCGGATCAGGAAATCTCATCCCTACGGAAAATTTGGGATAAAGGAAGTCCTGATGCGAAGGGGGCGCCGATTGATGAGTACTCCAGGACCAACATCGAGTTCCATCAGGCGATTGTTTCTCTCGCGCACAGCCCGTTGTTGAGCGATCTTGCAGACAGCCTTTTTATCCATATGCGCGCGATCCGGTCGAGAACCATCAAGGACGATGATCGTGCACAGCGTTCGATTATCGACCACGCCCGGATCATTGAGGCTCTGGAGAAGAGAAATACAGAAACGGCAGAAGCTCTTGTACGCGAGCACGCCCTGCAGCTTGCCGACCACGTGGCACAAAACGTGCGTTACCTCGACTGACGTCTCATAGGTTGAGCGACAAACTCTCTAGAGCCGAACAAACTTCAAATCCATCCTTGAGATCAACATTAACTTAACCAATCTAAGAAAACGGGAGCCCTCTCATGAAAGCGCTTGAAGGTGTACGAATCCTCGATATGACCCACGTGCAGTCTGGCCCAACCTGTACTCAGTTGCTGGCCTGGTTTGGCGCAGATGTGATAAAGGTTGAGCGGCCGGGTGTCGGTGATGCGACTCGGGGTCAGTTGCGCGACGTGCCCGATGCGGACAGTCTCTACTTTACGATGCTTAACCACAACAAGCGCAGCATGACACTGAACACCAAGGATGAAAAAGGCAAAGAAGTCTTCACCCGCTTGATCGAAACCTGTGATGTGATGGTAGAGAATTTCGCACCCGGCGCGTTGGACCGGATGGGTTTTTCCTGGGAGCGGATTCAGGAGATCAATCCGAGAATGATATATGCCTCCGTGAAGGGATTCGGACCCGGGCCGTATTCAGAGTGCAAGGTCTACGAGAACGTCGCCCAGTGCGCCGGGGGAGCCGCCTCAACTACGGGATTTCTTGACGGCCCGCCGCTCGTCACTGGCGCACAGATCGGTGATTCTGGAACCGGCTTGCATCTTGCGTTGGGAATCGTGACCGCGCTGTATCAGCGTGAACACTCCGGGCGGGGTCAGCGGGTTTTGGCGTCCATGCAGGATGGGGTCCTGAACCTGTGCCGTGTCAAACTGCGTGATCAGCAACGTCTGGCGCACGGACCCCTAAAAGAGTATTCCCAGTTTGGAGAGGGGATTCCGTTCGCGGACGCGACGCCTCGGGCTGGGAACGACTCAGGCGGCGGCCAGCCAGGCCGGATTCTCAAGTGCAAAGGCTGGGAGCAGGATGCGAACGCCTATACCTACTTTATTACTCAGGCAGCAGTTTGGGAGAAGATTTGTGACGTTATCGGACGTCCGGAGTGGAAAGAGGATCCCGATTTTGCGACGCCGCCCGCAAGACTTCCCCGCCTCAACGAAGTCTTTGAGGCGATTGAGCATTGGACGATGACCAAGACGAAGTATGAAGTGATGGAGATCTGTAATCCACTGGATATTCCGGTAGGACCAATCCTGTCTATGCAGGAGTTGAGCGAAGAGCCTTCTTTGCGCGAAACGGGAACGATTGTTGAAGTGGACCATCCTACACGTGGCAAGTACCTTACTGTGGGTAACCCGGTGAAGTTGTCCGACTCACCGAGCGAGGTAAGCCGTTCCCCACTTCTGGGCGAGCACACCAGAGAAATACTTCAGGACGTGCTGGGCTATAGCGAAGAAGAAGTATCGGGCCTGCGTGAGGCGGGTGCGGTCGGCCGCGAGGATTGTGCGACTACTTAGGGAACCTGATAGGGCGCGGGCACTCAGTCAAGAAGCGTACTTTTGGTGAGAGTGACCGTGCCCTTGGTTTTCTGTTCGTGTTGCTGACGTATCTGCAGAGGAACCTGTTTGGGATTGTTGGAGAACCAGTAAAAGAGTTCTCGCGAACTGTTGCGATCGATAAAGTAGCGGGTAGCTGGGATTTTCCGGGATGCGACTTTAAGTGTTTCTTCTTCCTGCTCGATAAAGTGATAACTCCGGACGCGGTGGCCTTCATGCACTTTCAGGACAAAATCCTGCTTGCCTTCAGAGAGCAACAGCCTCGCCATCAAATCAAAACTTAAAGGGTCCTGCATATGGGGCTCGAGGGCAAAACTGCGCTCTTCGCCCTTGGCATAACCGCTGCTCGTACCTAAATCCCAATCGAACTCGATTCTGATGTCCCGCTTTGGATTTGGCTTGTCTTCTCCAATGGAATAAAGAGACGGCCGGATCACACCGTCTTGCAGGGTAAACCGCGAGACCTCATAGATTGGTCCATACCCTGTGAGTCGTGCAGCGCCTTTCAGGCGGGTAGTCGAACGCAGGATATACTCCTCACCGTCCTTTTCCAGCGAAATTGTCCTTGCCGCACGAAAGCCCGAATAGTCGACAGCATATTCGGACTGAAACGGTTCCAGCAGAACGGATTCCGACGCTTCGACTGACCCATGGAAAAGCGTCAGCAACAAAGCGAGCGCTGCCATAAAGGAAGTGGGGGTTACGAGCGTGCGGTATCCGGACGGGTACATAGGTCTTCGATTGCTGGTCTTGGGTTCACTCAGCGCGATATTGTGCGAGAAACGATAATCCGGTAACGGGCTCATGAATATACGGGTTGTTACATACAATATACACAAGTGCGTTGGAGCGGTCGATCGGCGCTACAACCTGGCTCGGATTGTCGATGTGATCCGGCATTACCAACCCGATCTGGTTCTGTTGCAGGAGGTGGCACGCTTTAGCCGGGAATCTTCGGGAGTACTGCAGGCAGATATTCTGGGCGATGCTTTGCAATTGTCGCATCGTATATGGATTCCCAATGTTCGTGTCCAGCATGCCCGGGGATACGGGAATGCCATTCTGAGTCGCTGGCCCATTTCAGACGCAGACAACATTAATCTCACGATCGGCCCCAAGAAGCGCCGTAGCGCCCTGTATTCCAAGGTGCGAATCTCTGTGGCAGGAAAAGGCGGCGCCCGGGTTCAGACTCGAACCCTTCATCTCTTTAATCTGCATTTGGGATTGTCGGGTATTGAGCGCCGCATGCAGCTGAAGAAGTTGCTGTCTCACGCCCACTTCGGTCGGATTTCGCGGACAAGCCCCATCGTGGTGGCAGGAGATCTGAATGATGTTTGGGGGACCTTAGGTCGTCAGGTAATGCGACCCGCGGGATTTCGCGGCACGGACCGCAAACCGCAAACCTTTCCGGCATATGCACCGGTACGGGCGTTGGACAGCCTGTATGTGCGCGGAGAGATCCAAATCGCCAGCCTGATGTCGTCGCGGCTGGCGCTCGCACGCCAGGCATCTGATCACTTGCCTCTGGTGGCCGACCTCAATCTTTCCTGAGGGGCGCCCAAAAAAAGCGGGGCAAATGCCCCGCTTTTTCTGTAATCCCGGGATCCGGGCAGCAGCAGGAGCTACTTGGTAGCGTCCAGTGCCTGATCGATATCGGCAAGAATGTCGTCGATATGTTCGATACCGATCGACAGCCGGATCAGGTCTTCTGTCACTCCGGAACTCGCCAACTCTTCAGGCGCCAGCTGACGGTGTGTCGTGCTTGCCGGATGGCAGGCCAGTGACTTGGCGTCGCCAATGTTGACGAGTCGGGTGATGAGCTGCAGCGCGTCAATAAACTTGGGCGCGGCTTCGGCCCCGCCTTTGACACCGAAACTCATGACCCCCGAACCGCGGCCACCCATGTACTTGTCGAGTAGGGCTTTATGGGGACTGTCATCGAGCCCGGCATAACGAACCCATTCGACCTGCGGATGATCTTTAAGGTGCTTGGCCACCGCAAGGGTGTTCTCGCAGATGCGATCCATCCTGAGTCCAAGGGTCTCGATACCCTGCATGATCAGAAATGAGTTCATCGGCGTCATTGCGGCGCCCATGTTTCGAAGCGGCACTACCCGCGCCCGGAGAATATAGGGCGGCAGACCTGTTTCGGTGAAGACTACGCCATGATAGGAAACATCGGGCTCGTTGAGGCGATTGAACCGCTCCTTGTTGCCGGCCCAGTCGAACTGGTTGGAATCAACGATCATACCGCCCACGATCGTACCGTGACCTGACATGTACTTGGTCAGGGAATGCACAACAATGTCGCAGCCGTGCTCAAAGGGCCGGCAAAGGTATGGGGTGGGAACGGTGTTATCGACGATAACCGGCACGCCGTGAGCGTGGGCGATGTCGGCGACTTTGGCCAGGTCGACGACGTTACCGGCCGGATTGCCGATGGATTCGCAGTAGACCGCCTTGGTTTTGCTGTCGATCAGCGCAGCCATGGCGTCGAGATTCTCAGGGTCGGCGAATCTCGGCTGGATGCCAAACTGCGGAAAGGTGTGCGCAAAGAGGTTATACGTACCACCGTACAGCGTTGACATACTAATGAAGTTATCACCCGCCTCGGCGATGGTCATGAGTGCGTAGGTGGTTGCCGCCTGCCCGGAAGACAATGCCAAAGAGGCAACGCCGCCTTCCATGTCTGCAACGCGCTGTTCGAGCACGTCGTTGGTCGGGTTCATGATCCGGGTATAAATATTTCCGAGTTCCGCAAGATTGAACAGGTTTGCCCCGTGTTCTGTATCGCGGAATGAGTAGGACGTCGTCTGGTAGATAGGAACGGCAACTGCGTTCGTTGTCGGATCCGGCTTATAGCCTGAGTGAACCGCTTTAGTTTCGATTTTCATGTATCCTCCCGTCGTAAATTGATGGCAATTGATGTGAATCTGTCTGCATTTTTAACTGGTCATAGCGCGTCTTCCCGGGGGTTCGGAGATTTGGATGCAAACCCACAGCAATGTGCCTGACAAGAGATACCTTACAAATGTCTCAGAACTCCTGCAAGGCGCGAATTTTGGGCGGTGGCCCAAGTCCCACCCCGGGACTTTAATCAGACTATGATTTCCCTGCTGAATGATGGTCAGTGGATGCTGTTTGGCGTCATTTTGGTCGCACTCATGATTTCGTTGTCTTTTCATGAGTTCGGGCATGCCGTCACTGCACTGCGTTTTGGGGATGACACGGCCCGTCGGGCGGGGCGCCTTACGGTCAATCCGGTGGCGCATATTGACCCTCTGGGCTTGTTGATGGTGGTTTTTGTAGGTTTTGGATACGCCAAGCCGGTGCCCACCAATCCGCGGCTTTTCAATTCCCGCTATGCCGAACTCTGGGTCGCGGCAGCGGGGCCTTTGATGAATCTCCTGCTGGCTGTCATCAGCATCAATGCCTACCTATTGGCGTTGAAATGGGGCTGGATCTCCCTTGCTGATGTCGGACCACGGCTATTTTTCATCTACCTTGCACAGATCAATCTTCTGCTGATGATCTTCAACCTGCTGCCAGTCGGGGCGCTTGATGGCCACTACATCCTGCCGTATTTCCTGCCGCGCAGGCTGGCCCATGCCTATCGATACTACAATGCCCGTTACGGAAATTTTGCCCTGCTGGCCCTGGTAGCTTTGGCGATTCTGGGGGTGCCCATTTTCTCTACCATCATTGGGTTAAGCGCGGGCCTGCTCCAGTGGATTGCCTTTGTTTGACCTTAGACATCCGAGATCATCATGACGAGATCAGAAAATGAATCATTTAAGCCCAGTTCGCTTGACGAGGCATCCTCTGCCGAACTGCTCGAACGCGCGTACGGGCTTGAAACCCCAAAGCAGGCGCTTGAGTTATATCGGGATTGGGCAACCACTTATGATACGCACCTTGAACAGGGCCTTCATTACCGTGCTCCCAGCCGGATTGCCGAGATCCTGGCAGAAGTTTTGGAAGACCGGTCATCCCTGATTCTGGATGTCGGGTGTGGGACGGGACTGGTTGCAGAGTATCTGGCCCATCTTGGATTCAAGCTATGTGACGGACTCGATTTTTCTCCCGAGATGCTGGAGGTGGCAAAGAAGAAGGGAATTTATCAGTCCCTTGTCGAGGCGGATCTCGAAAAGCCGCTCGAGATTGCACAAGGCAGTTATGACGCCGCGATCTGTTGCGGAACATTCACACACGGGCACGTTGGCCCGCAGGCACTGGGTGAGATCTGCCGAGTGCTGAAGCCCGGGACGCCTTTTGCTTGCACTATCCATAATCACCTCTGGAAGACAGCAGGGTTTTCGCTCGAGATTGAGCGGCTCGAAACTTCTGGAATCGCCACGCTGGAATCTGTCAGGGAAGAATCTTATTTCGACGGGGCGCCAGCGGATGGCAAGTACTGCGTACTGAGACGGCATTGAGATACGTCACCAGTCGCAGGGCAGTCATTGGACCAGGTGCTACAATGTGGGTTGGCCGGCTGAGAAGCAGGCCTGCACCAATATGGCGGCGGCAGTCGGTCTCCCCGGTGGCGAGAGGTTGTGAACCCGGTCAGGTCCGGAAGGAAGCAGCCGCAGCATCCACATCGGGTGCCGGGGTCGGGCGGGCTGGCGCCGTCTCCATTGTTCCGGATCAGAATTTGGCGTTTTGTGAAAGGCTTTACCGAGCCATGACCCCAGTTTCCCCTTCATGAGCTATCAGGCGCTTGCCCGCAAGTGGCGGCCTCGACGTTTTGCCGATGTGGTCGGGCAGGACCACGTGGTCAACGCTCTGCGTAACGCCATTTTGCAGGATCGGGTGCACCATGCCTTCCTTTTCAGTGGAACCCGTGGCGTAGGGAAGACCACACTCGCCCGGATTCTGGCGAAGGCGGTGAATTGTGAGCGGGGCCCGCAGGCTGAACCCTGCGGCGAGTGCGGGGCCTGTGAGGGTGTGGACGAGGGACGGTTCATTGATCTCATCGAAATTGATGCCGCCTCCCGAACCCGAGTCGACGATACCCGGGAAATTCTAGACAACGTGCAATACGCGCCTACCCAGGGGCAGTACAAGATTTACCTCATTGACGAGGTGCATATGCTGTCTGGGCACAGTTTCAATGCGCTTCTGAAGACGCTGGAAGAGCCTCCGTCCCATGTGAAGTTTCTGCTGGCCACCACTGACCCCCAGAAACTGCCGGCGACGATTCTTTCCAGGTGCCTGCAATTCAATCTGCGACTGTTGACGGCCCAGGAGATCAGCGGCCAGCTGGAGGCCATTGTCCGTTCCGAGGGCCTTGGTTTTGATGAAGAAGGCCTGAATATTCTTTCCCGCGCCGCCGACGGCAGTATGCGAGATGGCTTGAGCCTCCTGGATCAAAGCATTGCGTTTGGCGATGGCTCTGTTACTGGCGGAGAAGTGCGGGACATGCTGGGCATGATCGAGTCGCATCACGTCGATGCACTTCTGCGCGCATTGGCCGGCAAAGACGGCAGCGGATTGATCCAAACCGTCGCCGATATGGCCGAGCGCCCGATTGATTATTCTGGCGCACTCGATGAGCTGTTAACGGTGCTGCAGAATGTCTCGCTGTTTCAGGTCCTCCCCGAGGCGGTGGCGGCGAAACAGGCGGATTCGGATCTGGTCAAGGATTTGGCATCCTCCTTATCGAAGGAGGATGTCCAGTTGTATTACCAGATAGGACTACTGGGAAAACGTGATCTGTCATTGGCGCCAAGCCCCGCCTCGGGCTTTGAAATGACTATGTTGAGGATGTTCACTTTCTCGCCGGACATCGAAAATGCGGGCAACGCAGGTCCTCACTCAGGCGGCACAACCCCCCAGTCTTCGGCGAGTCCGGCCAGCAAAAAAGCGACCGAAAAAGCGACCAAAAAAGCGACTAAGGAGAGCCCGAAGAGTCGTCCAGAAAAAAAATCCGGGCCCGAGGGAAAGGAGGAGTCGAGTGCGGTACGCGACCTGGGGCAAACGGCAGACAATGCCGGGAAAAAATCCGCCCGCAACGGCAAAAGCAAAAAAGATCTGTCAGTTCTGGACCCTGCAGTCTGGACAGCGTTTGTCGAGGACAGTGCTTTGACTGGGGTGACCCAGGAGCTCGCCATGAATTTGTGCCCCAAGACTTACGACCCGGAAACTCAGGTGCTGACGCTGTCCGTTGTGTCTGGCGTCGGTTCAATGCGCAGCCCTGCGAGACAGAAGTTGCTGGAGGAAAAACTGGAGGCATTTTGCGGCACTGCCGTGCGTCTGGATTTTACCGAGGACGGTGAGGTGCCGGGGGAAACGCCTGCTATGGCCCGTATTCGACGTGAGCAGGAAGAAAAAGAGCAAGCCTATAAGACCCTGATGGACGATCCAACGGTTCAGGGGCTGGTGTCAGCATTTGATGCTACGGTGGTGCCGGAATCGGTCCGGCCGGGCAAACAACAGAGGAAGAGTGAATGAAGGGACCTTTGGGAAATATCATGAAGCAGGCTCAGGAAATGCAGGAAAAGCTTAAAGCTGCACAAGAGTCTCTTGCCAGTATGGAGGTCACTGGCGCATCCGGCGGCGGAATGGTCGAGGTGGTTATGACCTGTCGTTATGATGTCCGTCGGGTCTCCATCGATGATGCTCTCGCCAACGATGACAAGGAAGTCCTCGAGGATCTGATTGCGGCTGCAGTCAATGACGCAGTGCGCAGAGTTGAAAAAGTGACCCAGGAGAAGATGGGCGGACTCGCATCGGGGATCAATATCCCTGGGCTAAATATTCCGGGCATGAATGGCTAACGGCGAAGCTATCGACCGGTTGAAGGAGGCCCTCCGACGACTTCCGGGAGTAGGCCCCCGTACGGCCGGGCGTATGGCGTTTCATCTGCTGGAGCGTGACCGGGAGGGGGGCAAGCTATTGGCGCAGGCGCTTCAGGCGGCGGTCATAGGGGTAAATCATTGCGAGCGCTGCAACAATTTCAGCGAGAATCGGCTTTGCGATGTTTGTGATTCAGGAAAGCGTGATGAAACGCTGCTCTGCGTTGTAGAGACTCCCGCAGATCTCGATACCATCGAGCAGGCGGGCGCTTATACCGGATATTATTTTGTGCTAATGGGGCATCTGTCGCCCCTTGATGGCATTGGACCCGATCAGCTGGGCTTTGAACGTCTGTTGGACCTCATCTCTCAGGGGGGCGTCCAGGAGGTTATTTTGGGCACGAATCTGACCGTAGAGGGTCAGGCGACAGCGGACTACCTGAGCGACCTGCTCCAGTCACGTGAGATCACAGTCAGTCGTCTGGCGCGTGGTGTGCCTGCCGGGGGAGAGCTTGAATACATGGATGCGAACACGCTTAACCAGGCGTTTTCAGATCGTCGACTGCTTGTGAGGCACCCGGACAGCCAATCCTGAAACAGGCGGACTGCCGTATCCTGGTGAGAGCAGGATCTTCGGAAAGCAGAGCGGCCTGGCTAGGATCCGAAGCTGAGCGGTTCCCCGAATACGCCGGGGCGGATAACCCCATTTTCAAAAACAACCCGGCCTCCAACGATAGTGTGTGTCGGCCACCCGCTGAGAACTCGACCTGAAAAAGGGCTCCAACCCGTTCGGCTGAATACTTCCTCGTCGCGAACTTCTCTAGACCCCTCAATATCAACCAAAGCGAGATCGGCGTCGTATCCCTCAACAAGCCTTCCCTTGTTCGGGATTTTGTAAAGTTCAGCAGGTCCTGAACACATCCAACGGAGGATCTGGTTCAGAGTGCATTTGCCTTCGCGCATGGCAGTCATCATCAGCGGCAGTGATGTCTCGACGCCGGGCATACCAGAGGGTGAGCGAGGGTAGGGCTTTTCTTTATCCGCCAGCAGGTGTGGCGCATGATCGGTGGCAATGATGTCGATAACGCCATCATGCAGCCCCGCCCAGAGTCCTTTTGTATTTTCCGGATCCCGGATTGGAGGGTTCATTTGCACGCGCGAACCTAGAGTGGCGTAATCATCCGTATTGAGGAAAAGATGGTTAGGCAGCACTTCACACGTAACCTGGTCGGGTTTACTCGCCCGCAGACGCGTAACTTCCTCGGCGGTCGATAGATGAAGGATGTGTAGTCTTCGGCCATATTTTTCGCTCAGATGCAGTGCACGCTCAGTCGCAATCAGCGCGGTCTTGGCATCTCGGATAACAGAGTGAATGGCGTAGTCCTGGGTTTCGGTGTCGCCCAGCAGGGTCGCAGTCCGTTCCCGTATTCGGGTTTCATCCTCGGCATGAACGGCGATCAGTCTTTCACCGTTACCGAAAATTCGGTCGAGATCTTTTTCCTCGTTCACGAGCAGACTGCCTGTGCTGGAGCCCATAAAAATCTTGATGCCGCAGGCGGGGTGAACGTTATTCAAGGATTCGAGATTGTCTACGGTCGCTCCGACGAAAAATCCGAAGTTGGCAACGCTGGTGGCCCTCCCCCTGGAGATTTTCCAGTCCATCTGCTCCTGATCGATGGTGGAGGGGTCGCAGTGCGGCATTTCAAGGAAACTTGTCACGCCTCCCCTAACCGCGGCTCGTGAGCCTGAAGCCAGATCCTCCTTCTCGGTTCCGCCGGGTTCGCGAAAATGCACTTGGGGGTCAATCACGCCGGGCATCAATAGTCTGCCTTCGGCGTCGATCTCTTCGCGTCCATCACCACTAATCTGGGAGGCAATAGCGGTAATTCGTCCCTCAGCACAGGCGAGGTCTCCCTCAAGAAGGTCGCCGTCGGACAAGGCGATGGCTGCGTTACGGATGAGTAGATCGTGCATTTGGAGTTATCCGACTGTGAGAATCAACGTAGTGTACCCCCTTGGGCCTGACAGCTCTTGCAGGAGGCTCTTAAACAAAAACGGCGCCGTAGCGCCGTTTTCAAGGAAGGGGGTCGAAAATGGATTCGGCTCTCAGATGGGGAAGATCAGGCGCTTTGTTTTTCCCGGATCTCGTTCAGCGACTTGCAGTCGATACACAGATTCGCGGTCGGCCTGGCTTCGAGACGCTTTATCCCGATTTCGATGCCGCAGTCTTCACAAAAACCATAATCCCCTTTATCAAGATCAATCAACGAGTCATTGATTTTCTTGATAAGTTTCCGTTCCCGATCTCGGGTTCGCAACTCCAGGGAGCGGTCAGTTTCCAGCGTGGCGCGATCGTTTGGGTCGGGCAGGTTGATCGTTTCATCCTGCATAACCGACATCGTGCGTTCGATGTCATCAACGAGTTCCTTTTTCCAGGCAGTCAGGATAGCGCGGAAGTGCTCGGTTTGAACGTCTCCCATATACGGCTCGCCACGCTTGGGACGATGCGGCTTGATGCCATGAATGAGTTCTTCGGAAGCTTTTTTCTTTGTTGCGGCCATTGGTTTACACTGAGACCTCGTAAAAAATCCGTTAAGGCGGGCCAGAAAGGCGGCGCAATCTAGCAGGTTCCGCGATTTCCCGCAATGCCTGTCAGCAAATAAGTCCAAGAGATCAATATGGCTATGATTTTGCGTTATTCGCCCACTTCTCCGTATGTGAGAAAGGTGTCTGTTGTGGTCCAAGAATTAGGGTTATCAGGTGAGATCGAATGTGTTCCGACAGACCCCTGGGCTCCCGATAGCGATCTTTCGGAGCAGAATCCACTCGGAAAGGTGCCGACCCTGATCACCGAGGCCGGCGAGGCCTTATTCGACTCTCACGTCATTTGTGAATACCTTGATGGGATCTACGGTGGTCCGAAACTGATTCCTGAGGACCCGAAGACCCGGATTGAGGCGCTGCAGCTTGAAGCCCTGGGAGACGGTGTGCTGGATGCCGCAGTGCTGGCATTCATTGAGACCGAGCGGCGGCCCGAGACCTCTCGATGGCCGGTTTGGGCCTCCCGCCAGCGCGCATCAATTGAACGCAGTCTCGACTGGTTGGCAGAGCATATGTATCTGTCAGTTGACCGGATCCACCTTGGGCACCTCACGATCGGCTGCGCATTGGGTTACATCGATTTCCGATTGGGCGACTTGAACTGGCGGGAGCGGCATCGGGATCTTTCCGGATGGTATGAAGAGCTCTCCGCGCGGGAGTCAATGCGTCAGACCCAACCGTCGGGTTGATCATCTCAAATTCAGGGCTGAGTTCTATATAATGGCGCGGCAGTTCGACAGCTTCCTGGTTTCCAAAATTTTTTCCCAAAGAGCCGCTCTCATTCAGCCGGTCGGCCGATTGGCGCGTCCACAATTCCGCGTTAGCCCAAATCTATGCGTCTAAAGAAAATCCACGTTTCCGGTTTTAAATCCTTTGTTGATCCCACGGCGATCACGATTCCCGCGGACATGACCGGCATTATTGGGCCGAACGGTTGCGGGAAGTCGAACGTGATCGATGCGGTGCGCTGGGTGATGGGCGAAAGCTCCGCAAGAAAGCTGCGGGGCGACAGCATGTCTGATGTGATTTTCAACGGGTCAGAGGCTAGAAAGCCTGTTGGCAAGGCATCAGTCGAGCTGATCTTTGACAACACCGACGGAAAGAGCGCCCAGGTCTATGCCCGCTTCAGTGAGATATCGGTCAAGCGGACGTTGTCCCGCGATGGAACTTCGGAATACCTCCTGAACAAGGCTCAGTGTCGCCGCCGGGATATTACGGATCTGTTCCGCGGGACCGGGTTGGGTCATCGGTCCTACTCAATCATTGAGCAGGGCATGGTCAGCAGGATTGTGGAGGCGCGTCCGGAGGAGCTCCGGGCGTTTGTTGAAGAGGCCGCCGGCATCTCGCACTACAAGGATCGACGCCGAGAAACCGAAACCCGAATGCGCCACACGCGAGAGAACCTGAGCCGAGTTGAAGATATCCGCAAGGAGCTGGATACGCAGTTGCGCCGGCTGCAACGTCAGGCCCAGGCGGCCCGACGGTACAAGAAGCTTAAGGAAGAGGAGCGGGAGCTCAACGGTCAGTTACTCGCGCTTCGTTACCTTGGCCAGAAAGCTGCGGTGGAGGAACAGGCGGTATTGACGGCGCGGGCGCAGACAGATGTTGAATCCCACCTGGTGCAGCAACGAAGCCTCGAAAACCAGATTGAGGGGCTGCGCGCGAACGAGATGGCTTCCCAGCAGGAAGTCAGTGATCGGCAGGCTGCGTTCTATGCGGCAGGCGCTGAAGTGGCTTCTCTGGAACAGGCGATTGAGCACGCCAAGGAGACCGGCGAACAGCAGCGGGCCGAGTTTGAACGTCTCGAAGTCACGCTGGAGGAGATCAAGGCAGAGTATCAGCATGACGAGGACCGCATTGAAGGTCTCGCAACGGAAGTCTCCTCGTTAATCAGCCAGCGCGAGGAAGTCACCGCAATCAGCACCCGGGCAGTAGATCAGCAGCATCAGTGTGAGCATGCCTATGACAACTGGCAGGACCGCTGGAATGAATTTACCCAGCAGGTGACGACCCCGATTAAAGATCAAGAGGTCCAGCGTTCACGAATCGAGCAATTGGAATCGGCTGACGAAAAAGCGCAGGAGCGACTCGCTCGCCTGGACGAGGAGATCGGCATGCTGCTCAACGAAGAAGAGCGGCTTGAGGTGGACATTGCACGCAGCGCAGTCGTTCAGGGCGAGGCGGATCTTTCCGAAGCAGAGCGTCAGGTGGAAAAATCCACCGCGCTGATTGTCGACATGCGCGATCAGATTACGGCGCGCTCCGAAAAACTTGATGAGCAACGTCAACGGATGCACTCCGCACGAGGCCGTCTGGAGTCCCTGCAAGAGTTGCAGCAAACATCTCAAGACAAAGATAAGGATGAAGCCTACCTCTCCTGGCTCGATCAACGGGGATTGGCGCATGCGCCTGCGCTGGCGGGTGAACTGCGTGTTGCACCGGGTTGGGAGAGAGCCGCAGATGCCGTGTTTGGGTCAAGGCTGACTGGACTAGGTGTTGGGGACCTGCCGACGAT
>WTHR01000102.1 GCA_011523045.1 Gammaproteobacteria bacterium | reverse complement strand
GTCTTCTTCCGTTATAACTACTCATAACAACCATATACTTTTTCAGTATTTAGAATCTTTCACTTTGTTGAGAAAGTTATATATATTTTAAGTATGCACCAACCTAGTTCAAACCCAATTTCGCTTCAATAAAAGAAGCGAAAGTTAATTACGCGCACCCTTCGGAGTTCGTCATTAACCGTTCATCAAAACAATGGCTCCTGATAATCGGAGTCACCTCAAGCGTCATTCTTTGGTATGGCCTTGTCCAATGGACGCCTTTCAAGTCGTTTAACCGCCTGCCCGATCCGCTCTCAGTGATCATAGAGTGGACCTCGACCGATCCGGATTACGGGCTCTCCATATTTACTAAAGACTATTACCTTCATATTCTTTACAGCACCTACCGGGCAACCGTCGCTTTCTTTCTAGCTTTGATCCTGGGCGTGCCACTGGGAATCATGATGGGATGGAGAGCGAACTTCAATGCGTACGCAGGTGCGTTGCTTGACTTTCTTCGTCCGATTCCGCCGCTGGCATGGGTCCCTATTGCCATTCTGATTCTTCCGGGAGACGAACCTGCCGTTATCTTTGTCACCTTCCTTGTTGCTTTTTTTGCAACGACGCTAAATACCTTGTTAGGGGTACGCTCGATTGATCCGGATTTTTTTCGGGCCGCAGAATGTCTTGGGGCCACTGATCAGGACATTCTGAGGGATATCATTATTCCGGGTGCCCTGCCAACGATTTTTACCGGATTACAGATTGCGATGGGAGCTGCCTGGTTCTCACTGGTTGCCGGAGAAATGATCGCAGCACAATATGGTTTGGGCTTCATGATCCTTGAGTCCTACAACCTTGTGCAGTACCCCACAATCATCATCATGATGGCGACTCTTGGGATCGTTGGCTATGCCAGCAGTGCGCTCATCCGGGTAGCTGGAAAAAGAATGATTCGCTGGCGAGAGCAAGCAACGGGGATGGGGCAGGAGGCGGAAACTTAATGAGCAAAGCGGGTGCCATCTCTATCTCCAACATCCAGAAGATTTACGACCCTGAAGGAGCAGCTGTTCATGCGCTAGAGAACTGTTCCTGTGAGATTCCCTCCGGAAAGTTTGTCGCCATGGTGGGTCCATCGGGGTGCGGGAAGAGCACCCTACTTAACATGATTGCGGGTTTTGACCAGCCCACTCTCGGCGAAATTAAGCTCGATGATGAACTGTTGGTCAGCGCGAACACCCAGACCCCGCCAAACTCAGACCGGGTGGTTGTTTTTCAAAATGGAGCGCTCTTCCCTTGGAAAACAGTGCTGGAGAACATTGCTTACGGGCCTATTGTCCAGAAAACCCGGAACAGGGATCAGGCGGAAGAAGAAGCACGAGAACTACTCAATAAAGCCGGCAATCTTGAAAGAATTGCCAGCGCTTTCCCGGGTCAGATCTCGTCAGGAATGCAGCGACGTGTAGAAATTCTTCGAGCGCTCATCAATAAACCTAAGGTACTTCTGTTAGATGAGCCGTTCAGGGCGATGGACACGGTGTCTAAATCAAAGATGCATCAGCATCTGCTTGACATACATGACAAATTCAAGCCTTCGATCTTGCTGATCACTCACGACTTGGTGGAGGCAATTCTCCTCGCAGACGTTGTGCTGGTGATGACAACCCGCCCAGGGACCATAAAGGTCAACATCAATGTGGACCTGCCCCGCCCTCGATCGAGAGACATGATCCTCTCAGAGGAGTTCACCCAACTTCAGAAGCAAGCCATCGCCGCCGTACACGAAGAAGCGCGTAAGGCGTTTGAGCGCGGCGAGAAGGAGCTCGCCTGACCCAATGCTGAAGCAGCTTCAATCCACCCTTAACTGGCGCGGCTTTGTCGCCATCTTCGGTTTTTTTCTAATCTGGTACCTAGCCTGCATCCTGGAATTACCAGGTTTCGCCGAAATGGCGAATCCGCTGGAAGTGATCCAGATGTTTGTGCGGGAGTACGCGCTTGACGATCACTACTGGTTGTCATGGGTGACGAGTTTCCAGAGGGTGCTTTACGGATTTCTTTTTGCACAGTTATTTGGCATACCGCTTGGACTATTATTCGGCACCAACGAAAAATTCCGAAATCTGTTTTTCCCCGTATTTGAACTACTTAGACCGATTCCACCGCTGGCCTGGGTACCGATGTCTATTCTGTTCTGGCCTACCAATGAATCGAGCATCATTTTCATAACGTTTATCGGGGCCTTCTTCATTATCGTGATAAATGTCTTCGACGGAGTGCGCGATATTAAACGCGAACATCTCTGGCTGGCACTTTCGCTTGGCGCACCACGGCGCGTCATCTTCATGCGGATCATGCTCCCGTCTGTTATTCCCTCGATCGCGGTGGGAATGACTCTCGGAATCGCTATCACCTGGGACGTCGTCATTGCGGCCGAAATGATTGCCAGCGACAGCGGGCTCGGAAGGCTGACCTGGGAGGGCTACGTCAGTAGCACACCCGAGGTTCTGGTGATCGGCATGATTAGTATTGGCTTGGCTGGATATCTTTCCACTAAAGTGGTCAACACCATCGAAAGAAAAATGATGCCGTGGCGGAGGGTGAAGCGTTGAGCACGTCTGAAGTCGACGGGACAAAAAGTGACCATGCCGGGATCTGGTTGGATAAAGTCAGCAAAAGTTTCTCCTCACCCGATGCAGGAAAAATCCAAGTCTTTAAAGAACTTTCGGTTAATTTCGACCCAAATAAGTTGCATGTCGTTATGGGAGCATCTGGTTGTGGCAAGTCAACTTTAGGCTACCTGCTTGCTGGTTTTATATCTCCAGATCAGGGTAACGTTGGCTTAGGATCCAACGCTGTAAGGAGACCAGGGCCGGAGAGACTTCTGGTGTTTCAGGAGACAGCACTTTGGCCATGGATGACGGTCCTGGAAAATGTCATTTTTGGCCCCAAAGTCCGCGGCGATGCTGATGCCAGAGAAGCCAAAGAGGCCGCTCAGACGCTATTGAGAAAATTTGGGCTAGCTGAGTTTGCCGACAAATACCCGGATCAGCTTTCCGGGGGCATGAAACGGCGAGCAGAAATCGCTCAAGCTTTGATCAACCGGCCGGAAGTCATGATCCTGGATGAACCTTTCCGCGGGCTCGACGTTATGACTCGTGAGATTCTTCAAGAGTACTACCTGGACCTATTTGAGGAGACTCGACAAACCACCGTCTTCATCACATCTGAGCTCGAAGAGGCGCTTTTTCTCGCCGATAAGATCTACATCATGGGTGATCAACCGGCACGCATTCTCGACATCATTGACGTTGACCTACCCCGACCGCGAGATTTTGAGGTCACCGTAAGTAAAAAATATCTGGAGTACAAAGAGCAGGCTATTGAACTGCTCTTCCAATCAGAGGAGTCATAACTTTTTTCAGTGTCCTGATTAGAGGACGTTGAAGTCACACCAACCCACAAACCATCAACAACGGAGGAGATACCGAAATGAAGTTTCTAAAAATGGTTGTATTAGTGTTGGTTTTTGCTGTATCCGGTCGGGCGTGGTCTGCAGAAGCAGTTGATATCACATATGGATACCACCCCTATTGGACCGGCGGCTGGAATGGCGTCATCATCAAACATCTTAAGTTGCATGAGAAATACTTGCCAGCGGGGAGTAAGGTTCGATTCGAGGCGCACTTAACCGGCCCACCTATGGTAAACGCGCTGCTGGCTGACAAGATGCAGATCGGTACTATGGGGGATATGCCGTCGCTGGTTGCAACGACCAAAAGAAAGATTGCCGATATCCGATTGGTCTCCACCCCGATGTTCAGCAATGGTCAGAACTGCAACAAGATCGTTGTGCCTGCTGATGCGCCCGATTTCGCAAGTGTCGAAGAGGCCGGCGCCTGGCTGACCGGGAAACCATTCGCCGTTCATCGAGGCACCTGCGCCAATCGATTTGTAGACTCGGTCATCAGCAAAGGTGCATTTAAGCCATCTGAGCGACTGAGCATGACGATTGAGGTCATTACCAGTAACTTCGAAAGCGGAAAAATGAAAGGTGGCGCGGCAATGTGGGAACCACATGCAAGACGCGTGGTTGAGTTAGGGCATGCCAAGTACGCTGCTACAGGGGCACCGTGGGGCGAAACGGATGCCGACTTCACATTGATGCGTCAGGACTTCATCGAAAATCACCCGGAGGCAGCGGTAGGATGGATGAAGGCAGAAATCGAAGCGATGCAGTTCATGATCGACAACCCGGAGCAGACCGTTGAAATTCTTTATGAGGAGTTGACCGGATACCCAAAATCCACAATTTGGTCAGCGATTTACGAGGAGAACCCTGTAGCGATTGGCGGCGATCCCGTGACCTACCAGGCCAAGATGGTTTTTGATGACGATGTCATCACCCTGGCAGAAAACGGGTATGCATTTCTTCATGAGTTGAAGGTGCTGAAATCACCCAACCCGCCCGAGAACTTCTACAATGATGGGCCGCTGCAGACCGCCCTTTCAGAGATGAATTTGAAGGCCCCGATCGGGAATATCATGGGAAAGCCACGGTCCACTCGACCATATAACTAATTCAACTTCAATATAAAATTCTGGGCGCCGTTGGGCGCCCTTTTTTATTTTCGGACCAAATCCAGTTGCACTGAGACCGGCTGCCGTAAATCATCAAGGACCGGGCAGTGTTGGTTAACGGCTTCACGGAGACGCTCCAACTCTTCGTCATTTGCCGCGGTCTTTACTTTAATCTCGCCGGTAATATGAGAAAAGCCTGCTCGCACTGAATTGTCTAACCCAAAGAATCCGCGAGCATCGGAGTGCCCCGTCACACTGACAGATATCTCTTCCAGCGGAATGTCGAGCGCATCCGCATATAAACGATACGTGACCTCATGGCACGCTGCTAAGGCAGCCAAAACATATTCACTGGGGCGAGGACCCTGATCCGTACCCCCCATCCCTTTGTTCTGGTCAACAACAATATCAAAGCTGCGCGCTTTTACCCTACTCATAAACCCCTCAACCAGCTGACTGTCTGCGCTCACCGTTACGGCACATTTCTCTGGATTGGCGGACAGGATCGCCCTCTTTTCTTCCCAAATTTCTTTGTAGTCTTTTTTGTTCATTAATGGTTTGCTCAATTCTCTAAACGATTTATCCAGTAGAAGCTGGAAAACTGCGTCTCAATAACGATGGCATCCTTAATGCTAATGAATAAATATACCTGCGCTTCAAGCGACGCGTTTAAAAGTCATTTTTGAGTCAGAAATTGGGATCAGCCCTTTGCTAGCGAGGATCTGGCGCCTTGTGGGCAAAGAGTGGGCAATCTGTGGGCAGTGTGTAGAACATATCCCACTTTGGACTGATTTTTGAGCAGTCACTGGATCAGATTCCATCAAAACCCTAAATTAAATAGCTGTTTCTTACTATATTTTAGGTATTTATGAGAGTAGATTATTTTGCCCACACCTATTTGAAATTTTTTTATTTTTAAAAAAATCTTTACAGAAATGAAAAAACTGTCTAAGTTCGACGGGAGCGAAAGCAAGGTGCCCCACGCTGATCGGAGTGTGGTTGATTCGGTTGGCCTTAAAAACAACGACGTCTTTTCGCTGACCACGCTCTTTCGGGAGCAACCCAGGAGGAAGAGAGGTAACCAATGCAGACACAGACATCATCTGGTCCACAGGATTCGATTCGGTCCCTATTGGCAGACATCGAGAAATTTTGCCGCTCCTACGATATGGCAGAGACGACATTTGGGCGCCAAGCAGTTAACGATGGAAAACTCTGCCAGCGGCTGCGCACAGGCAAAGGAATAACAATCAATACCGTTCACAAGATCCAGGACTTCATAAGAAAGAAAACGACTCTGTCAAATCCCCTTTCCCTAACGCCTGATGCAGCCACCCGTATTAACAGGCCAGCCCACGGTAGCGAATCCCAATCGCCTTCCTCATCCTCGGAGAAAAATGACGTGGCCGTTGACGACTCTTCCCCTAACGAGAACCCTTCTTCAAAAAAACGGCCGTTTCGTTTTTACGACAACCGTCAAAAATACCTCGGCTTTGTCAACACCTGCGACGAGAAGTGGAAAGTGGCGGAACGGGCGGCTCATGAACTCTCTCACGTCCAGCCCGTACCCCCGGCGCTCAGGATTTTTGATGCGGGGGTGGGAGATGGCTCCGTATTGAGTTACCTCCTGCGGGCGACCCATCAAAAGTTTCCGACCATCCCGTTTTTTGTTGTCGGTAAAGAGATCAGCCTGGAAGATGTCAGACTGTGTCTTGATAACCTGCCCGATCGGTTTGCCGAACACCCGGCCAGCGTGATCTGCATCACCAACCTGTTCTACAGTGAAGCGCCCTGGCTGATGCCGGGAAACATGGCTGCAGCGGCTGCACTCAACTGGCATGAGATCTCGCTGCAGGGCTCCTCGGCGCAGGAATATGGCGAACAACTCAAAGCCATCGACGATATTCTGGTTGACGGCTGGGAAGTCAAAGTCAGCGAGAAAACCGGAAATCCCCGATATGTCAGGCCATCAGTCTTGGTGATTTTTCGCGAAGACAACCGATTTCTGCTTGATTCGGTTATTCCGCGCCGGGGGCAAGTCTCCGGCGACTATGACCTGATTCTTGCCGCCCAACCTTGGCGGGCAAGGATGAGCGCTCAGTTCAAGGCGGAAAAAGTCCTCGCCCCCCTCGTGCGGAGTCTGGGTCCGGGCGGCAGACTGCTGGCTGTGCAGTCTGCCGGTGGAGACCCTGGCATGGAACTCGTGAACCTGGTTTGGCCGGATGAAAACCCCTTTCAGGTCAATCGGCATGAACTGCTGAAAGCGCTTAAAGACAAACTCGGACGCGCCGCGTCGAACTACAACTTCAACGCGGCTTCAGACAATAAATCGCTCATGAAATATGAGATGAAGACGCTGCCGAACGAGATCGCGGGTGGAATCGGTACATCAACGCTCTTCGCGGCCTGGAACGCTTCAACATACGTTGCCCAGATAGAGGACGACCGACTCCAGCCGGCGGTTGCTTCTGGCGCATACCTTGAGGCAACGGAGAAAGTGTTACAAAAGCATAATGGAATTTGGTTCAATGACGAGACCTTCGTTGTCTCCCGCAAACGTAATTCCATTGCGCATGGCGCCTCCCACAGTCACTCACCCGCCGGTCAGTCGTCCTCCGGCAAATAACCTCTCTACGGAAAGCTCGAACCATGAAAGATCACTATTACTTTGATAATGCGGCAACCACCCTGCCCAAGCCCGAACCTGTCTATCAGTTCATGGATCAGTTTTTCCGGAGCCACGGTGTCAACCCGGGGAGATCGGGACACGAACTGGCCGTCGAAGCTGAAGCCATGATTGTTCAGACTCGTCGCATGCTGGGTGAGTTCTTTGGGTTTGGAGGAGACCCGGCACGCGTGACGTTTTCTCAGAACGCAACTGACTCCATGAATGCGGTGTTGTCTGGCATGCTGAATCCAGGCGATCACATGATCATTACGAGAATGGAGCACAACTGCGTATTGCGGCCAGCCAACCATTTCGAGCGGGATCACAATGTTTCGGTCACACGTATCGGGGCTGACTCCAATGGCTTTGTAGACCCAGATGAGATCGCGAAAAGCATCCAGCCGAACACACGGGTTGTTGTCGTAAACCATGCTTCTAACGTTACTGGATCCCTTCAGGACGCGGCAGCAATCGGCAAGATAGTCAAAGAGACCGATGCGGCATTCATCCTGGACTCGTGCCAGACGGCAGGCGTGGTACCTATCGCCATGGATGACTGGGGCGTGGATGTACTGGTCTATACAGGCCATAAAGGCCTTTTTGGCCCCATGGGCATCGGTGGAATGCTGGTCGCCGAGGGGATTGAAATACGGCCACCCCGTACCGGCGGCACAGGGGTCAACTCCATCTCGCCCTTCCAGCCGGATGAGTACCCTTACCGCATGGAGACCGGCACACATTGCCTGCCGGGTATTGCTGGACTGAACGCCGCGCAGAAATGGTTCGCTGACCTGGGTCGCACCCACGGCGCAGATGCAGACAGCAGTCACGGACAGGCCTGCGCCGCTGCTCTGGCGCACATTCATGAACAGGAACTCGCCGCCACACAGCATCTGCAAAACGCTTTCAGCAGCATCGACGGTGTCAAAGTTTACGGCCCCGAAGTTGGGCAGCCCCGCGTCTCAACCCTGTCGATCAATATCAAGGACCTGCCCGCAGACCAGGTGGGCGCCATGCTTGACGCGGATCATGCGGTTTGTGTTCGCCCAGGCCTTCACTGCGCCCCCGATGTCCACGAACTGCTCGGCACCGTTCCCCAGAACGGCACCGTCCGCTTTGCTTCCGGCTACTTTACTGATGATGAAGACCTGAAACAGGCCGTCGAGGCAGTGAGAGATCTCGCTGAGAGCTAAGCGAACGCTCACTACTTTGGCCAACAGCCCAATTCCCAAGGCAGGACATCCCTATGAAAGTTGTAGATAGCGTCGTTGACCTGGTCGGCGGCACCCCGCTCGTCCGACTCAACAATATCGTCGAGCCAGATATGGCGACCGTGTATGCCAAGATGGAGAACCTCAATCCTTCAGGCTCTGTTAAAGACAGGATGGCGATCAACATGGTCAAGCGGGCTGAAGAAGCTGGGCTGCTCAAACCTGGAGGCACGATTGTCGAAAGCACCTCCGGCAATACTGTGCTGGGACTTGCCATGGCCGCTGCCGTTCGTGGGTATCGTTGCGTCTTCACCATTCCGGACAAAATGAGTCAGGAAAAAATCGACATGCTCAAGTCCTACGGGGCTGAGGTCATCGTCACAGAGACAGCGCTCGACCACCATCATCCGGACAGTTATGTAGAAGTCGCAAAGCGGGTCGCCCGGGAAACGCCTGGCGCCTTCTATACCGATCAGTACTCAAACCCGCACAACCCTGAAGCTCATTACGTCTCAACGGGCCCAGAAATCTGGGAAGCCACAGACGGCAAGATCGACTCCTTCGTGGCAGGCCTGGGCACAGGCGGCACAATCTCCGGGACCGGAAAATATCTCAAGGAGAAAGCAGCTGAAGCCGGGCGCGAAGTCCGAGTGGTCGGCCCGGACCCCTACGGAAGCATCTATAAAGAAGCGCACGAAAAAGGCGAGTGGAGCGAACCTTCGCTGTATCGGGTTGAGGGCATTGGCCATGATTTCATGGTAGATACGCTTGACCTGGCGGTCGTCGACGAAGTCGTCAACGTCTCCGATAAGGACTCCTTTCTCATGGCTCGACGATTGGCCGAACAGGAAGGCATACTATCGGGTGGTTCGACAGGGACTGTGTTTGTTGGCGCCCTGGAAGAAGCACGAAAACTTGGGCCCGGAAAAATTGTCGTTGCCATCGTTTGCGACGGCGGCGACAGATATATCAGCAAAGTCTTTAACGACGAGTGGATGCGCAATTTCGGGTACATTGATGGGGATGAGTAATCAGACTAACCCCGAGTACGCTGACCCATTGAGCAACACGGCCTTCGCCCAAAAAAGCAAAGATAACTTTTGAATGAGTTAAATGGATTTGGTCCCACACTGCATAATCAGGCAAACCATTGGGCGCCTGATTGCCACCAGAGCTACGGAGAAGCACATTGAAATTTGATACCAAAGTCGTCCGCGCGGGCATCAGCCCAGATCCCACCACCGGCTCAATCCTGCCGCCGATCTATGAAACGGCCACCTATGTGCTCCCGGAAGTCGGACGCGACCTGGGATTTGACTATACGCGCTCATCAAACCCCACCCGACAGGTGTTGGAAGAAAACCTGGCGGCAATCGATAGCGGCAAATACGCAGTGAGCTTTGCCAGCGGCATGTCAGCGGTCGATTCGTGCTTCAAGCTCCTATCCGCAGGAGATCATATTGTTTGCGGCGATGACGTCTATGGAGGCGTGACACGTTTGCTGGATAACGTGACCGCCAACCAAGGGATCGATGTCAGTTACGTCGACACCACCAACGCCGATGCTGTCAGAAATGTAATCACCCCCAAGACTCGAATGCTCTGGATTGAGACCCCGACCAATCCGCTGCTCAAGGTCAGTGATCTTGAGGAAATGGTCAAAATCGCCAAAGAGAACGACATTCTGCTGGGCGTGGATGCCACATTCGCAACACCGGTCTTTCTCCGACCGCTCGAATATGGCGCCGACATCGTGATGCACAGCACCACGAAATATCTCGCCGGACACAACCAAATCATCGGGGGCGTGATCATTACCAATCACCAGCACGTCTATGAGAGGATGAAATACATCCAGAAAACCATTGGCGCCGTATCAAGCCCCTTTGACTGCTGGTTGAATCTCAGCGGCCTCAAAACGCTGCATTTGCGCATGAAGCGTCATGAGGAATCCGCAATGGCGATTGCTGAATTCCTGGAAGGCCACAGCAAGATCGACCGTGTCCTTTACCCGGGTCTTGCTTCACACCCTCAACACGCCATTGCCAAGGCACAGATGTCAGGTTTCAGCGGCATGATCGCTTTCGAACTGACCGGCGGCACCGAAGCAGGAAAGCGACTGATGAACAATGTTCAACTCTGCGGCCTTGCCGAGAGTCTCGGCAGTGTCGAGACCATGATCACTCATCCGGCCAGCATGACTCACGTTGACGTGCCCGCAGAGGATCGGCGCAAGCGTGGCCTGACAGATGGTCTCGTTCGGCTCTCCGTAGGCATCGAAGATGTTGAGGACATCATCGCCGATCTGGAATCTGCCCTGGAAAAAGCCTGACACCAAAAACCTGCCTGCTCGAGCAGGCAGGTTTTCCTTGCCAAGGCTTAAAGGATCTTTGCAGAGTAGTCGCCAGTGTAGGTGACCGCGGTCTTATCCCGAGACTGCACGTTCGCATTAAGGGAGACCACCCCCTTGCTCTGCCTCTCGAGCAAGTCAATAAACTGCGCGGTCTCCTCGGGTCCGGGCCAGGCGCAGTGCGCCCGGATCATCTGCTCACTGCAGGGGCGCACGTACCGCACATCGCTCTTGATGACAGCGATGTCGGTCTGATATCCGGCGTCCTCGCAGACCAGTGAGGTCATTGCCCAGCCGGACAGCGTACATAAGGATGCGAGAGTGCCCGCAAAGGCGGTCTTCTTGTCGTTGAAATTGCTGGCAAGGGGCGCCTCCAGAACTAACCCGGTGTCATCCACCTGGCCGGGTCGAATATCAAAGTGTCTGGCCATCGGGACTTTTTCCCGCAGATACGCAACCAGTCTTTCAAGCGCAGTCTGATGCATCGACGCTTCCTAATTCAAAAAAACATCCCTCACTGAAAACCCCCCACTGGCCGGGCCTATTCGGCGAAGGTATGACGCGTTCTGCCAACTCGTAATAAACCGACCGGTTTATCAAAGCCCAAAGGCCATCTCGCACCTCAATATAGGGCGCAGGTTCCCCACTGATGGGGTCCTCGTTGACCCATATCGGATGCGCCTTACCCGCGATCACGACATCATCAACGTTGGTTCGAAAAACCAGTCGTTGCGATTGGCTCTCGCCGGCACATTCAAGCTCCACCGCGAGAAATGGCGCGTCCTCGACCTCAATGCGCAACTTCTCGACCGGTGACACCAGAAAGAAATCTTCTCCCTCCCGCTTCATCACCCGAGAGAGCAATCTAACCAGCGAGGGCCGTGCGATCGGGGAGCCGAGATAATGCCAGGCGCCGTCCCGACTGATCCGAAGCCCCATGTCTTTTTGTACGACAGGCTGCCAGGCATCTACGGGAGGAAGTTTTTCATCAGCCGCTGCCCGCGCCAACTTCTCCAAAGGACCTGCCGTCTCTGGATGGCCTTCAGTCAGAACCATCACCCTCTACCGGTCGGGGTCGACCGGAATCATCCAGAGCGACAAAGGTGAAGACGCCTTCGGTCACCCGTTCTTCCGTCCAGTCATGTCGGCGGCGCACCCAGGTATCGACCTTGACGGCAATCGAAGTGGTCCCAATTTTGACGGTGCTGCAGTAACAGCTTACCTGATCACCTACCTGGACAGGCCTGTGAAAGGTCATTGCGTCGACTGCCACGGTCGCGACCCGGCCCCCGGCTGCTGCAAAAGCGTGAGCGCCGCCCGCCAGGTCCATCTGCGCCATCAGCCATCCCCCAAAAATATCTCCGTTCGGATTTGCATCCGCAGGCATGGCAATGGTGCGGATTAATGGAGTCTCGTTGGGAGGGCTGCTCAAGAGGATGAACTCCGTGGTGTTCGACCCATCAAATAAAACTCGTCGTTGGGTCGCATTGCCGTGAGATTGGCCATCCGGTTGGACAAAGCAAAGAACGCCGCGATTGCGCCGATATCCCAGATATCCTCGTCATCAAAGCCATGGCGGCGTACCGCCTCATAATCAGCTTCTTCCAGCGCCGCAGAATTCAATGCCACCTTCTCCGCAAAGGCCAGCATCGCCCTTTGCCGATCAGTGATATCCGCTTTACGGAAATTGATAGCGACCTGATCTGCAACCAGAGGATCCTTGGCATAGATCCGCAAGATCGCTCCATGGGCCACCACGCAGTACTGACAATCATTGGCTCCCGAAGTCGACACCACAATCATTTCACGCTCGGCCTTTGAAAGGCCGCCGTCTCGGAGCATCAGCGCATCGTGATAATCAAAAAAAGCGCGGCATTCGCTTGGTCGATGAGCAAGCGCCAGAAATACGTTTGGGACAAAACCGGCTTTTTCCTGAACAGCCACGATTCGATCACGTAAATCTTCTGGCAGTTCATCGAGTTCGGGCACCGGGTACCGGCTGATGGGTTTGTCGCTCACGGCGTCTCTCCTGATGGACGATCGTCGCCTATTTTACTCCGGACACGCTGTTGGACCTCACGAGCCGCGTAAACTACTATCGCCAGAATAGCGGTTAGCTATGGGACATCAGAAGCGCCTGGGTCCTAAGCAGTGCGCGTAACTCGCGACGTGGTTCTTTTTTATGATCCGCTTTTACCTGATGCCCTGGCTGCTGGGCTACACGGTAATGGGCATGCTTTCGTTCCCGCTGGAAAGCGAATTCGCGGGCGGACTGAACTGGTTTATCGGGAAACTGGTGAACTAAGACAAACAGCGGGCGCCCCGAACGGGGCACCCGGCAGAACAACGGCACTTAGCCTGAGCAGGAACTGACCTTGGGCAGGTCCGTCAATACCCGCTCTAAGGCATTCAAAAGGCGTTCGACATTTTCAGGACGACAAGAGTGGCCCATCAGGCCAATACGCCAGACCTTTCCGGCCAGCGGGCCGAGGCCAGCACCAATCTCGATGCTCTCATCTTCAAGCAAGCGGGTCCGTACCGCCGCCTCGTCGATGCCCTGAGGTACGTTTACGACGCTTAGCTGCGGCAGTCTGATTGACGTATCATCGACCATCATCTCAAGGCCCAGTCGATTCAATCCTGTCACCAGCGTCTGTGAGATCTCACGATGGCGCTCCCAGGAGCGCTCAAGTCCCTCCTGCTTAACCAAACGAAGTGACTCGGCCAGGGCGAAGATACTGTTCACCGGAGCCGTATGGTGATACGACCTTTGGCTGCTCTCAGACCAGTAACCGTCAATCAGGCCAATATCGTGAAACCACGTGCTGACCGGCGTCTGCCGCTGATTGATCTTCTCAAGGGCACGCTCGCTGATCGTGACAGGCGCAATTCCGGCCACGCAGGAAAGACACTTCTGGGCACCGGAATAAACAGCATCCAGGCCCCATTCATCGACATAGAGCGGAGATCCGGTGAGAGAGGTTACGGTGTCACCAATGGTCAGACACCCATGGCGCTGCGCGATCTCGGCCAGCAGCCGGGCGTCGGACAATGCGCCCGTCGATGTCTCTGCGTGGACGAATCCAACGACCTTGGTGTCAGGATTGGCCTCAAGCGCAGCTTCAAGCTTCTTCGGATCGACAGGCTGGCCCCATTCGTCATCGATCGTGACAACCTCAGCCCCCAGACGAGTGGCCATTTCTGCCATACGCTGACCAAACACGCCGTTTCTGGCAATCACGACCTTGTCTCCTGCTTCCACCAGGTTGGTGAAGCACGTTTCCATGCCTGCTGACCCTGGGCCGGAAACGGGAAAGGTCAGTCGGTTCTCAGTCTGAAAGGCATAGCGCAATAGATCCTTGACCTCATCCATCAGACCGACAAAAGCGGGGTCCAGATGGCCGATTGCCGGCTGGGCAAGCGCCTGCAGGACGCGGGGGTTAATCTCTGAAGGGCCAGGGCCCATTAATGTTCGGACGGGTAAGGTACGCACAGGCAAATCGATGACGTTCTCCACGGTCAAGCCCCCAAATTAAAATTTTCGTGGGACGGGAGCATACGGTGACTTTGCGTACCGCATGAGTGCGATTACTGATTTGCGGCATAAGGATCGGCTTATACCATAGGGAAACCGCAGGATTTTGGCCCGCGATAAGCGGGACCAAAAAAAGACCGGTTAGGGACGCTCTACCTGGAGGTAAAGCAGTTCGGTTGCAAGCGTTGCTGCAGCGAGCGCCGTGACTTCAGCATGATCATAGGATGGTGCTACTTCCACAATATCCATACCCACAATATCGATGCCTTTGAGGCCGCGCAAGATCTGCAGCACCGTATTGCTCGAAAGCCCTCCCGCGACGGGAGTACCGGTGCCGGGGGCGAAAGCCGGATCAAGACAGTCAATATCAAAAGTCAGGTAAGCCTTTCGGCCAGCCACCCGTTCGCGCACGCGGTCGCTGACGGCTTCACAGCCAAGGTGATGAACCTCGTCCGCATCCAGGACAAGAAATTCATGCTGGTCGGCGTCGTACTCGGTTCTGATCCCGATCTGGGCCGAAACTGCGGGGTCGATCAGACCTTCACGAGGCGCCCGATAGAACATCGTCCCGTGATCAAACTCCCCGCCATTCTGATAGGTATCGGTATGTGCATCAAAATGAATCAGGGCAAGCTCCCCATGCACCGCGTGGTGTGCTCGCAATAACGGCAGACTAATAAAGTGATCCCCCCCAAAACTCATTAACGCCTTTCCTGATCGAATAATATCCAGCGCCCGGTCGTGAAGCGCCTGGGTAAACGCCGCACTGTCGCCCGGAGGGAATACCAGATCACCGCAGTCCATCATCTTGAGGTGATCGGCCAGAGCGTACCGCCAGGGCCACCTCGCCTCCTCCCATCGCAGGTTGCCCGAAGCCTGACGGATTGCCGATGGGCCGCTGCGGGTCCCCGCGCGCCCGGTGGTCCCAAGATCATAAGGGACCCCCAGTATTGCAACGTCCGCCTCACCTCCGGTCGCATCCGAACTCAACGGCGCACCAAGAAAACCAAAGAGATTGGCATACAGCGAGACATCATCCTGAATATCAATATCCGTCACGATCCTTATCCATGTGCAAATTAATCGGTTGAGGTCTACAGCGATATACCGAGACTGCGTCCCGGTTGTCCAGACAAAGCACCGGCATACCTTGCCCAAACAACCTCATGAGTTCTTTTTGTCTTGTACTTGGTCTTTGCTGTCTAGTCGATGGGTCTTTGATCGTCGATCACTTTACCATCGTTGGGCAGCGCATCCGCGCTGACAAACCCGACCTCACCGCGCAGGTTGCAGACTTCACGAATGGTTCTGGAAATGGCTTGGGCGAGGTCGTCATCTCCGTTTGAGTCTGGCGACATCTCACACAAAAGTCTCATCGCATCCGCATTGTCAACGCGGGTCACCTCAAGCCGGGCCTTGCGGATCTCGTCGTGGCGGGAGACGACGGTCGCCACCTGCGAGGGGTGCACAAACATGCCTCTGACTTTGGTAGTTTGATCTGCCCTGCCCATCCATCCCTTGATTCGGGGACTGGTTCTGCCGCAGGAGCTGACACCTTCCAGACTGGCGGAGAGATCGCCGGTGGCAAACCGGATCAGCGGATAACCGGGTCTGAGCGGCGTGACCAACACTTCACCGACTTCGCCGGGTGCCACGGGATCTCCGGTGCCCGGGCGGACAATCTCCAGCAGAATCTCTTCATCCAGAAGCAGTCCTTGTCGACTTTCTGATTCGAAACCGATCAATCCCACATCTGCCGTTGCATAGGCCTGCAGGACCTCCACACCATTTTCCGAAAGTTCCAGGCGCAAAGGCTCAGGCAGCGCCTCCCCAGACACCAAACCCAACCTCAGGCTAGACACATCGATCTGCATCTCTTTTGCCTTGGCAAGAAGAATCTTCAAAAAAGAAGGCGTTCCGACATAGAACTGCGGCCGAAGATGCCCCATCGCCTGCACCTGCAGTTCCGTCTGGCCGATCCCGGCTGGAAACACCGTGCAACCGAGAGCGTGCGCCCCGCTCTCGAGCATGAATCCCGCCGGTGTAAAGTGATAGGAGAAGGTGTTGTAAACAAGATCCCCTGCGCGACAGCCGGCCGCGTGCAATGCCCGTGCAGTGCGCCAGAAATCTTCGGTATTTGCCTGGGGCTCAAAAATAGCGCCTGGCGAAGCAAAAACCCTGGGCAGTGTCTTGCCCTGAAGATCCGTGTAGCCCCCAAGCGGAGGCATTTTGGCCTGCGCCTCGGCCATTTCGGATTTTCGCGTGACCGGCAGTTTTGCCAGCGCAGATCGATCAGTGATGGATTCTGGATCCACCCCTTGCAACAGATCAGCGTATGCCGGAATGTTTGCTTTGGCGTGGCGCAGTTGTTCACGCAAATGCGCAAACTGCTGCGCTTCGCGCTCGTCGGGCGAACGGATCTCCAGCCTGTCAAAATAATCGTTCATCAGATCCCCCCAAGGACCGTCGCACATCCGGGATATCTATCGCGATCAAGCCGCGAATGACTGACCCGGATCGAACTTGGCTGCTGTCGTTAGACCGCCCAATGACGGTCGGCCAGCTGTTGTGCAATCAACTGAGCCAGCGTTTGCGCCGCCGGTAAGCCTTAACGTTGCGGAAGCTTCTTCGGCCTTCCCCGCTGACGCCAAGGTAAAACTCCTTGACGTCTTCATTCTCGGCCAGGTCTGCTGCCTCACCGTCCATCACCACCCGGCCGTTTTCCAGGATGTAACCATAATTGGCATAGCGCAAAGCCATAGTGGTGTTCTGCTCGGCCAAAAGGAATGTCACACCCTCGGCCTCGTTTAATCTTTTGACAATCTCAAAAATCTCTTCAACAAGCTGGGGAGCCAAACCCATCGAAGGCTCATCCAGCAGAATCACTGTCGGACGCGCCATCAAAGCCCGGCCGACCGCCAGCATCTGTTGCTCGCCGCCCGAGGTATAGCCTGCCTGACTGGTCCGCCGCTCCTTCAAG
>WTHR01000105.1 GCA_011523045.1 Gammaproteobacteria bacterium | reverse complement strand
CGGGGTGGAGCAGTCTGGCAGCTCGTCGGGCTCATAACCCGAAGGTCGTAGGTTCGAATCCTACCCCCGCTACCAAATGCTGTATTCCGGGACCCCGCAGTAGCGGGGTTTGTTTTTGGTGCTTCGGGTGCAGGAGCGCAGTTGACGAGACTGATTGGGTCGGGGATTGGTTAGGGAAAGACGAGATGGATAACAGCGCGATCCGTCAGTTGCTGGAGCCGGTCGTGGAGGATATGGGGTACGAATTGGTGATGGTCGAAATGACAGGATCGCCCTCGGGGGGTCAAGTGCTCAGGACCTACATCGACGCGCCGGGCGGAATCCTGCTAGAGGACTGCGAGCAGGTGAGTCGTCAAGTGAGTGCAATTCTGGACGTGGAAGATCCAATTAAAGGGGAGTACACCCTGGAGGTGTCGTCCCCTGGAATTGATCGACCTCTGGTGAAGCCTGAACACTTTCAGCGGTTCCAGGGTAATCAGGTAAAGGTGGTGATGCGTGAGGCCCGACTGGGACGGCGTCGGTTTACCGGGTTTCTGGCAGAGGCTGGGCCGGAGTGTGTCGTCGTTGAAGTGGATGGAGAGCCCTACGAACTGGATTACCAGACGATGGAAAAAGCAAATCTGGTGGGCCTGGAATAAAGCGTAAGGTCAGGGTAAGGGCAAGCTAAAGACAAGGTAAGGATAAGGATAGAGAAACCAAAAAGGCCGAGTTTGGTCCATGTCTGGCTGCGTCAGCAGATGCAGCGATGGGCTGGCTGGGGATCGCTCGTAAAGAATGCTTGGGAGTAGTTGAAGATGACGAAAGATGACGTATTGATGATGGCCGACGTGCTTTCTCGGGAGAAAGACATCGACCGCGGGATAGTCTTTGAGGCAATTGAGGCAGCTCTCGCTACGGCAACTCGTAAGCGGAATCGCGAAGACATCGAGGTTCGTGTGCAGATCGATCGGGCCAGTGGAGACTACGAGGCATTCAGACAATGGGAGATTGTCGAAGACGATGCTGCGGTAGAAAATCCGGCCCGCCAGATGACATTTGCCGCGGCCGAAATCAGCTATCCAGAGGATACCCACGAGATGGGCGGTGTCGTCGAAGAACCCTTAGAGACGGTAGCGACTTTTGGCCGCATTGAGGCGCAGGCCGCCAAACAGGTAATCAGCCAAAAGGTCCGGGAAGCAGAACGCGCCAGGGTGTACGAAGA
Source organism: Gammaproteobacteria bacterium (assembly GCA_011523045.1). Taxonomy (GTDB): domain Bacteria; phylum Pseudomonadota; class Gammaproteobacteria; order Arenicellales; family UBA868; genus UBA868. The sequence continues at coordinate 3,712 of WTHR01000105.1, read as the reverse complement.
ATTCAAGGATCGTGTTGGGCAAATGGTCCAAGGGGTGGTGAAGCGAGTAGGCAATCGGGAGGCCATTATTGATCTGGAGGGGGTGGAGGCTTCCCTTCCTCGCTCCAATTGGATCGATCGGGAGATTTTGCGAAGTGGTGATCGCGTCAAGTCGATCCTGACCGAAGTTCGCTCTGAGCCCCGCGGCCCCCAGCTGATTCTTGATCGGCGTTGCCCTGAGCTCGTGATCAAGTTGTTCCAGCTCGAGGTGCCGGAAGTGGGACAGGGAGTTATTGAGATTCTTGGGGCCGCGAGAGATCCGGGATCCAGAGCCAAGATTTCCGTGAGATCGCAGGACAACCGGATCGATCCTGTTGGGGCGTGTGTGGGTATTCGAGGCGCCCGGGTTCAGAGTGTCTCAAATGAGATCAATCTCGAACGCATAGACATCATTACGTGGGTCGACAGCCCGGCGGAGTTCGTCATCAAGGCCCTGCAGCCAGCAGAAGTTGACTCGATATTGGTGGATGAAGAATCCCGGTCGATGGATGTCGTAGTTGAAGAAAGCCAACTCTCCCTTGCGATTGGTCGAGGCGGACAGAATGTTCGGCTGGCGTCTGAATTGAGCGGGTGGGAGCTCAACATTATGACCGACGAAGCGGCTGCCGAAAAAGCTGAGCGGGAGGCTCAGGAAGCCGTTGAGCGTCTGATGACACAACTCAATATTGATTCAGAGGTCGCAGGCGTACTGGTCGAAGAGGGCTTCGTCACCCCAGAAGAGGTGGCGTATGTGCCGGTGCAGGAATTGTTGGACGTCGAGGGCTTTGATGAGGATCTGGTTGAGCAGCTCCGAGTGCGGGCTCGAGATTTTCTGGATATCCGCGAGATCGCTGAACTGGAGAAGAGCCGTCCCGAAGCGGATTTGCAGTCAATGGAAGGCATGGATGAAGCGACGGCAACTCTTTTTGCCAGCAAAGGAATCCGGTCGATGGAGGATCTTGCCGAATGCGCAACAGATGAACTCGTTGAAATGACGGGAATCGATGCGGAGCAGGCAAGCGAATTGATTATGACGGCGAGAAAACCCTGGTTTGAGGAAACCGACGGTGCTGTCGAAGGTCAGGAAGAGGTTGCAGGCATGGAGAGTGCCAGCTCAAGTTAACCCTTAACGGTAGATACTTATGCCTGTTGTAGCCATTAAAAAACTCGCGGAACAGATCGGCGTCCCTCCAGAGAAACTGCTGGAGCAACTGTCAGCGGCCGGAGTGTCAGGGAAAGCTGCGGATGATATGTTGGATGACACCGAACGCAGCACCCTGCTGGCATACCTGCGTGGCGGTAAAACTGCCGCTGAGGCGTCAAAGCCGCAAGAGAAAGTCACGCTGAATCGACGTACGACCACAGCGGTCAAACAGAGTTCGCGAACCGGGGGCTCCCGGACTGTGCATGTCGAGGTAAAGAAGCGCAGGACCTACGTTCGCCGCGGCGAGTTGCAGCGCCAACAGGAGGAAGCCGAGCAGGCGGCTCGTGAAGCGGCCGAAGCAAAGGAACGAGAGCAGCAGGCTCAGCAGGAAGCCGAAGAGCGCGCAAAACAGGAAGCTGCGGCAGCGGCGGAGGCGGAGGCACAAAAACGCGAAGCCGAAGCCGCGGCCAGAGCCGCTGAGGCCGAAGCCGCGGCGGCGGCCAAAGCGAGTCCGGCTGAGATGCCTACTCCGGCACCTGTGCCGCCGGAAGAAGCCAAAAGCACCGCACGACGGGATGAAAAGCCCAAAAAGCGTAAAGGCAAGGGAAGGGCTGATAGTGATGGAGAACTCCATCTGGCCGAAGGAAAGCGTGGCAAACGTCGTCCACGCCAGCCGATAAAACCCCGCCGCCTGACTTCAACGACCGCGGGTCAGCATGCTTTTGAGAAGCCTACCGAGCCAGTGAGCCGGGATATCTCTGTACCTGAAACCGTCAGTGTTGCTGATCTTGCGCAGTCGATGTCGGTCAAGGCAGCGGAAGTGATTCGGGTTCTGATGGAGATGGGCAGTATGGTGACCATCAATCAGGTGCTTGATCAGGACACCGCGATGCTTGTCGTGGAAGAGATGGGGCACAAGGCAATAGCTGCGGATCTGGATGATCCCGAGGCAATGTTGAGCGCCGACGATAGTTCAGACGACCGGCCAAGTGCTCCGCGGGCGCCCGTGGTAACGGTGATGGGGCATGTTGATCACGGTAAGACGTCCCTGCTGGATTACCTCAGAAAAACAAAAGTCACTGCCGGCGAGGCAGGCGGAATTACTCAGCATATTGGCGCTTATCGGGTTGCCACCGACAAGGGGACCGTGACCTTTCTGGATACCCCCGGACACGAGGCATTTAGCGCAATGCGTTCTAGGGGCGCGCAGGTGACGGATCTTGTTATTCTGGTTGTGGCTGCCGATGACGGTGTCAAACCTCAGACCATTGAGGCGATCAGCCACGCACGCCAGGCCTCGGTGCCCCTGATTGTCGCCATAAACAAGATGGACAAGGAAGATGCGGACCCGGATCGCGTTAAACAGGAACTCGCCAGCCAGGAGGTCATTCCAGAAGACTGGGGCGGGGACACGTTGATGAGTCAGGTTTCTGCCATCACCGGAGAGGGGGTTGACACTCTGCTCGATTCGGTTCTTCTGCAGTCAGAAATGCTTGACCTCAGCGCCCCTGATGCGGGCGTCGCATCCGGGACGGTTGTCGAGGCGCGTCTGGATCGCGGCAAGGGAGTCGTTGCCACCTTACTGGTCCAGAAAGGGGAGCTGAAAAAAGGCGACATCGTAATTGCCGGCCGGGAGTTCGGTCGTGTCCGGGCGATGACCAGTGATGCGGGAGACGTCGCAAAATCTGCGGGCCCATCCACGCCGGTGGAGATTCAGGGCTTAGGCGGTGTGCCAGATTCCGGAGATGAGTTCTCAGTGGTCGCGGATGAGCGCCGCGCGCGGGAAGTCACCAGTTACCGACAGGCGAAACATAAGGAAGTAAAACTCGCGCGACAACAAAAAGCCAAGCTGGAGAGCATGTTCAGCGAGATGGGCGAAGGCCAGGTTAAAACATTAAACGTCATCATCAAAGGGGATGTCCAAGGTTCAGTGGAAGCGCTGACCGAGTCGCTCGAAAAACTGAGCTCCGAAAAAGCGAAGGTCGCTGTCGTACACGGAATGGTGGGCGGCATCAACGAATCTGATGTCAATCTCGCCGGAGCCTCTGAGGCGATTGTGATCGCTTTTAACGTGCGGGCTGACGCGACTGCCCGAAAATTGATTGAGACGGAAGGTGTAGATGTGCGGTATCACAACGTGATCTATGACGTGGTGGATGAGGTGACGGCCGCTCTCACTGGCATGTTGGCGCCCATTATCCGGGAGCAGGCGGTGGGCCTTGCCGAGGTACGGGACGTGTTCCGGGTTGCCAAAATGGGTGCCGTGGCGGGTTGCCGGGTCATTGACGGCGAAGTTCGGCGAAACCTTCCGGTGCGGGTCCTTCGTGACAATGTCGTGATCTTCGATGGACAGATTGACTCGTTGAAACGCTTCAAGGACGACGTGACTGAGGTGAAATCAGGGTTTGAGTGCGGTATTGGGGTGAAGAACTACAACGACATCAAGCCGGGCGATCAGATAGAAATCTACGAAAACGTAGAGCAGGCCGCTACGCTCTAAGTCGCGATAGTCTCGATTTTCCGCAACCGTTAGCAAAGGGCCTCGTACAC
>WTHR01000217.1 GCA_011523045.1 Gammaproteobacteria bacterium | reverse complement strand
TCGGAAAGCTGTCACACAACGAGACACATCGCCGGCACCCATGGCACAGATCAAAGACCCGTTCCAACTCCGACATCAACTTGCCTTCATCATTGAAGTCGGGGCTTTGCCCATAGATCGGATGGCGAACCGGCGCCCCCAGGCCGCCTTCAGTCACTTTTCCCATAATTTCTTGAGCTCAACGAAAACGGGAGGCGACTTTGCGCCTCCCGTTTATGGTCTTGAAGGCCCGACTCAGTCGTCCAAGCCGTCCAGCGCTTTCTGGAACCGGTTGGCGTGAGAGCGCTCCGCCTTACCCAGCGTTTCGAACCAGTCAGCGATTTCATCGAAACCCTCTTCACGAGCTGTCTTGGCCATACCGGGGTACATGTCGGTGTACTCGTGTGTTTCTCCAGCCACTGCCGCCTTGAGATTGTCACCGGTTGCGCCGATCGGCAGTCCCGTCGCCGGATCACCGGTTTCTTCAAGGTATTCCAGATGCCCGTGGGCATGCCCGGTCTCACCCTCAGCTGTTGAGCGGAACACGGCAGCCACGTCGTTGTAGCCTTCGACATCCGCTTTGGCAGCGAAGTAAAGATAACGACGGTTAGCCTGCGACTCGCCGGCAAAGGCGTCTTTGAGGTTTTGTTCTGTTTTTGAATCTTTGAGAGCCATCAACTTTCTCCTTCAGTTTTGTTGAACTATGCAACAGCGTTAGTCAAAGCACTGTGAGAGCGGAATATAAGACCAGAGTCGTTATTTGTATAATCGTTTATTATTATTACTTTGATCGGCATATTCTATTGATACGATGAACTTCCGGGACCTTGAATATCTCGTTGCTGTCAGCGAAACCTTACACTTTGGGCAAGCAGCCCAGCGCTGTTTTGTCAGCCAGCCCACACTCTCCGGACAGATTCACAAACTCGAGGAAGAGCTCGGTGCGACGCTTTTCGAGCGAACCAACCGCAGTGTCCATATCACGGCAATCGGCCAAAAGATCGTTGGGCATGCCCGGCAGATTCTGGAACAGGCCGAAGTCATTCGTAGCCTCGGCAGTGATCAGAATGATCTGCTGACAGGGCCGCTTCGGATCGGCGCGATTCATACGCTCAGTCCTTATCTGGTGCCGCTCTTCATGCTGGAACTGCAACAACAGCATCCGGAGCTTTCGCTGGAACTTACTGAAGCAACAACGGATCAGTTGATTGCAAAGTTGCGCGACCATCAACTGGATGGCGCCCTGCTGGCCACTTCACCTCCGGCTGACGATCTGAAAGAGATCCAACTATTCAAGGAACCCTTTTGGCTGGCTCATCCGCGTGATCATCACTTCTATAACCAAGATGAGGTCTCGCTTGCCGATCTCAAGGACGAAAAAGTCCTGCTGCTGTCAGAAGAACATTGTCTTTCGGAACAGATCATCAGTGCCTGCAAGATTGACAGTCGGGACTCGGCAAACCCACTGCCCCGCCTTAACGCCTCCAGCCTGGAAACGCTGGTGCAGTTGGTCGGGATGGGCCTGGGCATCACGCTGGTTCCCGCGCTTTCCGTTCATGGCGGGCGGCTCGCCACTGACAAGGTCATTCTTCGGGAAGTCAGTATTCCGCAGGCAATTCGCCAGGTACGTCTGGTTTACCGACAGACTTTTCCCCGACAGCCGGCCCTTGGCGCGCTCTCGGAAATCATCTCAGCTGTTTTGCCCAACACGGTACGCCAAATCCAGTCGTAACGGCTGAACGATCAAACGAGGTTTATGCGCAGGCCTCTGCGGGGAACAGAGCGCGGGTTTCGCTTAGCTCACACGCCTCCAGGAAAGAAGCCGCGGGCCGCGTTTCGGTTACCACGATATCAACATCATCCAGGCCGCACACCTTTATCAGTGCATCTGAATCAAATTTAGAACTGTCCGCAACAAAACAGCTTTCTCGGGCCTGCTTAATTGCAGCTCTGGAAAATTCTGCCTCACATAGATGAAAGTCCAGAAATTCGTTGCTGCTATTGATCGCACCGACAGACAAAATTGCATAGTCCACGCTGAACTGCTGAATAAAATCGATCGCCCCTTTACCGAAAGCCGCGGCATCGTCAGCACGTAACTCACCGCCGGTCACGTAGATTTGATTTCCGTTTCGGGAAGCAAGAGTACGGGCGATCTCAATGGAGTTGGTGACTACGTTCAAATTGCTGTGATTACACAACGCCTGAGCAACGTAAGCCGTCGTCGAGCCACAGTCGATAACCAGGGAATCCCCATCTTTTATCAGCTCCGAGGCGACCCTCGCCAAGCTGCGTTTGGCATCAAGATTTTTTCTGAGGCGGCGATGAAAAGGCGCTTCGTGAGTCGAGATTGGCGCGGTAATCCCGCCGTGCACTCTTAATGCGAGACCTCGCTTGACCAAAGGGTCGACGTGCCGTCTGACCGTCTCTCCTGAAACCCCCAACTGAACGGCAAGGTCATTGATTGTGACTCGGCCCCGCAGATTAAGCGCGTCCATGATTGCAGCTTCGTACTTGCTGACCAGCGCCATTTCTTCAGATACCTCCAAAACCAAAGAATTGAGGAGTATTGTGCATATTATTGTGGTTTTGCTGTTGATTTGCCATTTTTTTGTTTATTTATGTGCTTTTTTGTGTAATTCTAGAAATGTTGAGGCACGCCCCTTAACGACAACTTGAGTATTTCTATAACGGGAGGAATTCCAATGCTTTTTAGCAAGACAAAAAGAGTTTTTGTCGCGCTCTTCGCAAGCGCACTGTTGTCAAACACTGCCATGGCGGTCGAATCCAAGGATCCCATCATCCTTACGCTTCATGACTGGACCGGCCAGCTGATCAACACTGAGTTGATGGGTCGGATCCTGGAAAACATGGGCTATAACGTCAAATATCAACAAGCCGATTACATCGCACAGTTTGCGGGACTGGAGTCCGGCGACCTGCATATCGCGATGGAGATGTGGGAGACCACAGGCAAACAGGCGATGGAAGCCAGTCTCAAAACCGGCGGCACAGTTGATCTTGGCGAGACCGGGATGAACGCCATCGAGGAATGGTGGTATCCCATGTATATGAAGGAAAAATGTCCAGGCCTTCCTGACTGGAAAGCATTGAACGATTGCGCAGAGGCGTTCTCAACTCCGGAAACCGCGCCGGCCGGGAGATACCTTGGCGGACCTGTTACCTGGGCGGGCTTCGACGAAGAACGCGTTGAAGCTCTGGGGCTCGATTTCGAGGTTGTCCACGCAGGTACGGATGCCGCACTCTGGGCCGAACTCGAATCAGCTTACCAGCGCAAAGCGCCATGGATCGGCTGGGTTTACCATCCCCATTGGTCGACGGTGAAATTCGAAGGAGAATTCATCGAGTTCCCCCCCTACAGTGACGCCTGCTATGAAGATCCCAGCGTCGGCTTAAACCCCAACATGGCCTACGACTGCGGGAAACCCAGAGGCTGGATCAAAAAAGTCGGCTGGAAAGGCGGTGAAGCCAAATGGCCCTGCGCGTATCAAGCCGTTCGTAACTTTGAAATCGATAATCCCACGATTGGCCAGATGATTGTTGAGGTCGATCTTGAGGGCAAAAAAATACCTGATGTGGTGACCGCATGGCTGGATGCCAATAAGTCAACCTGGGAGCCCTGGACCCAGTGTAACTAAAAGCTCTCGCTTGCAACCTGGGTACCAGAAAGCAGCAGGTGGTTCTTTGCGAGCCACCTGCTGTATTTTCTTACCCATCCCATAGTTCGCCAACCTGCTGTAATCAAAATGTCGACCGTCACCCCAGCGCTACAACTCCGAAACATCTGGAAGATTTTTGGTGACGATGTTTCCGCCTATAGGGAACAGATCTCCAAGACACCTTCACTCGCCGAACTCGACAATGCTGGACTGATCGCAGCGGTTCGGGACGTCACGCTGGATATCTCTCATGGAGAGATTTTCGTCATCATGGGGCTGTCGGGTTCTGGGAAGTCAACACTGGTCCGATGCATGAGTCGGCTCGTCGAACCAACTGCCGGAGAACTCATGTTTGCCGGTCAGGACCTTCTTGCTGCTTCTGAGGATGAACTTATCCAGCTTCGCAGGCACAAGATGGGGATGGTGTTCCAACATTTTGCGCTCTTGCCCCATATGTCGGTCCTCGACAATGTCGCCTTTCCCTTGGAGATTCAGGGCATTGATAAGCAAACCCGGGAACAAAGAGCGAGCGAAATGATTTCTCTCGTCGGCTTGTCTGGACGAGAGGGGTACTACCCCCGTGAACTGTCAGGTGGCCAGCAACAGCGTGTGGGTATCGCGCGGTCACTGGCAGTAGAGCCCGATATCTGGTTTCTTGATGAACCCTTTTCAGCCCTGGACCCCCTGATTCGACGGGAAATGCAGGACGAGTTTCTCAGACTGCAGGACATCCTGAAAAAAACGATCGTATTTATCACTCATGATTTTGATGAAGCCATCCGTTTGGCTGACAGGATAGCCATCATGAAGGATGGGGCCGTCATTCAGATCGGCACCCCGGAGGATCTCATCATTAACCCGGCGACAGATTATGTCGCTGAGTTCACGCGCGACGTTTCCCGCGCCAAAGTCTTTTCAGCCCGTATGGTCATGAGGCCGCTGGCGCCTGACGAGAAAGGAAGTCTTGGGGAACTGCTGAACCATGACGTTAAAGTTCAGGAATTTGCAGATCAGGCAGTCAATTCTGAAGACCGGATCGGTGTTACCGATGATGCCGGATCCATTATCGGAGTGATCGACCGGCAATCGGTCCTGAACGTGCTCGTCGGCAGAGAATCGGCCGGATCCCACTGAAGATGCAGTCCGTACGGATCGTCGAGACTCCCGTCAAATTCCGCTGGGGGTTCTGGCTCCCATTAACCGCGATTGCGTGTCTGGGCATCGCCTTGCATCTGTACGAGGAACTTACGCCCTTTTTGGTGAAGTACCCCCGAGACTGGATCATTCCCCTGCGGTTCTGGATCAGCGACCTTATGCAGTGGTTGATAAAAGATTTTGACCTGGGCTTTTTTACTTTTAAGGAACTTACCCGATCGATAGCCTGGATACTCGAGTGGCCGTTATCGGTTGCCAATAGTCTTCTTGCCACCGGGTTTACTTTCTCGACCGAGCCCGGTGCGCCTGTCCTCCTCCCTCCGGCACCCTGGATTGCCATTGTCAGCATCGTTGGCCTGCTGGCATTTCACCTTTCCGGCATCCGCCTAACTCTGCTGGTCACCGGTTGTTTTCTCTATCTGGTGGTTTTCGGCCAGTGGCAAAGCGCCATGGTGACGTTGAGTTCGATCATTATTGCTGTTCCACTGGGAGTCGGCATCGGTTTCGCACTGGGGATTACCGCCTACCGGCATCCCCTGTTGGAACGGATCCTTTCCCCAGTGCTTGATCTGATGCAGACGGTTCCTGTGTTTGCCTATCTGGTACCGGTCCTGTTCCTTTTTGGGTTCGGACCAGTTGCGGCGATGATTGCGACGATGATCTACGCAACACCTCCCATGGTCAGGGTCACGATTCTGTCTCTGCGCCAGATTCCAGAAGAGTTGATTGAGTACGGCGACATGGCCGGGTGCTCCCGCAGGCAACTGCTGCGCAAAATCCAGGTTCCGGTTGCCCGGGACTCACTCATGGTCGGCATTAATCAGGTCATTATGCTCTCACTGAACATGGTGATCATCGCGTCCATGATCGGCGCAGGCGGTCTGGGTTTTGATGTGCTGAGTTCTCTTCGCAGGCTCGCCATCGGTGATGGCCTCGAGGCGGGTCTCGCCATAACACTGCTTGCAATCGCCCTGGATCGATTGGGACAGGCCTATAACAAGCGCTCGACACAATCCAGGCAGGCAGCCAGTTCCCGCTCTCTGCAAGGCGCCCGCCTACCCACCCTGATTATTCTTATTCTTATTGCCTCCTGGATCGCGGCTCACTTCTTTCCGGCACTGGCGGTTTTTCCAGAGTCCCTGCAGATCACCACAAGCCATTACTGGGACGCGATGGTTAAGTGGATCAACATCAACTTTTTCGATCAACTTGAAGCCGTTAAAACCTTCGTGTTGATCAATATCATGATTCCGGTAAAGCGCTTCCTGCTCAGCACACCGTGGATCGTCGTGGTCGCATTGATCGGATTGATCGGTTTTCGGTTAGGCGGGGTCCGGCTGGCAGCTCTCGTAATTGTGCTCAGCTTATTCATAGCGGTCACCGGGCTGTGGTCCAAAGCGATGATCACGGTCTATCTATGCGGCGTGTCGGTTTTGTTTGCCGCCTGCATCGGGATCCCGGCAGGCATCCTGGCCGCATCCCACTCGGGCATAAACCGCGTGACCCAGGTGATTATTGATACGCTTCAAACCCTGCCATCGTTCGTCTACCTGATACCTGTGGTCATGTTGTTTCGGGTTGGTGATTTTGCGGCCATGCTGGCCGTCATCGCCTACTCTCTTGCGCCTGCTGTCCGCTATACGATTCTGGGCATCGAGCAGGTACCGACACATCTCATTGAAGCCGCGCGGGCAATTGGCTGTACCCGATCCCAGATCCGGTGGCGCGTAGAGCTGCCCATCGCTTTGCCTCAGATCATGCTCGGGATTAATCAGACCATCATGATGGCACTCTCCATGCTGGTGATTACGGCATTGGTGGGAACCCGAGACCTCGGACAAGAGGTCTATATCGCTCTTACGAAAGCGGATACCGGCCGCGGCATTATTGCTGGAGTTGGCGTCGCCTGTATCGCCATCGTGGCTGACCGGCTGATCAATCAGTGGGCCCAGAAAAAGCGGATGGAGTTTGGACTGCAGTCTTAAGACAACCAGGAATATTTGCCATGAGCAAAACAGCTGAAGATCAGATACGGAAATTGGACTTCTGGCGAGGTGATATCACGCTTGAGCCGATAAGCGGTGGCATCACTAACCAGAATTTCGTTGTCACCGACCAAGGACAGAAGTTCTTTGTTCGACTGGGTGACGATATTCCTCTGCATGGCGTTATGCGCTTCAACGAACTTGGAGCCAGCATCGCAGCCGCCAAAGTAGGGCTCTCCCCAAACGTTGCTCATCATGCGCCTGGGATGCTGATCCTGAATTTTATTGAAGGAAAAACGCTGTCAGAGGCAGACATCAGGCAGGATGCTTACCTTGAGCAGATCTTGCCAATGCTGCACAGGTGTCACAGGGACCTGGCCCAGCAGATCCGGGGCCCGGCACTCATCTTCTGGGTCTTTCATGTTATCCGTGATTACCTCGGAACGCTTGAGGATGATGGCAGTCGTATGAGTCACATGCTGCCCACGCTGCGAGAAAAAGGCAGAACTCTTGAGGCGGCCGTGGGATCGGTTGATCTCGTCTACGGGCACAATGACCTGCTGGCCGCAAACTTTATCGATGATGGCAGTCGGCTCTGGCTGATTGACTGGGACTACGCTGGCTACAACAGTCCGCTTTTTGATCTCGCCAATCTGGCATCGAACAACGGTCTCTCCAAAGATCAGGAGGATTGGCTACTGCAGCACTACTTCGACGCTTCGGTCTCTGACCAGACCCGACATGGCTTTGAGGCCATGAAGTGCGCCTCATTGTTGAGGGAAACGCTCTGGAGCATGGTCTCCGAAATTCACTCCCAACTTGAATTCGACTTTGTGGAATACACCCGTGAGAACCTCGAAAGGTTCGACCAGCAATGGAGTCGTTTTGCTCCTTGAGAGCTTTCAAATGCGCTCACCACACAAACATTCCTGATTAAGGGCCCAATAAATGACAAAGCTGCCTAGACACGCCCAGGTCGTAATTATCGGCGGAGGAATAGCCGGTTGCTCGACTGCCTATCACTTGACCCAAATGGGGTACAAGGATGTGCTGCTGCTGGAACGGCACCAACTGACCAGTGGCAGCACTTGGCACGCGGCCGGTCTGGTCGGCCAACTGCGAACACAAGCCGGAATCACACAATTGCTCGGCAACTCCGTCGCGCTGTACGATCGTCTCGAGTCCGAAACCGGATTGGCTACCGGCTGGAAAATGAACGGCGGCCTGCGCCTTGCCTGCAACGAATCCCGGATGATCGAGATTGCGCGCCAGGCAACCACTGCGCGCAGCTTCGGTCTTGAAATGGATCTGCTGACGCCCTCTGAAGCAAAAGAGCTATGGCCGCTGATGGATGTCAGTGATGTCCTGGGTGCGGCATTCTTGCCCTCGGACGGTCAAGCCAGTCCGTCTGATATCGCCCAGGCACTGGCCAAAGGTGCCCGCAACCAGGGCGGTACCATTCTTGAGGGCGTCCAGGTGACGGGTATACGAAGTGAAAATGGCCGCGTCACCGGTATCGATACCCCAGAGGGTCCTGTGGATTGCGAAATCCTGGTGAACTGTGCCGGGCAATGGGCCCGGGAAGTTGGTCAGTTAGCCGGGGTGAATGTGCCCTTGGTCTCGGTGCAGCATCAGTATCTCATCACTGAACCTATCGAAGGCGTCACTTCCGACCTTCCGACGCTGAGAGATCCCGACCGTCTGACCTACTTCAAGGAGGAGGTCGGCGGACTCGTGATGGGCGGCTACGAGCCCAACCCGGTGGGCTGGGCGCAGGGAGGCTTTCCAGAGAATTTCTCGTTCTCTCTACTGGACTCAGACTGGGATCACTTCGAACAGCTAATGACACAGGCTCTGCCGCGGGTACCTGCGCTTGCCCACGCAGGCGTCAAAGAATTACTCAACGGCCCTGAGAGCTTTACGCCGGATGGCAACTTCATCCTGGGAGAAGCGCCGGAGCTAAGCGGCTTTTACGTCGCCGCTGGGTTTAATGCCTTTGGGATCGCTGCGGGCGGAGGCGCCGGTCAGGCGTTGGCCCAGTGGATCGCAGGAGGCGAACCACCCTTTGATCTTTGGCCGGTGGACATCCGCCGTTTCGGTCAGCCCCACACCAAACTCGAATGGGTTCGCGAGCGTACGCATGAAATGTACGGCAAGCATTACACCATGGCGTGGCCGCATGAGGAGCACCAGTCCGGCCGACCGTTCCGTTGTTCTCCCCTCTACGAAGATCTTAAATCCCAAGGCGCATGCTTTGGAGAAAAACTGGGCTGGGAGCGTCCCAACTGGTTTGCACCAGAAGGCGTAGCGCCCAAAGACGAATACAGCTTTGGTGAGCAGAACTGGGTGCGCTACTCCGGTGACGAGCACCGGGCAGCCCGTGAAGCGGTGGCTGTCTTTGATCAGACCTCTTTTGGAAAATTCATCGTAGAGGGGGCAGACAGCGCCCAAGCACTGGAGTGGATCTGTGCCAACCGGATTGATCGGCCGGTGGGATCGGTTATCTACACCCAACTTCTGAATAGCCGAGGCGGCATTGAGAGCGATCTCACCGTAACGCGGCTGGCGCCAGATCGCTTCTATCTTGTCACGGGTACGGGATTTGTCACCCATGACTTTCACTGGATACGGCGCAACCTGCCGGAACACCTTGATGCCACGATCACAGACCAAACCGACCGTTACGCGGTGCTGTCAGTCATGGGCCCGCACTCCCGTGAACTGCTGGGCCGCGTGGCTTCAGACAGTGTGGACGATAACGCCCTGCCCTTTGCTGGCTCACGGCCGCTGCAGGTGGAATCATCCTCCATCACGGCGGTTCGACTCACCTATGTGGGCGAACTCGGCTACGAATTGCATATTCCGATTGATGAGGTACTCCCTGTGTATCGGACACTCATGGCCGCAGGCAGCGACCTCGGCATTCGCAACGCGGGATATCGCGCGATTGAAAGTCTGAGACTCGAGAAAGGTTATCGGGCGTGGGGGTCAGATCTTTCACCAGACCACACCCCCTTGGAGGCGGGATTGGGCTGGGCCGTGAAACTCTCCAGCGAGACTGACTTTTTAGGCAAGGATGCGCTCCTGGAACAACGACGCCAGGGTCTCAAGAAACAGCTTGCCTGTTTTACTCCACAGGATTCGGGTATCCATCTCATCGGACGGGAGACCATTTTTCGAGATGATCAGCGGGTGGGTTGGCTGACCAGTGCCGGATTTGGACATACGGTCGGCTGCCCCATTGGCTTTGGCTATGTCCGCAATGCTGAAGGTGTGGATCGAGCGTACCTTGAGCAAGGTGACTACAGCCTGGAGGTCGCCGGCACCAGGGTCCCCTGCTCTCTTCACCTGGAGCCGCTCTACGACCCGACATCCTCCCGCGTAAAGGGTTGACCGAGATGTCCCTGGATCCCCAAATGATCGCGGTCATGCAAAAGCGCGCGACCCTGACCGGTGGGGCGGGCGATCTTGCAGGTCTCACCCTGGACGAAATTCGCGCCGCGTACAACACCGAGCGTGCATGGTGGAACGAGATCAAGCCCGAGATGCACGAGGTGTTGAACACCTTTGTTGCGGGGCCGATACGGGAAGTACCCATACGTATCTACATACCCAATCACCTGACTCAAACGCCCACGCTTTTGTATCTTCATGGCGGCGGCTGGGTAGTCGGCAATCTCGACACCCACGACCGGGTCATGCGTCTGCTGGCGGAGTTTTCAGGAGCCTGTGTTGTTGGTGTCGACTATGCCCTATCACCGGAATACCGGTTTCCGGTGGCAATCAATGAGGCGCAGGCAGTGCTCGACTGGCTGGAGATTCAAGGCCCGGATCACGGCCTCGATAGTTCGAGGCTGGCCATTGGGGGAGATTCTGCGGGGGCCAACATGGCGGTCTCAGTGGCCCAACTCTGTCACCAGAAGAATCCGGGGCGGATTGGGTGCCTGCTGCTCTATTACGGCGCCTATGGACTCACCGAGTCAGCATCCTGGCAGAAATACGGCAACGCCGATTTCGAATTCACTCGCGAGGAAAAAGAATTTTACCTGGCGAGTTACCTGAACACGGAAGCAGACAGAGATGATCCCCGATTCAAAGTGTTGGGCGGAGATATCAGCCTACTGCCCAGTGCGTTCATCGCAGCGGCCGAGTGTGACCCACTGCAGGATGATTCAACAGCACTCTACGAGGCCATGCAAAACGCAGGCCGGTCAGCGACGCTGAAGATCTATCCCGGAGTGCTGCACAGCTTCATCCATTACAGCCGCATGCTTGATCAGGCCACTGAAGCGCTGCGCGACGGTGCTGACGCGCTTAAGGCCGCTTTGGGCTGAGGAAGACGTTTTACGCCTAGCGTCCCGCGCGATCCGCCACGGAAAGGATTCTCTGCATCTCCCTGACCACGGGCTTTTCGATCAGTTTGCCGTCCACGACGACGAGTCCTGTGTTCGCGTCTTCAAAGGCCGCAACCACTTTACGGGCTCGGGCCACTTCCTCCGCAGAGGGGGTAAACACTTCATTGAGATCCGCAATCTGCTTGGGATGGATGGCTCCCTTACCACTGAAGCCAAGATCTCTCGCCTGCCGGGCCTGAATCTTCATGCCCTCCAGATCATCAAGATCCAGGTACGGTACGTCCACAGCATCCACGCCAACACTGGCGGCCGCGTGTACGACCCGCGACCGGGCATAAAGCAACGGCTCCCACGCGTTCTTGCATCTCAGGTCTGCCGCCATATCTACCCCCCCGAAAAACAGCGCGTCGATGCGGGCACTGGATCGGGCGATATCAAACACGGCTTCGAGTCCTGCATTCATCTCAATAATGATGTGCAGCCGGGTATCGTGACCCCGCTCGGTCAGAAGGTCGTCAAGCCACACCACTTCATCCGGGGAAACCACCTTGGGCAACATCAATGCTGGCGGGGGCATATCTGTCGCAAGAATCGCCTGGACATCATCAAGACCCACGGCTGAGCGCAGGCAATTGATACGGACAATGCGCTCTACGCCATCGTCGGCCTGCGGTTCGGCAAAAAGCGCCAGGGTTTTCTCCCGCGCTTCGTCCTTGTCATGCGGTGCGATCCCGTCTTCGAGTTCAACGCAGACAATATCCGCACCGCTCGCCAGAGCTTTGGGGTACAACTCGGGCCTTAACCCGGGGGCAAAAATAAAACTTCGGCGAGGCTGAACGCTCTGTGCCTGTTCCTGTGTCATGCTTGATTCCCGACCCTGCTAATACGACCGCGGCAAACCGAGAACATGCTCGCCAAGGTAGCTCAGGATCAAATTGGTTGAGATGGGGGCCACCTGATAAAGACGGGCCTCACGGAACTTGCGCTCGACATCGTATTCTTCAGCAAAGCCAAATCCCCCGTGAGTCTGCACACACATTTCCGCCGCCGCCCATGATGCCTCGGCGCACAGCATTTTTGCGAGATTGGCTTCTTCCCCAGGATTCTCACCTGCGTCATAGAGTCGGATGGCTTCACGCAGCACCAGCTCTGCCGAGCGCATCTGGGCATAGGCTCTTGCGATGGGGAACTGGATGCCCTGGTTCTGACCGATAGGCCTGCCAAACACAGAACGCTCTGCCGCGTAGGCCGTGGCTTTCTGGATAAACCACTTGGCATCACCGATGCACTCGGCCGCGATCAGAATGCGTTCTGCATTCATACCCGAAAGGATGTAGCGAAAGCCCCGCCCTTCGTCTCCGATCAGGTTTTCTGCCGGCACTTTCATATCATCAAAAAAGATTTCGGTGGTTGCATGATTCATCATCGTCCGGATCGGCCGGATGGTGAGCGAATCGTCACTGGCTTCACGCATATCGACCAGCAGCACAGACAATCCGTCTGTTTTCTTCTGGCCCTGGTCTTTCGGCGTCGTGCGGCACAGCAGGATCATGAGATCCGAATATTCCGCCCGGGAGGTCCATATTTTCTGTCCGTTCACCACGTAATGATCATCGACCCGGTTTGCTGTAGTCCGAAGCGCGGTCGTATCGGTTCCGCTGGTCGGCTCGGTAACCCCAAATGCCTGAAGCCGCAGTTCCCCCCGGGCGATAGCCGGCAGGTATTTTTCCTTCTGGGCTTCAGAGCCGTGTCGCAGCAAGGTGCCCATGGTGTACATCTGGGCATGGCACGCCCCGGCGTTACTGCCCGAGCGGTGAATCTCCTCAAGAATCGCCGCACCGGCTGAGAGTGGCAAACCCGAACCCCCGTAGGATTCAGGAATCAGCGCCCCTAAAAAGCCCGACTCGGTCAGCGCCTTCACAAACTCGCCGGGATACGCCTGTTCGCGGTCACACTTGCGCCAATACTCTCCCGGAAAATCCTCACACAGGCGCGAAACGCTTTCGCGTATTTCGGGGTGGTCTAGTTCATATGTGGGGGGTTTGATACTCATGACGTTTCGGCTGGTGGGCGAATACGGTTAATGGGAAAACTCTTTTCGAATGGATGAACCATGCTGATCCAATACCGGGACTACTGTGGGGCGAGCACCTTCGGTCACGACCGGCAGATCCGCCATGCTGACCTCCACGCCGTCAAAATGGGCCACCTGATTTCGAATAAGCTCGTGGTTCGACAAATCCTCAACCGTACTGAGACGCCCGTTCGCAATTTTCGCCCCATCCAGCAACGCAGTCATCTCATCGATATCAAAACGACCAAATACATTGCTGATAATCTCGTCCATTACTTCGCGATTTCTGACGCGCTCAGTGTTATTGACGAAACGCGGATCCGGCCCCAACTCGGGCTGACCCAGAACAGCATCACAAAAAACACACCACTCCCGATCACTCTGGATAGCGATCAGGATCTGGCCCCCTCCTTTTACCGAGTACGCGCCATAAGGCGCAATCAACGCATGGGTCAGACCCATCCGCTCGGGCGCCCCACCGAGATAACGGTGCGACAACAGGGGAAAGTTCATGAAATCTGCCATCACATCGAACATGGCAATCGATATATCAATGCCGGTGCCAGTGCGGCCACGCTGGATAAGCGCCCTCAGGATCGAAGAAAACGCGGTCTGTCCGGTCGCAATGTCACAAATGGAAATGCCTACCCGCGCGGGCTGTTCGCGGGTGCCGTTGACCGCGCAGATTCCGCTTTCCGCTTGAACCAGAAAGTCATAGGCTTTTTTACGGGCGCCCGGGCCTGTGGATCCGTAACCGTTGATCTCACAGGTAATGAGTCCCGGGTTGTGCTCCCGCAAGGCATCACCGCCAAAACCTCTGCGTGCCAGGGACCCCGGCGCCAGGTTGTGCAGAAAGACATCCGCTTCTTTCAACATTGACCGCAACAAAGCCTCATCGTCATCGATATTGAGATCAAGGGTGACGGACTCTTTACCGCGATTGAGCCAGGAGAAGAACACACTGTTGCCACTCGCGCCTCGATCGTAGCCTCGCGCAAAGTCTCCTTCCTTGCGTTCCACCTTGATAACGCGGGCCCCCGCATCCGCCAGCATCAGTCCGCAATATGGGGCGGCCACCGCCTGCTCCATAGAGACCACCAGCAATCCCGCAAGTTCCTGATCTAGACCCATGCTGATTTCAAGCCTGATAAGACGAAAAACCGAATCTACGGGATATCAGCGCAAAAAGCGATCAAACACATCGCACAAGATCACGCACTACAACCCGGCCCCGGCTCCCTGAAGTTTATTGCGGCTTTTTAGACCGGCCGGATGAGGTCTGGCGCTAGTTCCAAAAGCCGGCACGGACCGTCGCATTGCGGTCGGCATCAGGCACCTTGGCAGTCAGCACCGTGCCAGCATCCCAATGAGAACTGTTGACCATGGCAATAGTCACGTTGGTATCGTAGTCCGGAGACCAGGTCGAAGAAGAGATGTGCCCCACGACGTTTCCGCTGTTGTCCTGAAGCGGCCAAGGATAATGGATCGCGGGAACCGCCGGCCCATCCAACTCGAGAGCGCGGATTTGCCTTACAGGCGTGCTCAACTTGGAAAGCGCCGAATGACCTAAAAACCCTTCAACCGACTCCAGGTTGCAGTACTTCCCAAGACCCGCCTCGAAAGGAGTATGCGCTGTGGTGATATCGCTACCAAACGACAGCAGGCCCGCCTCGATGCGCTCGATCAGGTTAGGACACCCGGCCCGCACATCCAGATCTTCTCCAGCCGCAAACAGGGTATCCCAAACCGCTTCACCATATTCGCTGCCATCCAGATAGAGCTCAAATCCTCCCTGATGAGACCAGCCGGAGCGCGCGATGATCATGTCTTGGCCCTGAAAATTGATCGTCTTGTGTCTGAAAAACTTCGTGCTTACGATATCGTCACCAAACACCCGCGCGACCAGTTCATCAGCCCGCGGGCCCTGGATCGCCAACGGGGAGACGTCTGGCTCAAATACCTCGACGTCGAGTTTTGCCGCCGCCGCAAGGCCCTTGCAGTAAAGCAGCATGTCTGAGTCGGCAAGCGACAACCAAAAGCGGTTCTCGTTGAGTCGGATCGCCACCGGATCGTTCATCATTCGCCCGGCATCATCCACCATGGGAACGTAGTAGCACTGATCATCCTGCATTCGGGACATGTCACGTGGTGTCGTCATCTGCACCAGACGCAGTGCATCGGGTCCTGTGATTTCAACCTGGCGTTCTACGGAGACATCCCAGACCTGAACGGCCGTTTTTAAGTGGCGGTAGTCCTCTTCAGGAGAAGTGAAATACGATGCCAGCAGCATATGGTTGTAGACCGTATAGGCCTTAACCCCCGCCGCCGTCACACGGCTGGAGAAAGGTGTTTTGCGTACACGGATTGACGGTGTCAGAAACGGCATAGACATGATCTTGGCTCTAATGACAGGTTTTTCGCGGCGAGATAATAGCCCGCCGCGCAGTTTTTACAAGTGTCTCAGCCTTTTCTCTAGGCATCTTCAGCCAGTTTCGGCTTCCAGACCTGCTGCGTTAATTCCGCCCACAGCAGCCGCTTCATCATTATCCGAAGTGTCACCGGAGATCCCTACAGCACCCAGCAGCGTCCCATCGCTGTCCCGCACAAGCACCCCGCCCGGCACCGGTACCATGTCACCACCTGCGAGTCCGTTAATCGACTGAATAAAATACGCCTGCTGCTCAGCCCGATTCATCAGGGCGCGTGTTCCCATGCCCAGGGCAATGGCTGCATTGGCTTTACCGTGGGCAATTTGCGCACGCATCGCACTTACCCCGTCTTCGGATGCCGCCGCGGCCAGCGAACCGCGAACATCCAGTACGATAATGCTGACAGGTTTCAAGTTGAGTTTCCGCGCCTCTGCCAGCGCGCCGTCTACCAGAGTTCTCGCCTGATTCAAGGTTATCGACATAGGGTTCTCCACTTTAACTTCGGCATGGGTTTCATCTCCTAAAATCCTTTGATTCCTGTTTGATTCTTGTTCTGCGCTTCACCTACCGAGAGGGGTTCTGCGGTCTCAGCCTGCGGCCGCTTCCAGGGCTTTGGGCAGTGCATCGGCGAAAAAGGCAAGATCCTCAGGACGTCCCACGGATACACGGATACATCTATTGAGCGGGGCCACCCCCGGCATTCTCACAAATATCCCTTG
Source organism: Gammaproteobacteria bacterium (assembly GCA_011523045.1). Taxonomy (GTDB): domain Bacteria; phylum Pseudomonadota; class Gammaproteobacteria; order Arenicellales; family UBA868; genus UBA868. Next base: position 1,089 of record WTHR01000217.1, on the reverse strand, counting down.
CGCCACAAGATGGTCGAGGACCGACTTGGCGAATACCCCGTCTTGGCCACAATCGATCGCAACAAAATTCGTTGCTGACGCCAATGCCACCAGCCCATTGTCTTGGGCTATCTGATAAATCGTCTCACGGGCTTGCTCTACCCTGGCGACAACGCTTTTCAGGTGCTCGTTGTCCAAGAGAGCGGCAACACACGCCGCCTGGGCGACACATCCCAGCCCGAAGTGATTGCGAATCTTGTTGAACTCATTGATGAGTTCAGGCTCACCTATCGCATAACCCACGCGAATACCCGCCAGACCGTAGGCTTTGGAAAAGGTGCGAAACCTAAGGACACGTCTGTCCGACGGATCGATCCCAGGGAGAACGTTCTCGGGTGCGAATTCTCCATAAGCCTCGTCAAGCACCAGCAAAGATCCTTCCGGTGTTTGCTCAACCATTGCTTCGACTGCGGACGCCGGCCACCAGGTGCCCATGGGATTATCCGGATTCGCAAAATAAATCAGTTTGGGGTGATGCAGTCCCGCCGCCTCAACCAGTGCTGCGGGATCTTCGTGGTCGTCCCGGTACGGCACTGTAACGAGTTCTCCGCCAAAGCCGGCGACATGAAAATTAAATGTGGGGTATGCCCCAGCAGAAGTGACAACCTTATCGCCCGAGCCAACAAAGAGCCGCACCAGATAACCGAAAAGGCCATCAATCCCTTCACCCACCATAATGTGCTCAGGACCAATACCGTGATGGTCAGCTAAGGCATGGCGAAGCTCAAAGAATTCGGGATCGCCATATTTCCACGCCTGTGTTGCCATCTGGGAGATGACCTTTGTGACCTGCTCGGAAGGTCCAAACACATTCTCATTGGCGCCAATCCGGGCTGAAAAAGCGCGCTCAAGGGTGCGCTCCTGCGCTTCTGGCCCCACAAAGGGCACGGTGGCGGGCAGACTCTTGGCTAGCGAAGTCGTGCGGTATTCAGGCATGCGGGGATTCTGTCATAGAGTGAAAGAAATACAACGTCAACAAAACGCCCGCTTCACACGGAAAACTGCCCACGAACCACCTGCGAAGAGAAACCCCCTACCCAGATATCTGTG
>WTHR01000071.1 GCA_011523045.1 Gammaproteobacteria bacterium | reverse complement strand
GATATGGAGTTTGATCGCGGCGGCGTGAAACTGGTTGTCGATCCCCTCAGCCTGCAGTACCTGTCGGGAGCCGAAGTGGACTTTATCGACGACCTGATGGGCACACGGTTCGTGGTGAACAACCCGAATGCCGCCACCACCTGCGGTTGCGGAGCATCATTCGGAATCTAGACCGTCGCCGATACGGAACATTCCCTAGGGCAGATACAGACTGCCTAACACCGCGGCGCGGCTCGCGCCGGTAACCGAAGGCAGGCTTCCAGGTTTTCTTTCCCAGCGCTGGCGTGCGAGCCAGGCAAAAGCGCAGGCTTCCACCCACATAGGATCAATACCGAGAGCGGCCGTGCTCTCGACTTTCGTATCGGGAAGCCGGGATTGGATAGATGCCTTGAGCGCGCCGTTTTGGGCTCCACCGCCGCAGAGATAGAGCGTTTTCGCTGTCGGCAGTGCTTTGGTCACCGCGTCTGAGATACCGGTGGCAGTCAACTCCCGCAGAGTGGCCTGAACATCTTCTGGACGCTCGTCGCCGTTCAGCCAAGTTTTAAGCCACGCTGGATTAAAGTACTCAAGGCCGGTCGATTTGGGCGGGTTCTGTTCGAAAAACGCATCTGAGCTCAGTCTTGCGAGGAGTGCGTCATCTGCCGTGCCGGTTCTCGACCAGGCGCCGTTGGCATCCCATGGACCTCGCTGATGTTCTTGATACCAGTTGTCCAGAAGGGTGTTGCCTGGGCCTGTATCGAAGCCGCTTACGCCCGCGGTTTTTGGCAAAAGTGTGATATTTGCGATGCCGCCGATATTGACGATCACCCGATCCTCTTTATCCGAGCCGAAGACGTACTTGTGAAAGGCGGGTACCAGAGGAGCGCCCTGTCCTCCGAGAGCAATATCGGAAGATCGAAAATCCGTGATCGTGGGCAATCCCGTGCGGGTAGCTATGATTGCGCCCGCTCCCAACTGAACGGTAAATCCCTGCTCCGGACGATGGCGCACGGTTTGGCCGTGGCAGCCGATGGCGAGTGGGGGAGTGTCCAGCTTTGTCATGAGTGCCGTAGCGCACTCCGAGAAGGCATACCCCAGGTCATGGTCCAGCGCGGCGACCGAATCTAGATCATCATGAACTCCCTGCATGATGTCCGTGATTCGTTGGCGTAAAGCGCTGTCGATGGGGTTCGACTGGACGGCGTGAATTTTTACCTGTCGATCCGGGAAGGATACGGCGGCAGCATCTATGGCGTCGGCACTGGTGCCGGACATGATGCCGATAAATGTAGCGGACATTGAGCCGGACTCGGCCAGGGACGTCAGGCGGTAGAACGCGCCTCGTTAAGGCGGCTCGACCAGAGTCTGGCATGTTTCAGGTAGTTGGCTTTGTCCTCTTTGCCGATCGGTGCCGCTCGGGGCAGCTTAAGGGATAGCGGGTTCCGCGCCTTGCCGTCCACATGAATCTCGTAATGAAGGTGTGGGCCCGTAGAAAGTCCGGTTGATCCTACATAGCCGATGACTTGTCCTTTCTTGACCCATTTGCCTTTTCGAAGACCTTTTGCATAGCGTGAAAGGTGAGCATAAAGCGTTCGGTAATTCTGCCCGTGCCGAAGAATGATGGTTTTCCCATAACCACCTTTTCGCGAAGCGCGGATCACTTTCCCATCGGCGGTTGCGACAATAGGGGTGCCGCGCGGTGCGCCGTAGTCGACACCCAGGTGCGGGCGGCGGACCTTCAGGATCGGATGCAGGCGGTTATAGGAAAAACCCGAGGTGACATGCCTGCCGGGCACGGGAGTACGCAAAAAGGCGCGTTGCAGACTTTTTCCCTCGGGAGTGTAATAAGCCGCGGTGCCCGCGGAATCGACATAGCGTATCGCTTCGCGAAGAACTCCGTCGTTTTCAAACCGCACCGCCAAAATTGGCCCGTTGCCGACTTTTTTGGTGTCCAGAGAGCGTTCTTCATAGATCACGGTGAGCCTGTCGCCACGTTTCACGTCTCGACCGAAATCCAGTTCCCACTGAAATATTTCTGCCACACGGTAGATGACAGACTCAGGAAGTCCTGCCCGCAAAGCGCTTTGGTACAGGGAGTCGGTGACCTCGACGGTAACCTCACGCTCTTGTAACTCGAACTCACGTTCGATGATTTCGGTGACGAAGGTGTGGTTCCCGGCGGTAACCTGCAGAAAGGTCTTGATGTTGGGTTGGTACCGCAGGGCCACTAAGTCTCGACCGTCACGTTGGATCTTCAGATAGGGGCCAGTTCGAAGACTGATCAGCGGCTTGGCTTTGGATAACTTGCTGATTTCAATCGCCTGTGCCACGTCAAGATCCAGGCGTTTGAAAATGCGGACCAGGGAGTCGCCGCTTCGAATTTGAATGGATTCCCAAGGGATGCTGTTCTGAACTGACGCAGAACTCTCCGGCAGTTCTTTCTCATGTTCAGACTCGACTGCAGCTTCGAGTCTTTCCAATGTTGCGTCCTGAGCGTCAGAAACATCGGTATTTGTCGCAGCGCTGACCGGCTGTGGTTTTGCGCTGGGATCAGTTGTGGCGGCCGTGTCGGCGTTGTTGAAAGACGCCAGGCTCACCCCAAAGCCAGGAGTGACTTCTTTGATCGCGGCAACACCTTGGAAACTCTCCATTGTCGGCAATGAGGCAATATCGATACCGCTCTCCACCATTTCTTTTGCCTGGGTTTCTGATGGCGGCACCGGATCCTGCTCCAGGACCAGTTCGATTTGTTTCTTAAGCGTGATAGAAGAGCGCTCAACGGCTGCATCCGGGGCGCTGCCTAACCAGATGCCGACGGCAACAGCAATGACAAGGGTGGCTACCCAATGGGAGGGGTGACCGAATACGCGACTTCGTCCCGAGGAAGGTCGACGGGAGAGATAGCGAAGATCCTTGCCAAACGTGGGTGTTGTCTTGCGAATCATGGGCAGACACCAAAAAAGCGCGATGGCACTTTTTCAAGCGCGATAATTTACCTTCACGTTAATGATTCGTCAAAATAATTTGCCTCTGATACTTAAAGTCACTTCTTATATGTAAAAGGGGTTCGTCTTCGAGCCGAATGCACTCAACTGCTTTGCGGAAGATTTGATGATCAATCAAAAAATGCGGCTCGGAGCCCTGCTCGGGCGCCAGTTATCGCCCTCAAACAGAAATGTGTAACTCCTCATCGGTGAATCAGGTAAACGAGGATCCACGCTCGGGTAAAATTCGCCCCCGATGACTGAAAGTAAAAACAATAGCGCTTCCCAAGAGGTTCTTGCAGAACTCAAACGCGGCGTGGAGGAGATGCTCCTCGAAGAGGAATTGCTTGAGCGCCTCGCGTCGAATCGGCCATTAAGGATCAAAGTAGGTTTTGATCCGACGGCGCCTGATCTTCATCTGGGACACACGGTCATCATCAACAAGATGCGGCAATTCCAGGAATTGGGACATGAGGTAGTGTTCCTGATCGGAGATTTCACCGGCATGATCGGGGATCCAAGCGGCAAGAATGTAACGCGGCCGCCGCTCACGGCAGAGGAGATCGAGTCGAATGCCGCAACCTACAAGGCGCAGGTATTTCGAATACTGGATCCCGACAAGACTCAGGTCGAGTTCAATTCAAAATGGTGCAGTGAGCTGGGAGCGGAGGGCATCATTCGCCTGGCCTCAAGACATACCGTCGCCCGGATGCTGGAGCGGGACGATTTCTCTAAGCGTTACAAGGGTGGCCAGCCGATCGCGATTCATGAGTTTCTCTACCCCCTTATGCAAGGCTATGACTCGGTAGCACTTAAGACCGACGTTGAGATGGGGGGAACCGACCAGAAGTTCAACTTGCTGGTGGGACGTGAACTGCAAAAACAATATGGCCAACCGAGCCAGGTCGTGATCACGCTGCCGTTGCTTGAAGGGCTGGACGGGGTGCAAAAGATGTCAAAGTCACTCGGCAACATCGTTGGGATTACCGATGCACCGGATGACATGTTCGGCAAGCTCATGTCGATCTCAGACGATCTCATGTGGCGATACTTCGAGCTTTTGAGCTTCAAATCCCTTTCCGAAATTGAGAAGTTGCGCGATTCAGTGGCCACAGGCGCAAATCCTCGCGATGTGAAGTTTGAACTGGCGAGAGAAATCGTTGATCGCTTCCATGCGCCGGGGGACGGCAAAAAGGCAGAGCAGCGTTTCGTCGAGCGTTTTTCGCAAGGAAGCGTCCCGGATGACCTGGAGGAAAAGGCGCTCTCCTCGGACGCAGACGGATTGGGCATTGCCAGCGCGATTAAGCAGGCGGGATTGGCCAGCAGCACTTCGGAGGCAATCCGGCTGATCAAGCAGGGCGCCGTTCGGTTTGCGGGCGAAAGACTGGAGGATCCAAAAACCGTCCTCGTCCCGGGGACAACCGGGGTATTGCAGGTTGGCAAGCGTCGTATTGCCAAGGTGCGAATAGGCTAAATTTGCAGCGAGTGTAAGTCGCGAATTGCCTGCTTCGAGTGGGTTAAGCCCCGCAGCCAGCCACTACGAAAAGGGGTTTTTATCTGAAGGGGATGCGGGCCGGTAAAAAATCCCGGATTTATGCGAAAAAACCTTTGCTATCTCAGATTCTATCTGTATAATCGCGGCCTCTTCGGGCAACCCCTCTCGGGCGCGTCCTGATCTTTAACAATTTACAGGCAGATTGTGTGGGCGCTTTTGCGTCTGATTCCGAACAACAGTAACGCGCTTTGATTTCATCTTGATGAAAGTCGAGAAGAAAAAGAGGCGCTCCGGACGACAGGGCTTTTGTCTTGTCCGACGGAATCAATCTTGAACTGGAGAGTTTGATCCTGGCTCAGATTGAACGCTGGCGGTAGGCCTAACACATGCAAGTCGAACGGTAACGGACCGCTGGGATCCCTTCGGGGTGACCTTGGTGCCGACGAGTGGCGGACGGGTGAGTAACACGTAGGAATCTGCCCAACAGAGGGGGACA
>WTHR01000001.1:2598-5004 GCA_011523045.1 Gammaproteobacteria bacterium | reverse complement strand
GTCATATTTTTGCGAAGCCTAAGCAAAGCACTTTGACTTTTTGAAAAACTGCCTCGGCAATTTCGCCTTTCGGTTTCTCCACTAGTTTTCGAGGCTGCTTCTCAGCAATTAAGTAGGTGATGAGCTTATCGGAGGTAGCTTTGGGCGAGGCGACTGTGAATTCTATACCTTTATCGTTTAGTGAAGCTTTCTGCCGAAACAATCGCCAGTAGTATGTCTCGCAGTCTGAAGTCATTCTTAGCGGACTGTTCATAGAGCTGGTTGATATTCGTGCGGTCGCTAAATGTGAGCTCGCGTGCCATCGCATAGGAGAGAATGTTTTCGATGAATGCTCTCGAGAAAATTTCCTTATCTTCCATCAGGATTTTCTTCAGGCCTTGTGGACCCTCGAAGGCTCTGCCGTCCATGTGGGCCGTTCTCGTGTCGACGGGAAAACGTTGGCCCTTATTCTTGCTTGCGGTGTAGTTACTCACGTCTGTGTACTGGTCTCGCCAGCGTCCCATTACATCAAAATTTTCCAGTGCAATTCCGAGGGGGTCCATTTTCTTGTGGCACATATTACAACTGGCACTCTCTCTGTGAGCATCAATCGTTTCTTTAATAGTCTTGGTTTTCGTGGGGGGGCTCAGTGCCGAGATCTCCAAGTCTTCGGGGGTTTCAAGAGGGTCTCCGTAAAAACTCTTCAATACCCAGGCACCACGATAAAACGGGTTGGTGTATTCTCCGTTATTTGTGGTCATCAGCATGAATCCCGCCTGTGTAAGCAGGCCTCCTCGATATCGATAATCGTCGTCCAGCTTCACCTTGGTGAACTTGGAGGTGATCTGCTTGGGGCGGTAATCCTTTGGCGATATCTTGCTTGCCCCCGGTCGCTTGCCCGGTTTTGCAACCGGATGGCCGTGGATTCGATAGACATAGTTGAGTTCCGGCGTGATCATCACGAAATCAGAGTCGATAAAATTCTCTAAGCTCAGATTGCTCGAAAGAACCTCTTTAAAGAATGCAACCGGCTCTTTGCTGATCTGATCACGTACAAGGTCAAATTCATCCACTGTGAAAATGCTCAGGTCAGGTTCGATGATCTTCAGCTTTTCCAGATCAAGCCACTGATAAACGAAGTCATTGATAAACCGGTCTGCTCTAGGATCCTGAAGCATTCGGAGCGCCTGCTCTTGGCGGACCTTCGGGCTCTTCAGTTTTCCCTGTTTTGCCAGTGCAAAAAGTGTGTCGTCGGGCAAAGTATTCCATAGGAAATAGGACAAGCGTGCTGCAATTGCGTAATCACCCAACGGCCCGGATTCGCCTTCTTTCTTAAAGATGAACTTCGGAGAACATAACATTCCGCGAATGCCTGCCTGTAGGCCGGAGTAAATGCTGTTGCCCAGAGCGAACTCTTTCTTTGCATGTTTATAGAACGGCTCCAACTCGGCGTCAGAAACGGGGCGGCGAAACAGTTTCTCTGCAACCCTCTTCAAGATGTTCTGGCATGCTTCATAGCTCGCCGATGCATCGATGTCTTTACAGTACGTGTTGTAAAAGTGCGTCTTGGGAGGCCATGATTCGTACACAGGTCCCGAAATGGTCGCCGATTCGATACAGAACATACGCTGAGAACCACTTCCATTCACAGAATTGCATCTTAGAACGATCGTGTCAGTCGAGGACAGTTGCGTCATGAAACCTTCACTAAGATCGAATTCTTTCCAATCCGCATTTTTGGGGACTGCATTCACAATGCTTTGTCCGACTCCAGAATTCTTTCGAAGGACAAAGCTCATAGAATGAGTGGCTTGAGGTGTGTCGTTCGTATCCACCTCAGTGATGTCGGTGACAGCAGGCAACCTTTCTTGAGCACGGTTTCCTGGAACAAATTTGGCCTGGATAGAGAACCCCTTGGGGATGACTCGATATAAACCACTCGTTTTGACCGATGGATTGATTTTGATTTGGATGGACTGAGATGCAAAAACCAAAGGTCGCGATGCTTGGTCCAGCGACGGCGCAAACCCATGAGTGTTGTCCTTGTGGCTATGTGTATCGATGTCCGTGTTTTTAGTGGAGTAGACAACTTCACGTGGAGCAGGTTTGTCGCTGACGACACTCTCAGCAATCCGGTTGGCCACGTTGAAGTAGGCCTCCATATCAACGAGCGACAGATGCAGGTTATCGGCATTGTTATCAAAGCCAGCGTCGATGTTGTCCATCGGCAGCTGATCGAGCAGTGAGAAGTCGGTGCCAAAGACATCATTGATCGTGTTCTGGTACTCCACCCGACTCAATCGCTTGAGCATGCCTGGCCTTTGCTTTTCGGCGAGTCCATGCAGTTGCTTTCCCAGCACCTCCTGCAGGGCTTTTACCTGATCAGGTTTTGGAAATCTCTTAGCATCCTCTGGCGGCATGTCCCCA
>WTHR01000001.1:0-2498 GCA_011523045.1 Gammaproteobacteria bacterium | reverse complement strand
TTTTACCTGATCAGGTTTTGGAAATCTCTTAGCATCCTCTGGCGGCATGTCCCCAAGTTCAATCGCCTCATAAATCTCATCGAGCAGACTGGGGTCGTTCCATTGCTGCTCGCCAAACTGGTGAAGACGCAACCCCCCTTTACTCTTTTCCTTGCCGTGACAGGAAATGCAGTAGGTATTGAAGAACTGCTGTGATTGTCCCCGATCATCTGCAAAACAGACAGAAACACGGGCACCACCAATCAGCAGCAGCAGGGCTGCAATCTTTGTGAATCGGAAATCCAACATGATCCTACAAATCGATGAGCTTCTTACTGTTTCCGAACCGTTCCCGTTCGATACCGAATTTCTGAAGTATCGAGAGATAGATGTCACAGGTCGTCTCGCCTTGGCGAACTACATGACTACCGTGGTTTGAGAAATTTCCCCCTGCAACATAGACTGGGATTTCATTCCCGTTATGTGGGCCCATTTTCTGGCTCACACTGTTATTTCCCGTGGAGACAGTAATCGTCTCATCCATCAGTGTTTTACCCGATTCGGATTTCGTGCTGGATAGCTTGTCATAGAAGTTTGCCATCAGTGAAAAGAAAGAAGAGTCGTACTTGGTCAGACTGGTTCGGGCTTCCTCGGATTTCGGTACATTATGCGTCGTGAGATGGTGATCATTGTCGAGTCCTACCATGTATAAGTTGACGACTCGTGTGACGTCGAATTTGAACGCCTTGTAAATCATATCGAATGCGATCCCGCGTTGAATCTGACGCGGGTTTTCCAGGAACCGCTTTTTGTCAACGTCGGTCGCAAGGAAGTTGTTTTCAAATGAGGGGGCGACCGGGAATTCAACATCTTGTCGGGGCCGATTGAGCCACTCGATGGATTTATTGAGCTCTTGTTCAGATTCACGCAATGCGGCGAAGTACTCTTCCAGTCTTTGCTTATCTCGACCCGAGACACGTGCCATCAAGGATTTTGCTTCTTCCAGTGAACCATCAAGGACGCTCTTCTTGTTAGCAAGGAGTCGCTCTTGCGTCTTTTTATCGGTTCGTGCGAACAGCGTTTCAAACAGCACTCTAGTCGATTGAATTGGCATGACAGGCAGCCTGTCCCGCCACGACGCTACAATGTGGTGGTGGGCGTGACCGATGAAAGTAACCACATTTCTAACCCGGGATTGATGGCCAACGTGTTCAGCGACGATCTGGTCCAGAGAGTCTGGGTTTGTATTGGTGTTGCCAACAAAGCACCTGTGGTCGTTGTGATGGTTCCCTCCGAACCGCATTTTCGAATACAGAGTGAACTGGTCACGGTATTTCTTCAGCGGCTCCATGTGGTCGCTGAATGCGTAGCCCGCGCCTCCCTGTTGCGGAAGGGCATCCGTGAAAAAGCCGTAACCCATACTGACGCAGAACAACCGTTTGACATCGGCCTTGCCTGGATCGGGATGATTCTGCCCAAAGCTCTCCAAAGCCGGCAGGAACAATGTGCAGCCGGCGGATTTTAAAAAAGTACGGCGCTTCATATCATTGGATCTCATGATGGTTTTGCAAAAATTATTACGGTTCAACTCTTCCCCTTAAAGCTCCTTTGCACTTGCTAGAAAATCGGGTTTTTGGTTATGCGACTCAAGTTCTTTTTAAATAGAAATCTTTAAATTCAAATTCAAAAATTGAGGTGCAATATTCTAAAAATGGTGGAGGCGGCGGGAATTGAACCCGACCAAACGTAACACCAAATAACAGAAAACCCGCTACTTCAGTGACATTACAACTTCACTCTTTTTTAGTCAACGCACCAAAGCGCACGGATACGCATAAAAGCTGTGCCATTTTTGTGCCAGTAGCCCCACCAGGGGGCGGGGGGATCCAACTGCAAGCTCCCCTACTCTTCTATATGGGTTAGGAGCCTCACAAAACTTTCTTACAAAAAGCCACCGCCCTCAACCGTCCAGCCCTTTTGGAGGCTCGCCAATGCGCTCAAGGAGTTTCACGGGTAGGATTAGGGGGCTGTTACCCTTTTTAATAATTGTTCAATTATCCACCACAAACCGATCGCGCCATTGTAAAGTAAAGGTATGCCAATAAACACCCATATAACATAACGCCACCACTCTCTGTGCCACGGCCGGCTTTCCTTACCTATTCGCCTAAGGTTATCCTCATATTGACTCATATATTTAGTGCGCCCATCAGCCTACGCCACCGCCTTTAGTCTGCCTACTGCAAATCGGAAGAGATTTTATAATCGCCCTCAACCACATGGCTGTTTTGCGACTCTTGCTGGCTACTTCTTCTTGCCGCGCCAGGCGTCGAAACCATCGGGGCGCACGAAGCCGATCTGCCAGTTGTCTTTGGTGAAACTGTTAACGGAAAACTTCATGCCGGTTCCCTCGAAGGTAACGTGCTGGGGCGGTTGAAACTGAATCGCCAGATTCCACTTGCCGCCTGGGAACTCCAGTTCAGCTGCCGTGACCTTCAGCTTCGTGCCGGGCCGAACGT
>WTHR01000243.1 GCA_011523045.1 Gammaproteobacteria bacterium | reverse complement strand
CTCGTGAGTGGAGAAGTCGAGGTAAGTGGATGGGTTTTCCAGAAGTATCGGACGCTGAAGCGTGTTTTGGACTTCATCAATATGTTTTACAACCTGCTCCAACGTTGCTCTGGTGTACGGCAACGGCAGCAGATCGTTAAAGAAGTTGACCCCATGACTGGACCACGCCAGATGCTCTGAGAACACAGCGGGTTCCAGCCAATCCAGCAGCGTTTTCAAGCGTGAAAGGTGCGACCGATCCAGGGCCTGTTCCGAGCCGATCGATAGTCCGACACCATGACACGATATGGGATAGTCCCGACGCAACTGCTGAAGTTGGTTCCGCACAGGACCACCGTCGATCATGTAGTTCTCGGCATGAATCTCAAACCAGCCGAGAGCATGTTGTCCTGCACTCGCTTCTTCATAGTACTGGGGCTTGAAACTGACGCCCGGATTCTCGATGGGAAGGCCAAACGAAGATGAGGCTTTGAGCGAGTGGTTCACTGGGGCAACATCAGACATAAAAACGCGCCTTGCATTTCCGGCTGTGATAACCCTGCCGGACCCATGGGCCGGGCAGGGTTATCCGCACGCTGAAATTCAGGTCTTAACCCGGCAGGTCACGGGACAGCACTTCGAGAGAACCCGCCCGCTCCGTGCCGTCAGACATGGCCGGCAGTTCGATGGTGGTGCAAGTGCCTTTTGGAACGTAAGTCCAGGCATTACCCTGATAATCCACTGTTGAGCTGCCAGCGCAGCTGGTTCCGGCACCTGCCTTGCAGTCGTTCTGACCTGCCAGAGACACGCCGTAACACCTCTCGTTGGCCCCTGCGTGCGCCAATGGAGCGCCAAGAGTGCTTACCGCTGCCACAGTCGCTGCCGTGATCAAGGCTTTGTTTATCTTTTTGGACATAGTGTTTTCCTTTTCCTTTTTGTTTGGTGCAAGCGCTAAGCCGACACCGAGTGGATTATTTGGGGAGTGCTGATTGGGTTACAAACTCCATAAATTGGCTATTTATGTGGCCCGAAACCTATCAAACTGCTCCCTTCACCAATCCAATACGAATGAGACATCGATTTTATTTCACCTTTGAGCGCATCAAAATTCCGGCATTTTTTAGCGAATTTGCCTGCGGTGCTTCTACAATGCGTTGCAGTTCATGCACGAGCGGTTTTATCCGGTATTCCCGATAGATGACAGCTGATACCCGAAAAAAGCAGCTAGGGCAGTTATTTGATGCCGCCGTCTCGGCCGTTTCGGGCCGTCAGGCAGTCACCAATGCCATTGCTGAAGACGGCCCATTTTTGCCCAGTTTAATCATCGCTGTGGGAAAGGCGGCAGTCGGGATGACTCTCGGGGCCCTGGATGAGTGGCCCGATTGTCCAGCGCTAGTGATCACCAAATATGGCCATCTCACCGATGAATTCGATGCTTTCCCAGGCGTCAGGGTTATGGAAGCCGCACACCCTGTTCCTGATGACAACTCGCTGTCTGCAGGGAAACTGCTTATTGATTCCATCGAAGCTTTACCGGCGGAAAGTCATGTACTGTTTTTGGTCTCCGGTGGAGCGTCGGCTCTTGCCGAAGCCTTGCCGTCTGATGTGTCGCTCAGCGAGCTAAAGGCGATGACTGACAAGATGCTGGCCACAGGAAAAACGATTGACCAAATCAATACTCGCCGCAAAACCCATTCATTGATCAAAGGGGGAAAACTCATTGAGCGTTTTCCCGGCAGGCGGATCAGGGTCTATGCCATCTCCGATGTTGAAGGCGACAGTATTGCGGTTATCGGGTCAGGCCTTGGAGATACAAATCGTTTGCCCGATAAGGGCACCAGTCGAATCATCGCCTCCAATAAGATCGCCCGCCAGGCCGCAGCCTCAAAGGCTGAGCAGTTGGGTCTTGCCGTTTTGGAGAATAGTGAAACCCTGTATGGCGATATATATGAACTGGCGGATCGACTTGGGCCTTTTATTGCCAACGCGCCGCCCGGGGTTTATTTGTTTGGTGGCGAGCCCATAGTTACTTTGCCAGAGCATCCCGGTCGGGGAGGGCGAAACCAAAGCCTGGCGCTTGCGCTGTCGGCGCACATCGCTGGCAGAGATGACATCAGTGTGCTGGTCGCAGGGACGGATGGCACAGATGGTCCAACATCCGCCGCGGGCGGTCTGATTGACGGGACCACGTGGAGTGAAACCACGGCTTCAGATGCGCTTCGCCGGGCTGATGCCGGCACCTACCTGGAACAATGCGCAGGGCTATTCACCACTGGCCCTACAAATACAAATGTGATGGACTTAGCGGTCGTTATCGTAGGTCCATAGGGAAAGCGTCTTTAGTTGAGTTGATCGAGCCACAGGGATGTAAGAATTGGATCAGTCGCCCTTTGGCGACGCATTCGTGATCCAGGATACGTTAAGAGATTTGCAGTCATGAACATCGCTATTTTCCAATCGGCCTGTGCAGGCCTTTCTTCTGCTGAGAAGATCGATCGACTGAGTCGATATATCGTCGAATATAACGAGATCGAGCGTGACCCTCTTGACCTTGTCATCTGTCCCGAGCTCTTCATCACTGGCTACAACGTTGGGGATGAGCTAATCAAGAATGCGGAGCCCGCGCAAGGGACGTCGTTCACCGCAATTGCCAGGCTATGCCAGCAACTCAATACCGCAATAGTGTTTGGATATGCCGAAGTCTTCGGAGATGATTTGCACAACTCCGCGGCCTTTGTCAGTAAAGATGGGGATTTGGTTGCGAACCACCGAAAACAGCTCAACTCGCCGGGAAGCTTCGAGGAAAAATATTTTACGCCCGGGGATAAGGTTACCAACCTGGAATACCACGGGCTCAAGATCGCAATTTTGATCTGTTATGAGGTTGAGTTTCCGGAGTCTGCAAGAAACGCGGCAATAAATGGCGCTCAATTAATTGTTGTGCCGACGGCGTTAGTGAGCAAATGGGATGTAGTCGCCTCCAAGATCGTGCCAACGAGAGCATTTGAGAATGGAGTCTGGTTGGCTTACGCCAACCATGCTGGAGAGGAAAACGGGTTTGAGTATCTTGGGGGCAGCAAAATTGTTGGCCCGGACGGAGCAATCATCGCTGACGCTGGAACGCAGGAAAAACTAATCAGCGCGTCTATCAATACCAATGAGATGAAGAAGGCTCGAAGCCGACTTCCTTATTTGCGGGATTTCGCAAAGTTGAGGGCTTAAAGAATCTATTGCCGCGTTCGCACCCATCCGCCGGCACGGCGATCGGGTAGATTAAGAATGCGGAGCTGGTTTAGATGATCTTTCCAGCTGTTGTAGTCGGTCTTTAGCCATTTCCTGAATCGAGTCGGCAAGCGTTGGGAGAAACTCCATCAAGCGATAGATGATGTGCGCATCGAGCGTCAAAAGCACACCCGCCTGATGACCAATGACCGATGCGGTTCGCGGAGTCCCTTCAATTATTGATATCTCTCCAAAACAATTTCCCGCATCCAGAATGACTTCTTGACTGACCTGAACAGCAACAGAGCCTGACGCGATAAAGAAGATTTTTTCCGCTCTGTCGCCCTTCACGATAATCGTCTCGTTCTGTGCAAAATTCCGCACCTCGATCATTTGTGAGATCTCTGCGATCTGATCGCTCTCGAGTTCAGAAAACAAAGGAAAAGCCGACACCAGATCACCTACGTATTGGGATAATTCCAGCCGTCCGGTAGTCTGGTTCGCCAGGGTGATTCCATGAGTCTTTAGTTGTTTTGACAGCACAGCTTCATGCATTGATCCATGTCGCAGGAGTTCCCAGCGCTTCTCATTGTCCGTAAAACCCAGAAGTGAAGTGGATATCGGAGCAATCTCGGTGCTTTTTTCGCGATCAGATTCAGTCAAGGCCAGATAGGATGAGTTGAGTGTTTTGTATCCCTGATTCCGCTTGTCGATTGAAACCAACTCGCCGTCTATGGCTATGGGGCCAGAAAGAATAGGTACCCCGAGATGCCCCATATCAGACTGGAGTTCGGCAAGATCTTTGTGAGTCCCGCCGGATCGTACCTCGCGACCAAGACCCGAGAGATTGGCCGAGGTAATACCGACAAATCGATAACCAGTGGTTTCGGTGAATTGCTCCAGCCACCTCATCCAGTCTTTTGATCTGCCGGGCAGGATCGCCTGCGCTCGAAATCCATCAAACTCTCGGAGCATGAAATAGGTCGGCAGCGCATGGGGCTTCGCGCGAAAACGAAACCCAATCGGTCCCGAGTCGAGAATGGTGGAGACAGCAAGGGGGTTTACTATTTCCTCTCCGGGCTTGATCCAGCTGAGGAATTCTTCTTCGGACGCGAGCACAGAGGTGGGGACCCATCTCCCATCGCGACCCTTGATATGTCGAAGTGTGAATTGAGCGGCTTCAGGGACAGGGCCAACTACCCAGGCAAAAATTCTCGGCTGTTCAGGAGAGGCGGCAAAATCAGCGATAAAAGAGCCCCCAAGACCTACCCATAGCCCGATGATCTCTCTATGCGCCTCATCGTCGATGCGCCAAGCAGTCTTCGAGAAGTCAGTATTGACGACTTTGCTGTAGGCGGCTGCGGCCTTGGCGCTTAATAATGCCCTGCCTTCGGCAATCCTCGCGATCGGTTTAGGAAGCGAGGGAATGGCTTTTTTGAGGATCTCTAAGGGTAAAGATCTGGATTCGGGAAGCGAATCTGCAGGGATCTCAGAGGCAGAAGACTGCGATTGATCTACCAAGGTTAAACACCATTTAGCTCAGCCGGATTCGAGTGTAACTCGCGACTTCCACAAATCAACTGCATACGGGAGTGTGACTTAAGATGACAGAATGGGGCCGACAGAAGTGGACTCCGGTCGGTCACATTCTGCTCACCCTGATGTTCGGCGCCAAGGACGTCAGGGTGAGCATAGTACGCCCGCAATCGAGTCAGTTGACCTTCTTCATCTCCGGCAGTCGAAATTCCTGTAATTCATCCAATCGTGGCTCATAAATCCGTAGGATGTAATTCCAGTCTTCTACCGTGGGT
>WTHR01000172.1 GCA_011523045.1 Gammaproteobacteria bacterium | reverse complement strand
TCCGGTTTCCCAGAAAATTGCCGGCGCTTACACCACCCTGGTAAGGGGTGTGCCGGATCTTGTCCTGATGATGCTGCTTTTTTATGGAGGTCAGCAGATCGCCAACGACCTCGGCAGCCTGACGGGCCTATGGGATTACGTCGAAATCAATCAGTTCATCGCGGGCGTCTGGTCTATTGGTTTTGTCTTCGGTGCCTACATGACCGAAACCTTCCGCGGCGCCATTCTGGCTATCCCGCGAGGACAAATTGAGGCAGGCATTGCCTGCGGAATGAGGCCGTTCCTGATTTTCCGGCGGATCACCTGGCCCCAGATGATCCGGCACGCGCTGCCCTCCTTCACGAACAATTGGCTAGTTCTCATCAAGGCCACTGCCTTGGTATCTGTGATTGGTCTGCATGACCTGGTCTGGAATGCTTCCACCGCCGGACGTTCAGTTCGCGAACCGTTCACGTTCATGTTTGCCGTGCTGGTCATTTACCTGATCCTGACGGCCTGTTCTGACGTGGGACTACGCTGGCTGGAGCGGCGTTACAACGTCGGAGTCGACAGGGCATAAGACCATGGCCGACACCGAGCGCACTTTCTTTGAATATCTGGTCTACGTGAGTGAAAACCACTCACCGCTTGACTTCATGCTGGTCGCTGACCACATCGACAAGTTTTTCTACGGGGCGCTTCTGACGATCGAGATTACCGTTCTGGCATTATTCATCGGCGGCGTGATGGCTATACCCCTCGCCATCGCACGTGCCTACCGTCATCGCTGGCTGAACGCTCCTATTTTTGGATTCACTTACTTATTCAGGGGCACGCCCCTACTGGTTCAGACTTATCTGGTCTATTACGGTCTTGCCCAGTTCGACTTTGTCCGGGAAAGTTTTCTCTGGGATCCGGTACTTTCCAGCCCCTGGTGGTGCGCTCTCATCACCTTTAGTCTCAATACGGCCGCGTATACGACCGAATTCCTTCGCGGCGCGATTGAGAACACCGCCAAGGGAGAGATCGAAGCGGCGCGCGCCTGCGGCATGTCGCCTGCCAGAGTGATGCGGCGCATCGTCCTGCCCAGTGCTTTCAGGCGGGCATTGCCGGCCTACTCTAATGAGGTCATCTTCATGCTGCACAGCTCGGTTGTGCTCAGCACCATCACGCTTCAAGATATACTTGGCGTCGGCCGCTGGTTGAACGGGCGTTATTACCTGGCCTACGAAGGCTTTATTACCGCCATGCTGTTTTACATGGCGCTGGTCTTTCTAATCAGCAAAGGATTCCGGGTCTGGGAAAAGCAGTGGCTAGGACACCTTCGCGCCCGTACCGCGGTCGAAAATTAGGTGACACCGTTGTTTTAGGCAAAAACCATTTCTGAAGCTCTCAGATGACCGCTACCGTTACTCTCGCTCAAAAGCTGATCCGGAAAGCCTCAGTCACCCCGGACGATAAAGGCTGTCAGGATCTCGTCGCCGATGAGCTACGGCCTCATGGCTTTACCCCGGAATTCATGCCGTTTGGAGAGGTGAGAAACCTGTGGCTTCGCCGTGGTACCGAGGGGCCTTTGTTTGTATTTGCCGGACACACAGATGTTGTCCCGACCGGGCCTGAGACAGATTGGGTGTATCCCCCTTTTTCAGGAGACATGATTGACGGCATGCTGCACGGGCGCGGCGCGGCAGATATGAAAGGCAGTGTTGCGGCCATGGTGACCGCCTGCCAACGCTTCGTTGAAACCCATCCGGGCCATCCGGGTTCGATTGCGTTACTGCTGACAAGTGACGAGGAAGGGCCGGCGGTCGACGGCACCGTTCGCGTCGTGGAAACTCTAAGCGCAAGGAATGAAGTGATCGACTGGTGCCTGGTTGGCGAACCTACCAGCTCCGAGCGCCTGGGGGATGTCATAAAAAACGGTCGACGGGGCTCTCTTGGCGGGACGCTTAAGGTCCGCGGTATCCAGGGGCACGTTGCCTATCCACACCTTGCCGATAACCCGATTCATAGACTTGGCCGAATCGTCAGCGAACTCTCCTCGACCCGTTGGGATGAGGGAAATGAGTATTTTCCAGCCACCACTTTCCAGGTCTCCAACATTCGAAGCGGCACAGGGGCCACAAACGTCGTGCCGGGTGAGGCCGAGGCGCAATTCAACCTGAGGTTTTGTCCCGACAGTACAGCTCCTGATCTGAAAGAAAAAATCGAATCGATCTGCCGCCAGCACGCAGAGCATTTTGAAATCAACTGGAGCCCGCTGGGGCTGCCCTACCAAACCTTGCCGGGCACTCTCGTGTCGGCAGTTACCGAGAGCATTTGTGACGCGACCGGCTATTCACCATGCTTGTCCACCGACGGAGGCACTTCCGATGGGCGCTTTATCGCCCCAACGGGCGCGCAGGTTGTAGAGCTGGGGCCCCTGAACCGGACCATCCATCAAGTCGATGAGGTAGTCAGCGCAAACGATCTTGATACCCTCTCTCAGGTTTATGAGAAGGTGTTGAAGCGCCTGCTCGACTGCACGCAGGATTCCTGACGCCCGCTTTCATTAACAAATCGTAACCTGTTGGTTACATCTCGGTAACGTCCCGTGTCCTAAGGTGGCAAGTGTTAACAGCCACTTAGTGAGGACACTCATGAAATATCCTGCAAAAAGCCTGCGGCGTTTTGCGCCCACCACCGCAGTTGCTGCGCTCGCCAGCGCTACAGCTCTCGGCGCAATTCTCTACGCCGGAACGGGCGTAACCGCTATACCCGAGTCCGCAGATGCGCAAATTGTACGACCTGCCAATGGTTTCGCCGATCTGGTCGAGGCGGTTCGCCCTGCGGTGGTCAATATTTCCACGCGAACCATTCAGCCAGCGTCACTCAGCCACGGCTACAACAACCGCGACGGATCCGATCCACACTACGGTCGAAAGCATTTCGATTTTGACGGCCCGCCGGAGATGCGGCGCTTTATGGAGCGATTTTTCGGCGAAGCTTACCCGCAAATGCCTCGAGGACCGATGGACAGCCGCTCACTTGGTTCGGGTTTCATCGTGGATGAGGGCGGACTGGTCGTGACTAACCATCATGTCATCAAGGGCGCTGATGAAATCGAAGTTATCCTGGATAACGGGGAGACACTTCCAGCCGTTGTTCGCGGGGTTGATCGCAGGACTGATCTCGCGCTGCTTGAAGTCGAGACAGACGCTTCTCTGCCTTTTGTTCGTTTCGGCGATTCTGACCACGCCCGTGTCGGTGACTGGGTGATTGCCATCGGCAACCCTTTTGGTCTTGGCGGCACGACCACCTCGGGGATCGTTTCTGCCCGCGGCCGGGATATCAACAACGGGCCGTATGTGGACTACATTCAAATCGATGCCTCTATCAACCGCGGTAACTCTGGCGGACCTCTTTTCAATGATGCCGGAGAGGTCATTGGTGTAAATACTGCGATTTTTTCACCTAACGGCGGTAGCGTCGGCATTGGATTTGCGATTCCCGCTTCGGTTGCGAAGAATGTAATCCATCAACTCCGCGAGGACGGAAAAGTCGCCCGCGCCTGGCTGGGGGTAGAAATTCAGCCGGTCACGCCAGAAATCGCACAAAGTCTTTCGATGAATGATGCGACCGGCGCTCTGGTATCCCGGATCACACCAGACAGTCCCGCAGCTGGCAGCCAGCTCGAAACCGGAGACGTCATCATCGGCTTTAATGATCGACCGGTCGAAAACACCCGAGATCTGCCCCGGATGGTTGCTAAAGCGCCGGTTGGAGAAAGCGCCACCGTCAAAGTGCTTCGTGACGGCAAGGAGCTCACGATCGATGCAGTCCTGGCGTCAATTCCCGAAACCGGCCAGACCAAAAAAATGACAACGCCGGCGCCGAGAAAGGATCGCCTGGGCCTACGCCTGGCACCCCTGGACGAAAAGACCCGCACGGCGCTGGGCCATCAGGGTGAAGGTGTTCTGGTGGAAGAGGTTCTGCCCTCCAGTCCTGCGGCGCGTAAGGGACTCAAGGCCGGTGACATTATCCTCAAGGTAGGCAGTGCCACGGTCAATTCACCGGAAGACGTAATCGAAGAAGTGAAGAAAGTGAAGTCGAAGGAAAAGCCTGTTCTGCTTCTGGTGCAGCGCAAAGACAATCAGCGCTATGTGGCGTTGAAGACGGGCTGATTGAGGGCGCCCTTTTGCCAGCCGGGGCATTGCCCCGGCTGATTTTTTAACGGATTTCTCACGAACGAAGGCAGCGGTAAAATCCCGGCGTGCGTATTCTCCTGATCGAAGATGACCCTGAGGCCAGCCGGTATATCTCCCGCGGCCTGCGCGAAGCAGGCCATGTGGTCACCTTGGCTGATAACGGCCCGGATGGCCTGTCCATGGCCTCCGATGAAGAGCACGATGTGCTTATCGTTGATCGGATGCTGCCGTCGATGGACGGCTTATCAATCATCGAAACCTTGCGCAGCCAGAACAGTCCTCTTCCCATACTAATTCTCAGTGCACTGGGAGATCTTGAAGACCGCGTTCTGGGCCTGCGGGCAGGCGGTGATGATTACCTGCCCAAACCTTTTGCCTTCGAAGAACTGCTGGCCCGCGTCGAAGCACTGGGACGGCGTCCAGGTCCCGGCAGTCTGACGACAGAGCTTGTGGTTGCTGATCTTGAGATGGACGTGCTTACGAGAAAGGTGCAACGAGCCAATCAGTCGATTACTCTGCAACCCCGGGAATTCCGGCTTCTCGAATACCTCATGCGCCACAGTGGTCAGGTCGTAACCCGCACCATGCTGCTTGAAAATGTCTGGGATTACCACTTTGACCCCCAGACTAACGTCATCGACGTGCACGTCAGTCGCCTGCGGGCCAAGATTGACCGCGATTTTGACAAACCGCTGCTGCACACAGTGCGCGGTGCCGGGTACATGCTCCGTGAACCGGAGTAGCTTTCTCGCCAGTTCAACATTCAGGCTGGCTCTGCTGTATGTCATTCTGTTCACCGTTTCGGTGCTGCTGATATTCACTTTGATCTATTGGTCCAGCGTGCGCTACATGGCGTCCCAGTCAGACTCGGCTATCCAGACAGAAATTCAGACCCTCTCTGAACGCTATGAAACTCGGGGAGTGCCTGGCCTGAGACGGCTGATTCTCGACCGGATTACCCGCCAGCAACCGACCGGCTCCTCCCTTTATCTCTTGTCAGATCCGCTTGGCAGACCGATCGTGGGAAACATCAGCCGCTGGCCCCAGGTCAACGCTGAAGACGGTTGGCTCAATTTCAATCTCGATACCAGCGACAGGGATGACCCGGAACTCCACCCTGCCCGCGCCCGGCGCTTTCAGCTATCGGGCGGCTTCCAACTTCTGGTGGGGCAGGACATTCATGAACTCAAGTCCGCCCAGCGCCGCATCATCACCGCTCTAAGCTGGGGAGTCATTCTGACCCTGGTTCTGGGACTTGCCGGAGGATTCTTCATCAGCCGCACAATGCTGGCGCGCCTCGAGATCATTAACGAGACCAGCCAGCGCATTATTGCCGGGGACATGAAGCAGCGTATTCCCGTAAGTCCCCGGCAAGACGAATTTGACCGCCTGTCCGGCAATCTCAATCAAATGCTGGATCAGATCCAGAAACTGATGGATGGGATTCGCCAAGTCAGTGACAACATCGCGCACGACCTCAAGACTCCGCTTTTTCGCCTTCGGCAAAAACTCGAAGCAATGAATGTTGAGGCCGGATCCAGCGGGGGTCACACCGAGGCCCTGCAGGGCGCACTAGCAGAAGCTGACCGACTGCTGAATCTCTTTAATGCGCTACTGCGCATCGCCCGGCTCGAATCCGAATCCCGCAAAACTGCAATGACCATGCTGTCGCTCTCGGAGTTGGCAGGTGATGTGGCCGAGTTGTATGAGCCGCTGGCAGAAGAAAAAAGCCAGAGTCTCTCCGTAGAGACACCCAAATCCATCTCACTGTTTGCAGACCGGGACATGCTGTTTCAGGCGCTGGCCAACCTGCTGGATAACGCCGTCAAATACACTCCTGAGGGAGGCGACATTCGGCTGTCGCTTTCATCTCAAGAGCACTCCGTCAGCATTCGAGTCTGCGACAGCGGTCCCGGAGTCGCGCTGGATCAAAGAGAAAAGGTTTTCCATCGCTTCTACCGAACAGACACCAGCCGTTCAACACCGGGCAACGGTCTGGGATTAAGCCTGGTTAAAGCTGTGGCCCGCCTGCACGACGGCCGAGTAAGCCTGCTGGATAACCATCCAGGGCTTTGCGTTGAATTAAGCCTGCCGAGAAGGAATCCAGAACACTAAGGACCAGAACCGCAGCTGATCAGCCACGCTTTTCAGATACCGCGCCGCGGACAGTCTCAGCCGTCTGGCCGAAAAGGATACTCTTGGAGGCATCCGTCACAGGCGCGCCAACGTTCATTTTCTCTGCCCGATCATAGGCATCCCGCACTGCGGGTCGGCCGCTCATGGTGTCAAACCAACGTTTTACACTAGGGAAATCATCGAGATTGATCTGATGCCGCTCATGCCGGGCAATCCAGGGGTAGCAGACGATGTCGCTGATCGTATAGTCTGAGCAGATATATTCCCGCTCGGCAAGACGCAGATCCAAAACTGCATAAAGACGCGACGCCTCATCGTTGTACCGCTTGATTGCGTAGGGCACCTTCTGGGGCGCATAAACATTGAAATGATGATTCTGCCCCAGCATCGGCCCAAGCCCTGCCATCTGCCACATCACCCACTCCAGCACCTCTGTCCGGCCTTTCTCAGACTGCGGAAGCAATTGCCCCGTCTTTTCTGCCAAGTAAATCAGAATAGCGCCCGACTCAAAAACAGAGACCGCTGTTTCGCTGGCTGCCGGTGCGTGATCTATGATTGCCGGAATTCTGCCGTTGGGAGCAATGTCCAGAAACTCCTGCGCAAACTGATCGCCCTTGTTGATATCCACAGCCGTCAACTCATACTCGAGTCCCACTTCATGCAGAAAGATCAACGGCTTCATGCCGTTAGGCGTCGGCCAGAAAAAGAGTTCAATCATGGTTTTGGTCTCTCACGATCTGCAATGACAGCAAACGGGATAGGTTTACACCACTTCGCTTCGACACATTCAGGAGGTGCATCGAGAATACCAAAGTTCGGTATACTGCGCGCTCTAACCTGATCATCGGGCGGAGGCCCAAGATACCGCGTGGCAAAAGAGGAACATATCGAAATGGAAGGCACCGTTCTTGAGAACCTGCCTAATACGCAATTCCGCGTTGAACTGGAGAACGGTCACATTGTGACCGCACATATCTCCGGCAAGATGCGAAAAAACTACATTCGAATTCTGCGCGGCGATAAGGTGACCGTACAACTGACGCCCTACGATCTCAGCAAGGGCCGGATTACCTACCGGGCCCGTTAAGCCCAAAAAAACCCCCGCGATGCGGGGGCTGCTTTTTTCTTCTCTTGGCTCCGTATCTTGACGGGACGATGAGCTACTTGATCTTGGCTTCCTTGTAGGCGACGTGCTTTCGCACCACGGGATCAAACTTTCGGATTTCCATCTTCTCAGGCTGATTACGCTTGTTTTTGGTCGTGGTGTAGTAATGCCCGGTCCCCGCAGAAGACACCAGTTTAATTTTGTCTCTCATGTTCTGCTCCTGTACCTGATCAGACTTTGTCGCCACGGCCGCGAAGATCGGCCAGGACGGCATCAATGCCTTTTTTATCTATGATTCTCAGGCCCTGATGGGATACGCGCAGTTTCACCCAGCGATTCTCGCTCTGAACCCAGAACCGACGATCGTGGATATTCGGCTTGAATACCCGCTTGGTCTTGTTATTGGCGTGTGAGACGTTATTGCCCGACATCACCCGCTTTCCTGTCACCTGGCAGACTCTGGCCATGACGATCACCCTGAATTGCAAACTGTAAGAAGGGCGCGATTTATACCAGATTTTCAGGTTTTTTCCTAGACCGGTCGCTCCCTCCTTGATTTTTGGGCTCTGTGTGAGCCGGATGATACATTTCCACCCAGCCGAGTCAGCCGTTAGACTCCCTGATCATGGCTTCCCTCGCCGAAAAGCGTATCGTTCTCGGTATCACTGGCGGGATTGCTGCCTATAAATCGGCCGAACTTATCCGTCGCCTGATAGACCAGGGGGCCGTCGTTCAGGTCGTGATGACCGAAGCCGCCAAGGCTTTTATCGCTCCCCTAACCCTGCAGGCGCTAAGCGGACGGCCAGTGCGTGACAGCCTGCTGGATCCCTCGGCCGAATCCGGTATGGGTCATATCGAAATTGCACGATGGGCAGACCAGATCATCGTTGCACCGGCCAGCGCCGACTTTATCGCCCGACTCGCAGGCGGCATGGCGTCAGACCTGCTGACCACTGTCTGCCTCGCCACGTCGGCACCCATTGCGCTAGCGCCGGCCATGAACCAGGGTATGTGGAGCAAACCCGTGACGCAACGGAATATCGATCGCCTCGCGGCGGACGGTGTTGAACTGCTGGGTCCCGCATCAGGCGCGCAGGCCTGCGGCGACGTCGGGCCAGGCAGAATGCTTGAGCCCGGGCAAATCATGGACCATCTGATGTCTTCCCGGGGAGCACGCGCTCTGGACGGGACGAAAGTCACGATCACTGCCGGGCCAACCTGGGAAGCCCTCGATCCCGTCAGGGCCCTCTCCAATCACAGTTCGGGAAAAATGGGCTATGCGGTCGCCACAGCCGCGGTCGCAGCGGGCGCGACGGTGACTCTGGTCAGCGGTCCGACAGCGCTGACCCCTCCGACAGGAATCCAATATCAACCGGTCCAATCTGCCGAGGAGATGCTGGCGGCAGTTGAGAAGGGAATCGAGGACTGTGACGTCTTTATTGGCGTCGCCGCCGTTGCAGACTACCGTCCAGCTCAAACAGCGGCGTCAAAAATCAAAAAGGATGCGGAATCCGTCATGCTTGAACTGATTCGCAATCCGGACATCCTGGCGCGGGTCGCACAGAGCCCAAAGCGCCCGTTCACGGTCGGCTTTGCCGCGGAGACCGATCAGGCCATTCCCAATGCGCGCGATAAACTGAAACGCAAAGGCCTTGACCTTATCGCTGTGAATCAGGTCAACGAAACCAATAACCCCTTTGGCAGCGAAGAGAACCATCTTGTCCTGATCAGTGAGACTGATGAGATTGATCTTGGCCGTCGCAGCAAGTCTGCGCTTGCCGAACATCTGATCCTTGAAATTGCCCACCGATATCATGAACAACATTCCACTTAAAATTCTCGATCCCCGTATTGGCAGCGAGTTCCCTTTTCCTGACTATGCGACCTCAGGGTCGGCAGGCATCGACCTTCTCGCCTGTCTGGACGCGCCTTTAACCCTGGAACCCGGTCAGTGCGAGCTCATCCCGAGCGGGATCGCCCTGCATATTGCGGACCCCTCACTCGCAGCCATACTGCTTCCGCGATCCGGTCTCGGCCACAAGCACGGGATCGTTCTAGGAAATCTCGTGGGTCTGATCGACAGTGACTACCAGGGAGAGATCAAGATGTCGTGCTGGAATCGCAGCGATGTGGCATTTGAGATTCAGCCGGGTGACCGGATTGCCCAACTCGTTGTGGTCCCGGTATTGCAGTGCCAATTCAACGTTGTCGAGTCATTCGAGGAGAGCGAGCGGTCGACCGGTGGGTTCGGTCATACCGGAACAAGGTAGGCAGCGTCTAATTTCGTCGGTGCGAAAACTTCCAAAACATTCGGATCACGCATAGATCAGTTATAATTGGCGCTGTCGTAAAAGAAGTTAACTCATGCGCTGACCGCGCCTGCCGAATGAGCAAAAAGACCGGTCAGAGACCAAAACACCTCCTAGCATCTCTATCGGGTGCAAATCGCGCCTATCTTGAGGATCTCTTCGCCAGATCCCAGCAAGACCCGAGTAATCTTTCTTCGGACTGGGCTGGCTTTTTCGCCAGTTTGCCCGATGAGCCGGCTTTGTCCGATCAACCCACCCAGGGCTCGGGTTCGAAGCAGTCCCACGACGCTGGCAAAAAGCAAGCCGCGGTGTTGCGACTTATCAACGCCTACCGGACCCGTGGCCACAACATTGCCAATACGGATCCGCTGGGGATCACGAATCCATCCACTCCCGAAGACTTTGATCTTTCATTCCAGGGGCTTTCGGAGGATGACCTCCAGATGGTGTTTGACACAGGATCTCTCGCCTTCGGCGCCGAAATACTTTCTTTAGAACGCATTCGTGACCTGTGCCAGGACGTCTACTGCGGGCCCGTCGGCATCGAGTACATGCACATCTCGGACACGGCAGAAAAACGTTGGCTGCAAAGCTATCTTGAAACTGACCCGGTTCGTCCCCGTCCTGACGTTGAGTTCCGAAAACACCTGCTCCAGCGCCTCACGGCAGCAGAAGGGTTGGAGCGCTATCTGCATACCCGGTTCGTTGGTCAGAAGCGGTTCTCCCTGGAAGGGGGCGAGACCCTGGTCCCCGCTCTGCAGCAGTTGATTCAAATCTCGGGAGCGTCGGGAATCAGAGAAGTTGTCATCGGGATGGCGCACCGGGGACGTCTCAATGTCCTGGTCAATATCCTCGGCAAATCTCCTGAAGACCTCTTCAGTGAATTCGAGGGAAAGATCAAAACCACAGGTAACGACATCAACACCGGAGATGTGAAGTATCACCAAGGCTTTTCTGCGGACGTCGATACGCCAGGCGGCGTCGTCCATGTGGCGCTGTCATTCAATCCTTCGCATCTTGAAATCATCAATCCAGTGGTCGAGGGATCCGTTCGCGCCCGTCAGGATCGGAGAAAAGATGAGGACAAGGATCAGGTCCTGCCTGTGCTGATTCACGGGGATGCGGCCTTCGCGGGCCAGGGTGTCGTGATGGAGACACTCAACATGTCGAACACTCGAGGGTTTTCTACGGGCGGCACGATTCATGTCATCGTCAATAACCAGATCGGATTTACGACACGCAATCCGCTAGATGCACGATCGACGCCGTACTGTACAGAGATCGCCAAGATGGTCCAGGCGCCGATCTTTCATGTCAATGGTGACGATCCCGAGGCTGTGATCTATGCGGTGGAACTCGCTCATCGTTACCGAATGCATTTTCATAAAGACGTTGTCATCGACATCATCTGCTACCGGCGCCTCGGACATAACGAAGCGGATGAACCGGCCATCACACAACCGTCAATGTACCGCGTCATCCGGGCTCTGCCGACCACACGTGAGCGTTATGCCGACAAACTGATTGCCGAAGGCACTCTCACTCAGGCCGAGAGCGAATCCCAGGAGGCGGATTACCGAAACGCCCTTGATGAAGGCCGCGTTGTTTATCCTCCAGCTTACGATGCTGACAAGTCGCGGTTTTTGGTCGATTGGACCCCTTATCTGAGTGCAAAGTGGACAGATCCGGCCGAGACCGCTATCAGTCGCGAAAGAATCATGCGTCTAAATGAGCGCCTGGTTACCCTTCCAGAAGGATTTGAGCCGCATCGTCGGGTGAAACGACTGCTGGAAGACCGAACCCGGATGGCCCAAGGGGAAATCGCGATGGACTGGGGTTTTGCGGAAACCATGGCTTATGCTTCTTTGATTGAGGACGGATATTCTGTCCGACTGTCAGGCCAGGACTCCGGACGCGGCACCTTCTCACATCGGCACGCGGTATTGAAGAATCAGGCGCGTCGCCAGCCCTATGTTCCCCTTCGCAGTATCAGCGATGATCCATCCAAATTCCTGGTAATTGACTCCCTCCTTTCAGAAGAGGCCGTGCTGGGTTTTGAATATGGTTATGCCACCACGGAGCCCAGGACACTCACCATCTGGGAAGCCCAGTTCGGAGATTTCGCCAATGGCGCTCAGGTCGTTATTGACCAGTTCATCAGCAGCGGCGAAGCCAAATGGCAGCGGTTGTGCGGCCTGACACTCTTTTTGCCCCATGGGATGGAGGGTCAGGGCCCAGAGCACTCCTCGGCCCGGCTCGAGCGGTTCCTGCAATTATGTGGCGACAACAACATGCAGGTTTGTGTCCCGACCTCCCCTGCCCAGTTCTTTCACCTGCTGCGGCGGCAAATGATCAGACCACTGCGGCGCCCGCTGATTGTGATGACCCCAAAGAGCCTGCTGCGCCACCGGCATTCTGTCTCTTCTCTCAACGATATGACACAGGGACATTTTCAGAACCTGATCGATGACGCGTCAATTCAAGACAAGGCCGCGGTGACCCGGGTGGTCCTTTGTACCGGAAAAGTTTTCTTTGATCTCGATGAGGGGCGGATCGCCCGCAAGGACTCTACGACAGCTATCATCCGGCTTGAGCAGTTGTATCCTTTACCCCAGGAAGAGCTCGAGACAGCGCTCGCCGGGTATCCCAACTGTCAAACCCTGGTTTGGTGTCAGGAGGAGCCCCGTAATCAGGGATCCTGGCACCGGATCCAGAATCACCTGTCACGCGCACTACGCAGAGGTCAACGTCTTCAACACGTAAGCCGTGACGCATCGGCCTCACCCGCCGTGGGGTATTATCAGAAACACCTCGAGGAGCAGGAAACTCTGGTAAACGAGGCGCTGGGATCGACTTCGGCTTCGCTTGCCGCCACCGCGTCAGGGAGTTAAGGGAGTTAAATAAGTTGTCTGTTGAAATCAAAGTACCTATGCTGCCCGAGTCGGTTGCGGATGCCACCATGCTGCATTGGCATGTCAAAGTTGGGCAACCCGTACGCCGCGATGACAACCTCGTTGATATCGAAACCGAGAAGGTGGTGCTGGAAGTGCCCGCACCTAGGGATGGCGTCATCACGGAGATTCTGCGCACAGAAGGAGATACCGTTCTGGCAGATGACGTGATTGCGCTCTTCGAAGAAGGGCCGTCAGATAGCGCGCAGACGGAGTCCCCGGTCCCCGAAGAAACGGACTCAGTCCCGGTGGAGGATTCTGCTCCGGCAAAAAAAGTAACCCCTGCGGCTGATACGTCCTCGCCTGCTGCAACGGAAACCACTCGTGCCGCTGCGCCGGCCGGACCCGCAGTAAAGAACCTCGCCGCGATCAAAAGCGTTGATCTTTCAGAGGTCGAGGGGTCTGGACGAGGCGGGCGCGTCCTCAAAAGCGATGTACAGGCCTACGCCGACTCATCTCCGGTCGCCGCAACTGAAGAGGCTCAAGGGATTCGTCGTGAGCCGATGAGTCGATTGCGTAAAACGATCGCCGCGCGTCTTATTGAGGCCCAGCATAATGCTGCGATTCTGACCACGTTCAACGAAGTAGACCTGTATGAAGTCAAATCCCTGCGCGCCCGTTATCGGGACGCATTCGAAAAAGCCCACGGCGTACGCCTGGGATTCATGTCCTTCTTCGTCAAAGCCTGCGTCGAGGCACTGAAGCGTTTTCCCATCATCAACGCAGCAATCGACGGATCGGACATTGTGTATCACGATTATTGCGATGTCGGGATTGCCGTGTCTTCGCCAAGAGGTCTGGTCGTACCGGTGCTGCGAGGCGCAGAGCACCTCGGGCTTGCGGACATCGAATCGTCTATTGCCGCCTTTGGCGAGCGCGCCAAGTCCGGCACGCTCAGTCTTGAGGATTTGACCGGCGGCACCTTTACGATCACCAATGGCGGCGTGTTTGGGTCAATGCTTTCAACGCCCATCCTTAATCCACCACAAAGCGCTATCCTGGGTATGCACAAGATACAGGACCGGCCCGTGGCCATGGATGGCAATGTTGTCATACGTCCGATGATGTACCTGGCATTGTCTTACGATCATAGAATCATCGACGGCTCAGATGCCGTTTCTTTCCTGGTCGCGATCAAAGATGCACTTGAGGACCCTGCCCGTCTGCTGCTGGAAGTGTAGGCAATGAATTCGGTGCGCCCGCTTGGCACCTGACTCTGATATTTCAAATGAGCAGCACATTACATGAGTGACTTCGACGTCGTCGTAATCGGCGCGGGACCTGGCGGCTATGTCGCTGCCATCCGCTGCGCCCAACTTGGACTGAAGACGGCCTGCATAGACCGGTGGGTTGGTAAAAATGGCAAACCTGCTGCGGGCGGAACCTGTCTTAATGTCGGGTGCATCCCTTCCAAAGCCCTGCTGGATTCTTCAGAGCGATATGAAGACATGCGACTGCATGCGGCAGATCATGGGATCCACACCGGCGACGTGTCAATCGATGTTAAAAAAATGCTGTCCCGTAAAGACAAGATCGTCTCGGAACTGACAGACGGCATCAGCGCGCTCTTCAAATCCAACAAGGTTGTTTTTTATGCCGGACATGGCTGCCTCGTCGAAGCGGGCGTTGTCCGGGTATCGACTGAAGATCAGGATGACCAAACGCTCACGGCAAGACACGTGATCCTGGCGAGTGGGTCACAGCCTGTCCAGTTGCCCGGCATGGCGGTGGACAACAAAACGATTTTTGACTCCTCCGGGGCGCTCGACTTCCCCACCGTGCCGAAAAAACTGGGGATCATTGGAGCAGGGGTGATCGGATTGGAGCTTGGCAGCGTGTGGCGACGCCTCGGCGCCCAAGTCGTTATCCTGGAAGCGGCCGAGTCTCTGCTCAGCTCAGCAGATGCCATGATCGCCCGGGAGGCCAAAAAACAGTTTTCCCGCCAAGGGCTGGATATCCGTCTTGGCTGCAAGGTCACGCAAGTCGACAATACCGAGAATGGGTGCACCGTCCACTATGCTGACGGGGAAAACAACGAAAGCATTGGTGTGGACCGTCTGATTGTCGCAGTGGGGCGCCGACCCTGTACAGACGGCCTTCTGGATCCGAATTGCGGAATCACACTCGACGACAACGGAGCGATTCCGGTGAATGCCGATTGTGCTACGGCGGTGCCGGGTGTCTGGGCCATCGGCGATGCGGTGCGGGGGCCCATGCTGGCACACAAGGCCTCAGAAGAAGGCATCGCAGTGGCGGAGCGTATTGCTGTCGGAAGCAGCCACATGGATCCCTCAACGATTCCGTGGGTGATTTACACCCATCCGGAAATCGCCTGGGTCGGCGCAACAGAAGATGAACTCAAGTCACAGGAGATTCCCTACAACGCAGGCCTGTTTCCTTTCGCAGCAAGCGGACGAGCCAAGGCAGTCGGTGCGACAGACGGGTTCATCAAGATTCTTGCCGATCGTGATTCAGACCGAATACTTGGCGCGCATATGATTGGTTCTCAAGTGTCGGAATTGATTAATGAAGCAGTGCTTGCCATGTCGATGGAGGCCAGCGCCGAAGACCTGGCCCGCACGGTGCATGCCCATCCAACACTCGCAGAAACAGTTCATGAAGCGGCGTTGGCGGCCCACGGCCGCGCCATTCATAAAGTCAACCGCTAACGTATTTGACGGGCGTGTGCTGCGCCAGGCACCCGCCTTCTTTCGCTCAGACCACACCCGCAGCACCCGTAAGTGCCTAAATTCATGCTATAATTTTAGGCTGCGTTGAAATCAGCGTCTCTCGCTTGATCCACGCTTTTGGCATAAAACCTCCTGCGCCACCACAGCCGTACAGACACAACGCCTAGTACAGGACTCTCATGAAAAAAGCTGATCCGGTTCTCAACTACGAAGAATTCGCCCACCTCTGCTACGACGTCGTCAAAATCGAAAAAGCAGAACTGCCGAGCGGCGGTTCGGACGGCACCTGCTATCGCTATGTGGTTGCCAATTCGGTTTCTTCCGTCACCGGGTATCGTCAGGGGACCAAGCGCGAGGTCACCCAGTATTGCGCCACCCTGATTGAAGACCTGAACCTCAGAACTATCCCCAAAAAGAAAGTCTAGCCACGACCCGCGGCCGGGGTGCGTCGTTCCCTAAATTAGATGGAACTTTGAAACCAAGGACATTCTGACGCGCCAATACTGGAATCCCCCATGCCAATTGGCCAGATTCCCCTCTCTCAACTCGCTCTGATTTTTATTCCCGTCGCGGCAGTGATCGTGATCCAATGCCGATGGTCGTTGAACTATCAGGATACCCTTTATGGGCTTGCCCGGATGGTCGGGCAGCTTTTGGCCGTTGGCTATGTGCTCGTATTTCTATTCGAGTCCGACTCACCACTGGTGGTCTCCGCCGTGCTGTTCGTCATGATTGCGATCTCCAGCTGGATTGCGCTGCGGCCACTCGCCTCTTCCAGCCGAAGACTGTACTGGATATCCCTGGCCTCAATTACCGCCGGCGGGCTCCCTGTTTTGATCCTGGCCACCCAGTTCGTTCTCGATGTCGATCCCTGGTATGCGCCGGAATTTCTGATTCCCCTCGCCGGGATGATTTTTGCCAACGCCATGAACGCAGTCAGTATTGCCGCAGAACGTTACCAGGCTGAAATCGATAACGGCCGGAACCCAAATGAGGCACGGCATCTCGGCATGCAGGCGACAATGATCCCGCAAGTGAACAGCCTTATGGCGGTCGGACTTGTGTCTCTGCCCGGCATGATGACAGGACAGGTTCTCTCCGGCGTTTCTCCGCTGATCGCAGCGCGATACCAGATTTTGGTGATGTGTATGATTTTTGGCGCCTCGGGGATTGCTGCCGCCTGCTTCCTGCGGTTTTGGCGCCCCCAGTCCTCGCGTTAGCGGGGCGTTACTTTCGGCTAGCCGATACCTGAAGTGCCAGCGCAGCAAATAAAACGGCTCCGCCTATCAGTGTTGTCATCGTAGGCAGATCATCAAGCATCAGCCAGACCCACAGCGGCGCCAGCAACGGCTCACCCAATGCAAAAAGGGTTAGCTGAACAGCGGGCACTCCTTGTGCGGCCAGCGCGAACAGCACGCTACCCAGTCCAAGTTGAACAACGCCGAGGAGCGTACACCACATCGCCTCGATCCATGGAATAACGAGACCGACACCCGTCCCGATGCTGACTGAGAAACTGACCGCGGTTCCGATTGCTCCGCCAAAGAACACTGCCGGAGTCATGTCGACGTTTTTGCCGACCCGGAGACTGACGGCATAGATGCCAAAAAATACGATTCCCAGAATTGCCACCGCCACGCCCAGGGTGTCTCCAATCTGCAGTCGTCCACCGACCATGATGCCGATCCCAAGGATAGCCAGCACGATACTGACCCAGACTCGTGCACGCACCTCTTCCCCTAGAAACAAGCGGCCCAACAACGCCGCCAGAATCGGCGCAGCGGCCATCACAAACACCGCTACAGCAACGGTTGTGTACTTCAGCGCAACGACGTTGCACAACATGGCGCCGCTCAACAATGCACCAGAAATAATCGTCTTCAGCCCGCCCATTCGCAATACCGCAAAGGTCGAGCGCCGATAGCGAATCAAGGTCACAGCCGCCACAAAGAGAGTGAGTGAGAGGCACCGATAGAAATTGATCTGCCATTCCGTTGCCTGCTCAAGGGACTTGACCACAACGCCGGCGAGGCTCCAGAACACCGGCGCGGTGATCGCGAAAACATAGTGACGCTTCAAGAGACCTCTCCCAGGGTGCATTTTGCTCAAGACACGCGTTAATCTACTGCTGGTTGACCGATTTTGACACTACGCGGATTCAGATATGCCTGCCCAAGCCCAGTGGTATTTCGACTTTGTCTCACCCTATGCGTACTTGCAGTTCAAACGCCTCAACGAGGTTCCTCCATCGCTGGATTATGAAATGGTGCCTATCCTTTTCGCCGGTCTGCTGAAGCACTGGGAACATAAGGGGCCGGCCGAGATTGAACCAAAGCGAATAGATACCTATCGGCATTGCCAATGGCTGGC
>WTHR01000126.1 GCA_011523045.1 Gammaproteobacteria bacterium | reverse complement strand
GGTGCTTTGTTTTTTGGCCCAGCGCCTAGACTCCGGTATGTAAATTAATTTCGCTGGGTCGTGACCTGAAATCTAAGTCCGCAATTTGTACCCCGGTGATGGTCAAGAGCGATATCGGGACTATTGATTCCCCATGGAAACCAGAGCCGAGCAATGTTCCACCTATGGCCCCAGACTCCAAAGTCGACAAATAAAGACGGCTCAGCCCCAACACGAAGTTTCAGATCAAAGGAATACGATGGTTTAAACAGCCAGGCAATCCTGCGATTTTCCTGAATCACAAAATCTTTGGTCTGTCGCGAGCCAGCGCCCGGCCGAAACGTCATCTGCCTGTCACTGTTGCAGTTGGTTTCCTCGAAATTTGCGTGAATCTGTTTTGACAGGCCACGCATATCCAATCGAAGAACGGGGAACACTTCCGCGCCAAAGGCGGCAAAATTGAGACTTCCGAACAGTAAGTCAAAATTGATTTTTTTGACCCCGAGCAGGTTTGTCTCACCGACATCAGGCGGGTTGACCTGACCGTGATAAATCGGCCCTCCCGAAAATGCTTTCTTCAACAGATTCATGCCGCGGACACCAAGGAAATCTGAGAAATTCGGTCCCGGAATGTTTGCGTCATACCCTGCGCCGCACCCATCCGGCAAACAGAACTCCGCCAGGGCTTCTCGGCCGCCGAAGACATACTCTTGAGGCATCCCCGCATCACGGTAGTCACCAGCATCGCCCTCAATTGGAGTGAGGACAACACGAAGTTGTCCTGTGTGCACTCCTTCTACGTCTTCACGGACCCCACGAGAGGAGGCCTCAAGACGTACTGGGATGCGCAAACCAAGTGCATAAGAGTAGCGGTAGTAGACTTTCAGGTGATACCGCGTACAGCCCGGATAGAGCGGATTGTAATCAACGCACGTTCTTTTAATTTTTTCCCAATCTTCATCTTCAGCAAAGGTAAATCCTGTAATCAATGGGACTGATTGGATATTTGAACTCCTTCGAGCGGCTTGCTCCGCCGCAATAGCGTCTCTGCGTTGCTGCTCTTGAATAACGGCAGCGACCGTACACGCCTCTTCCGAGTATTCAAATTCGTCACATTTCGCCTCGAATTGTTCTTGGCAATGACCAGGGATACGTGCGTTGCAACCCCAACATGCATCTATGCCACACCACTGTCTAATTTCGGCGGCACGTAACCGCGCAAGACGCAACTCTTCTTCTATTCTTTGCTCTTCTTCATACACTTCGAGGGGTGGGCGACCTGTATCTGTCGCAATCTTGCAAATCGCATCGGAATACCTATCTCGGCAATCGTCCCCAGAGACTTTGCCTCCGTATTTCGGCATGAAGGAGTGACCCTGAATCAGGGTTTGCCGCGATTGAGACCAGATAACTCCCCAAAGCTCCTGATCCGGCATTTCAAGAAGAAGACCCGGGTGCACGCCCGCGACCTTTTTCACAGGCTGCTTATTCGCCAACTCAAAAAGTTCCTCTCTCCACTTCTCAATGATTTCGGCAGCTTCGTCTGGAACCTTGCCATCGGCCCATTGAGCCTTTGCAACCTTTGCGACCTTGGATGGATTATCCGACTTCGAGGATTTTGAATTCTTTTTCTTGGTCAGGCAGGGAATCGATGAATCCGAAGGAACCGATGGTCGACCTTGTCCCAGGCAATAAATCGGCGTTTTCGGATCGTAAACAAGTATTTCTTTAAAGTAGATTCGTCCATCTGGATCAACAAACAGCGCGATCTTTGCGGCTTCGATTTTTGCGAGACGTTTTAGATAAGGCTGAGGAAGAATACGCGCGAGAATTGAAGCGTCATAAAGCCCTTCGCCAGCCATTGTCGAAACTTGGGCATCGTAACCTTTTGATGCGTGTTCGGTAGTGAGGTAGTTGGCAATGGAAGCGACAAACTGATCTTTAAAATCCTTCTCGTTTTTGAATCTCAGAGGGGCTGAAACGAATTCGCTACCTTCGTAGATCTCTAAAGGCTCATCCGCAACCGTAACTGTGATTTTCTTTAAAGGCGGATCGTCCGCCAGGGCGACCTGTTGACTGACACCAAATAGCAGAATAGCGCCAAGGGCAATTGAGATTGAGGGGAGATTCAGCATTACTATTCGCCTCCATGCCTTTGTTTGAGAACTCCAGTTTAACTGATTTGTTAAGGTATGTTTAGAACGACGCCTTTACCGTTAGCTCTCGAATCCTGCGCTCCGTCCGGGCTAACAGGGGTCCGAGGTTTTTAACTGATCTGGCAAACCAAACCCTGACTTGGAAATAACCGATGACTACAGAATTTGTGATGCACGATCTGGACAGCGCGCCCGAGGAAAGCAAACCTTTATTGGAACAGTTTCTTGCGTCTTCAGGGCGGATTGTCGGTTTTTATGGAATGCTCGCCGAATCCCCGGAAGCCCTGCGCGGCTATAAGGCCTTGTCTGATGCCTTCGATGATGCAACCCTGACTGACGAAGAAAAGACCGTGGTTTGGCAGACCATCAATGTCGAGCACGAATGTCATTACTGCGTTCCTGCACATACCTCCATGGCAAAGGCAATGAAAGTGAGTGATGATTTAAATAACGCACTGCGTGATGAAACCCCCTTGCCGAACGCCAGATTAGAGGCTCTGCGTGATTTCACGCTTATTCTGGTGAGAAACCGTGGGCATGCCTCGGATGATGAGATCAAAGTGTTTCTCGACGCCGGGTACACGCGCCGAAATATCCTGGAGGTCGTGCTGGGCATCTCAGAAAAAGTACTCAGCAATTACGTCAACCATCTGACGAAGACGCCGGTGGATAAAGAATTTGACCGATTCGCCTGGTCGAGATCAAAGTAGCCGACGCTACTGTGATACCGACTTCTTGGCATCATCGAGATTAAGTCATGAACAGCACGAAAAGACGCTTGCAGATCGCCTGCCTGCAGACGAGTCCCCAGCCGGATTTTCAGACTGCGCTGGATCAGGCGATATCGCTGGCCGAAGAAGCGGCAACAAGCGGTGCTGAATTCATTGCCACCCCCGAGTACTGTGGCGGACTCAAAACCGAAGGCGCAAGCTTTGCACCGCCAAGCGCGCCCGAAGCATCTCACCCTGTCTTGAACGGGCTCCGGGCCTTTGCCAAAGACAGAAATAAATTCGTTCTTATCGGCTCCGTCGCCATCGACGGCCCCGATAACAAGATTCTTAATCGAAGCTTCCTCATAGATAAAGAAGGGAATATCGTAAGTCGATACGACAAGATTCACTTGTTCGACATCAATCTTTCTGAAAAGCAGTCATATCGTGAGAGCGCAACGGTTCGCGGCGGAAACGAAGCGGCTATCTGTCAAACTCCTTTTGCCAAGGTCGCGCAGACAGTTTGCTACGACCTGCGCTTCCCGCATCTCTATCGGGAACTGTCTCAATCCGGTGCTGAGATTCTTCTAGTTCCAGCGGCCTTCACAAAGAAAACGGGAGAGGCTCACTGGCATATCCTCAACAGAGCGCGCGCAATAGAAAACGGGGCTTTTGTTGTTGCGCCCTGCGCCATTGGTGAGGTCACAGGTGGCGGCGCAAGCTACGGACACTCTCTAATCATCAACCCCTGGGGCGAGATCCTTGCCGACGGCGGTGATCAGGTTGGGGTTGTCAGCGCGGTGATTGATCTGGACGAAGTGGCAACAGCACGTGAGCGCATTCCCAGCCTGTCCCATGACAAATCATTTGTTGTGAGAAAAAACTCTGACTGATCCTGGATCAGTCAGGTGATCTGGGATCTCCCGTTGGCTCAGGCCGCTTTTTTGACCCGCGTCGACTTCGATCGCTTTGCCCCAGCCTGCCTCTGACGCCAACTGCCGGGTTTGTGTGTCGTTGCCTGTTTGGCGCCCTTGCTGAACCTGCGTCGCGGCTTCGCTTTACGCTTGGGTTTGGAGGCGGGCTTGGGCTCTCCACTGGTTGGCTCGAGACCATCGACCACTTCTCTTTTCACCTTCTGGCCAATGAGTTTTTCAATCTGAGAAAGCTTCGTCCAATCAGCAGGACCGACCAGTGAGATCGCACAGCCGGTCGCACTTGCGCGTCCGGTACGCCCAATTCGATGAATGTAGTCTTCGGCAACGGTTGGCAAATCGTAGTTAATGACGTGACTGATATCCTTGATATCCAGCCCACGTGCGGCAACGTCTGTCGCAACCAAGGTATCAATGCGGCCTTTTCTCAAGTTTTCAACCGTTTGCCGACGTTTGTTCTGACTCATATCACCGTGCAAAGCGGCGCTCTTTATATTCTTTCCTCGCAACACCTTGGCAACCTGTTCCGCTCCACGTTTTGTTGCGGTGAACACGAGTGACTTAAAGAGTTGGCCGCTTTCCAGATGATGCTCCAAAAGTTTTTGCTTATGCGCTTTGCTATCTGCATGGTGCATATGCTGCTGAATTGACTTGTGACGCCGGTTGCTGGCCGCCAAGGCAATGCTTTGCGGCTTTTTGAGTAGTTGATTTGCTACCTTTAGC
The DNA here is from genome assembly GCA_011523045.1 of Gammaproteobacteria bacterium. Classification (GTDB taxonomy): domain Bacteria; phylum Pseudomonadota; class Gammaproteobacteria; order Arenicellales; family UBA868; genus UBA868. The sequence goes on along the minus strand of WTHR01000126.1, from coordinate 551 downwards.
ACTCGCCCTTCGAGTGTTGCGGAAAACAGCAGGGTTTGGCGGTCTTTGGGCGTCGCTTCAGCGATTTCTTTCACCGCATCGATAAAGCCCATATCCAGCATCCGATCGGCTTCATCCAACACCAAAATCTCGAGCCGGGAGAAATCTACTTTGCCCCGCTCCATATGGTCGAGCAAGCGTCCGGGCGTTGCCACCAGCAGATCAAGGCGTCCACGAAGTAATCTCAGTTGCGGCCCATACGCCATTCCCCCGATGATCGATCCAGTAGACACCTTAGAGAAACGACTGAACTGGCGGATATTCTGATTCACCTGCATGGCAAGTTCGCGGGTAGGAGTGAGCACCAGCACACGAGGACCGTTTCCAGGCTTTTTTGACCGGCGCAAAATGCGGTCCAGGGCTGGAAGCACAAAGGCTGCGGTTTTGCCAGTCCCTGTCTGTGCCGAAGCCATCAGATCTGCGCCAGACAGCACTACGGGAATCGCGCGCTGCTGTATCTCGGTCGGCTTGGTAAAACCCGCTTTCTCAATCGACTGCTGTATTCTCGAATC
>WTHR01000114.1 GCA_011523045.1 Gammaproteobacteria bacterium | reverse complement strand
GGTGGCAACGCCGCTGATGCGGCGGTCACGGCACAGCTTGTCCTGAACCTGGTTGAGCCGCAGTCTTCGGGGATCGGCGGCGGGGCATTCATGCTGTACTGGGATGCCAAGAATAAGGCGCTCTTTAGCTTTGATGGCCGCGAGACGGCTCCCGATGCTGCCGATGCTGATTACTTCAAGAACAGTGCCGGCGAACTAATCAAATGGTGGGAGGCAAGACTTGGTCCAAGGGCCGTCGGCGTGCCCGGCACCCTGTCTTTACTGCACACCGTCCACCAACGCTTTGGTGAGCGCCCTTGGGCGCAGCTTTTTGCACCCGCCATCACACTCTCGCGCGAAGGATTCGCCGTTTCGCCCAGAATGGCCAAGTCCATCGAAGGATCAAAGGAATATCTCAACCGGTTTGCCGCCACCCGAGAATACTTTTTTACTGATCAAGGGGCTCCGCTGCCAGAGGGATATCACCTCACGATTCCCGACTTCGCACAGACCCTGGAACTGATTGCTAAGCAAGGCATCACGCCTTTCTACGAGGGATCGATCGGCGAGAAACTGATCGAGACGCTTCAGCAGGCACCCGGCCGTCCTGCATTAATGACGATGCAGGACCTTAATCGTTACAGAACCCTTTCAAGGCCGCCGGTTTGCGCTCGTTACCACGATAACGCCATCTGCGGAATGGGTCCACCGAGTTCAGGAGCGCTCACGGTAGGTCAGATTCTGCAACTCGTCGAGCGTTTTGATGTAGCCGGAATGGGCCTTGCTCCCGAGAGTATTCATCTTGTAATGGAGGCCTCTCGTCTGGCTTTTGCTGACCGGGCACGCTACATGGCGGACAGTGACTTCGTTGAAGTGCCTGTTGCGGGTCTGCTGGATCAAGAATACCTAAGGGATCGCAGTCAGTTGATCCAGCGCTCAAGATCAATGGGCAAAACATCGGCCGGCAATCCGCCCGGCGTTACCATTGCGCACGCTGCCATGCAGCAAGTCGAGCCTGCCGGCACCAGTCACTTCAGCATTGTCGATGCGCAAGGCAACATCGTTTCCATGACAACCACCATCGAGTCCGGCTTTGGCAGCATGCTCATGACACAAGGGTTCCTGTTGAATAATGAGATGACCGATTTCTCTTTCAGGGCGGCTAAAGCCGGCCAGCCCATCGCCAATCGGGTTGAAGGAGGTAAGCGGCCCCGCAGTTCAATGGCGCCGACTATCGTCTTTGATAGCACCGGTGTGCCGACTCTGGTTGCCGGATCCCCCGGTGGCAGCCGGATTATTTGCTACGTTGCGCAAGCCCTGATTGGCATACTCGACTGGCAGATGAATCCCCAGCAGGCGGCTGCCATGCCGCACTTTTGCAACCGCAACGGCACAACAGACATTGAGTCTCATGCGGGAGCAGAAAGGTTCAGCGCAGTCCTTGCTGATATGGGGCACGAAGTCCGCATTCGGAACCTGAATAGCGGACTTCATCTGATCCAAAGACTGCCTTCCGGCGAACTCCTTGGCGGGGCAGACCCTCGACGCGAAGGCCTGGTGCTGGGCGACTAGCGCTTAAGATTCAAAAGATGCCATCACACGGTGATGGTAATCCACCCCATCAAAACGGCTCATTTCCTGAAGCCCAGTCGGGCTGGTGATATTGATCTCAATCAGCATCCCACCAATGACATCGATGCCGGCGAAACGGACGCCATGCGCCACAAGATCATCGCGCATTGCCTCACAGATTCTCCAATCCTGCTGATCCAATTCTGTCGCTTGAGCGCTTCCCCCCTGGTCGAGGTTATTCAACTCTGCCCCTTCGGCATGGACACGAAGGATAGCGCCGAGCGGCTCGCCATCCAGCAACAGAATACGTTTGTCTCCCTCGCGCGCGGCCGGCAGGTATTGCTGGGCTACCACCCAGTGGCGCCCTCCGTGGGTTGCCGTATCCAACTGCTGTGATAGCCCTTCGCCGTCGGCGTCTAAAAATATGATGCCCTTGCCGCCATGCCCATCCACGGGTTTCACGGTAATCCGCTTCTGGTCACGAAGAAATCCAGCGATTTCCTGCTCACTTCGGGAGACCAATGTCTTTGGGGTGAAATCCGGATAACGCAAGGCGGCCAGTTTTTCATTCCAGTTTCGGACCGTGACGGGTCTGTTGATGATCTGGACACGCTCAGGCAGTTGATCCAGCAACAAAGTGACATAAAAGTAACTGCGATCGAACGGCGGATCCTGACGGATCCAGACGGTATCCATGGTCCCAAGTGCGCAGGGGCCTTGCGCCTCACAGTCGAAAGGCCGATCGTGTGCCGGTGAGACCTTGACCTTAACCACCGTCGCGTAGACTTCGTCATGACGCAAAGAGAGCGTCGCCGGATCCACGTAAAACACCTCATGCCCACGCTCGTGCGCCGCGAGCATGAGGAAGTAGGTGGTGTCCTTGTGCGGTTTGACCCCCTCAAGGGGGTCCATGATGAAGGCGTGCCTCATCAGCGCAGGATAACACCTTTGTCAAACAATCATCCTAGGCGCGGCGGCGTCTTCCCTGGCGGCTTCTGCGTTTGTGCTCCACGGGCGCGGTCGAATGACTGCACACATGGCGCGTGCCGGCTGTCACCGGTCCCAGCGCTGACACCACCGCTTCGATATCCGGCATGGGTCGGGGATGATGATTGAGTAAAGCGCGGTTCATGGCCGCAAGATGCACCGGAGTGGTGCCACAACAACCGCCAATAATCCGCGCACCGCAGTCGCGAGCCAATCGAGCGTACTCAGCCATCAGCTCCGGTGTCCCCGTGTACTGAATCTCGCCATCGACGAACTGCGGAATGCCGCAATTGGCCTTAGCCACGAGAACATCTTCATTGTCACCCTGCGAGCGCATGGACAGCAACGTCCCGACCAGATCGGCAGCACCCACACCACAGTTGGCTCCGTACGCCGCAAGAGGAGGAACCGTTTCCCTGTAAATATCCACGAGTTGCGCCGGAGGAACACCCATCATTGTGCTGCCGTTGGTGTCAAAGGTCATCGTCGCGACGACCGGCAGGCCGCTCTGCGCGGCTCCAGCCCTGGCTGCCTGAAGCTCTTCGCGGGAGGACATGGTCTCCAGCCAGATGACATCGGCGCCCCCTTTCGCAAGGGCCCGCGCCTGGTCGGCAAAGGCGTTCTCGGCTGCCTGAAGTGAGAGTGTCCCGACAGGTTCAAGAATCTCTCCGGTCGGCCCCATTGACCCGGCAACGATGACATCACGGCTCGAGCCGTCCGCGCACGAGCGTGCGATTGCTGCGGCCTCGGCATTCAGTTCCTCCACGCGGTGTTCAGCCTGGTGAAGTTTCAGCCGGTAAGCAGACCCGCCGAAGCTGTTGGTTAACAGAATGTCAGCGCCCGCATCGATGAACTGCTGATGCAGCAGTCTGACGCGATCCGGATGCTCTACGTTCCACAATTCCGGTGCATCGCCCGACTGCAGGCCCATGGAGAAATAATTGGTGCCCGTGGCCCCGTCGGCCAGGAGCCAATCTCGATCGCGGAGAAGCTTTTCAAAACGGTTATTAGTCATGGCATTTCCTCAAAGTTACCGTTCGGTGCAGGTCGGTCACTCAGGGAAATCCCACAAAAAAACCCGCACCGGCGAACTTGCTAGAGCGGGTCCATCAACAAACACTCGCTTTAGCAAACTTGTAAAGCGCCTGCAAGCTGATGATCAAATCGGCGCTGTAGTGGGACTATATCACAGATCCCAGGAAATGTGGGCGCGGGCCCATCTATTTTTTACTATAAATAAAGCCTTTTCTAAAAGATACTGGCTAAGGGATCATGGGGGTCTACCCCCGGCATAAAGGGCGTCCGACGGTCTCGATCAGTCAGTTGATAAATCGCGCCCAGCCAATTGTTGAAAACGATTTTTCCCGTATCCCCCCAGGTGTTATCCACAGGGACATCTTTTTCAGGAAATGCGCGAACCTCGCTGCCCTTTGCACGCGCGTGTTCTGCTTCCTGACGAAAGCCTTCCAATACCTTTTGAGCATCTTCCATGAAGTAGTTGTCGGGATACGGCGGATAATCTTCGATCTCGCCTGCGAGATACCGGTTTACCTCGCGCTTGTATTCTTTCAACAAACTGAAACTGTCGTATTCCGGGTGACCCTGGAAAAACACCAGTCGCAATCCATCAGCACTGGTTGCCAAATGCACTCCTGCGTCTGGACTTTCGACCAGAACAAGCTGGTCCGCCTGATTCATCTCAATTGGGCTAATGTCATTCCAGCGAGAATGCGGGACATCGAAGCGCGTGTTGATGCCGCGTACCAACGGATGCTCCATCACCACGCGATGGGGAAACACACCCCAGCGTTTGGCGGGCAACGGCTGGCGTTCGATCCCATGAAAATGCAGGAACGCGGCATGGGTTGCAAGGCATGCACATAGCGTAGAGGTGACATTTTCTACCGCCCAGTCGAGCACCTCGCACATGGGATCCCAGAACGCCTCATCGGGCAATTGGTCGCAGACCGGGTTCGCCCCACTCACGATCAACGCATCAAGCCCTTCTTCCTTTAGCTGATCGAAATCATAGTAATACTTCTCAATATGCTCGCGGGCCTCGGTGCCGCGGGGAACCTGTGGTGGCGAGAACGGATAGATATGAAACTGGGCAATACGGTTACAGCCCCCGATCAATCGAAGAAACTGCCGCTCGGTCGGCTCCAGGGCAGCATCCGGCATGTTGTTCATCAAGCCGATATGCATCTCCCGAATGTCCTGTGAGCCGGCACGCTCCAGCGACAGTACGTCTCCCCCCTCACGGCGAAAGCGCTCAAAACTGGGTAACTCCGTATTGGCAACAATGGGCATTGCTACTCCAGTGCGTCGCAGATCAATTCAAGGAATTCGGTTTCACTATGGATGTCGTCGATTCGCGTTGCATCAAGCACGACGCCAAAGCGATCGGCGATCTCCTGATACCGCGGAAGCCGATGCTCAACCAGACGAGGGAACATCCAGCGGAAATAATCGTCCGGCACGATTTCCTCTGGCTTAGATAATCCCTGCTCTTCGAGATATTGGGGCAATACGCGATCAAGAAACTGGTCCTGATAGTACATCGGCTTGGGCTCCTGCAAGGAGCGCTCAATGATTTGACTCAGCATCGCATCGGATGGCTTGAGATAGACGATCAGCGTATCTTCGGCCAATTGCTCGAGTACACCCGGCTCGTCGAGTTCACACAGGCTGCCGCCTGCGTCATTGAGAAAATGCGGATATCCATAAGTGTCATGTCCCTTGGAGATAAACGCTCTGACATCCAGCATTGCCTTGATCTCTGCCTCGCGATGAAGACTCTGCCGACGCTTGAATTCATCGACCGACAGCCCGCCCAACTCTGGATTACCGATCATTCCCAGAAAACTCGCAATCGGCTTGAGATTGTGGACAGAAATATTGTGGCAAAGGTAGATCGAATCTGTCCGCAGCAATTCTGCGAGAAACGGTACCCGCATAGCCTCGCGCTTGACGTTATCCAGTATGGGTTCATCAAGATAACGCGTTCCAATTCGATAATCCCCGGAATAGTGAAACCAGGTCTGGCGGGGCAATCGGGATGCCAGCGTGGTCTTTCCCACGCCTGACATGCCCAGCAGGGTAATCGCCTTGCGTGGAGACTTCCAGAACGCGGCGCCTTTTAAATTGTCACGGTACATAGTGGTAAAAATCAAAGTCGTCAGACAAGGCTCTGAAGGGCCGACCGCACCGGCACTGACAGAGCGCAGGGCCTGCGTGCCTCCCGATCCACAAATACATGGGTGAAGCCGCCAACCGCAGCGGCAGCCGCTTCGGCCTCCGCAAACATACCCACCTCATAACTCACACTGCTGTTTCCCAGATGCGTGACCCGCAACCCGCAATCTACCCGACCTGGATAAGACAGTGGCTGGAAAAACCGGCATTGTGACTGAACCACCAGCCCGATGGAATCGCTCTTTTCGATGTCCAGCAACTGGCGTTCGATCAAGAATTGATTCACAACGCTGTCGATGTAACTGTAATAGACTGCGTTGTTGATGTGGCCATAGGCGTCATTATCCTTCCATCGAGTGCTGACTGACTGCCAGTACCGATAGTGCTCTCGCGAATGATCCGGGGTCGGGCTATTCTCTGGGTGACTCAAGAACCAATCCTAATGACCGTTCGGCCGGTAACTGAGCCGGTCAGGTAATCATCAAAAGCGTCAGGCAAATCATCAAACTCAATCGTTTGTGGTGCTATCAAATCAAGATGACCCGGACGCAGGTCGTCTGCCAGACGTTGCCAGGCCCGGTTGCGAAGTGCTTCAGGCATTTCTATCGAATTGATACCGAGCAACGACACCCCGCGCAGGATAAACGGCATAACGGTGGTTTCCAGTTTGATACCACTGGCGTTACCGATTGATGCGACATTTCCCCAGGGTTTCACCGTTCGAGTCAGCCACCCCAGTGTCTCTCCGCCAACGTTGTCCACTGCGCCACCCCAGAGTCCTTTCTCCAGTGGTCGGCCGCCCATTTCAAGCTCATGTCGGTTGACAAATTCAGTGGCGCCCAATGACTTCAGGTAATCATGCTGATCTGATTTCCCCGTCAACGCTACTACCTCAAATCCCTTTGCCGCCAGCATGTCGACTGCAATGCTGCCGACGCCACCGGTCGCGCCGGTGACAATCATGGGGCCGTGATCAGGGCTCTGTCCATTTTCCTCGAGCCGAATCATGGCAATCGCGGCAGTGAATCCTGCGGTTCCAATCGCCATCACTTCTCGGAGGTCCAGGCTGTCTGGCACAGCAACAACACACCCTGCTGGCACCCGAGCCATCTCCGCATAGCCGCCGTCACGGGTCTCAGAAAGACCGCAGCCACATACCAGCACACGATCGCCGGGCTTGAATCGATCGCTTTCGCTGCTCTCGACCGTACCGGAAAAATCAATCCCGCCATTGAGATCAGGCACTCTCAGGATCTTGGCCTTGCCCGAAGCAGCCAGGGCATCCTTGAAATTGATGCCCGAGTAAGCGACGCGGACAACGACGTCTCCCTCCGTCAGATCGCTGACCTCCATCTGCTCAAACCCGGCGCGGACGCCCTTCTCCTGCTGGTGTATTCTGAAAGCCTTGAAAGACATCTTTAAAATCTCCGTTTTATCGGGACTGTCTGCTGATAATCCCGTGACAGCGAAGGTGGGATTTTAACGCGTAGACTATTGTCCCGGACAGGCGATTGCCGGCGGGAAACTATCCCACCCCAATCAACCACACACTACCGATCAGGATACAACATATGGAAGAAGACACGCTGTTCAGCAAGATCGTGAAAGGCGAACTGCCAGCCGATATCGTATTTCAGGACGATCGCGTCACCGCGTTTCGGGACATTCATCCCCAGGCGCCAACCCATATCCTGATCGTGCCCAACAAAATCATTCCCACTGTCAACGATGTATCCGAGGAAGACGAAGCGACGCTGGGCCACATGTTTATCGTGGCGCGGGATCTGGCCGCCTCTGAAGGCATTGCTGAAGAAGGCTACCGGTTATTGGTGAATTGCGGCCGACATGCCAATCAGGAAGTGTTTCACCTGCATATGCATGTTCTGGGCGGCCGCCCGCTGGGTCGGATGCTGCAGAGCGAATCGTAGGCCGATCAGGCGTTGCGCTTTCGGGCAATCTCCTGTTCGCGCAGTTCGATGCGGCGCACTTTACCGGTGGTGGTCATGGGCAGTTCGCTGACGAACTCGATCTCGCGAGGATATTCATACGCAGCGAGATCCCCACGGACGAGGTCCTGAATATTCTGAGCCAGGGCATCTGACGGCGTCTCATCAGAAGCAAGCACAATGAAGGCTTTAACGATCTCTCCCCGAAGCTCATCGGGAGAGCCCACCGCTGCCGCCTGTACTACTGCGGGATGCTTCAATATGCAGTCTTCAATCTCCCCCGGTCCAATGCGATGCCCTGCGCTTGAGATAACGTCATCCTTGCGCCCCACAAACCACAGATAACCGTCACTGTCACGATAACCCACATCACCCGTGGACCACCACGGGCCAATAAACTTGTCCCGGGTTGCCTGATCTCGCTTCCAATAGCCCAAAAACATTACCGGATCATCGCGCAGCGCGCACAACTCCCCGATCTCGCCATCGGCCAGGACATTGCCGGATTCATCAATGGGCTCGACCCGATGGCCAGGATAGGATTTCCCCATGGAGCCAGGCTTAACTGCCATGATCTTGGAGCAATTGCCCACAATATAGTTGAATTCGGTCTGGCCCCACATTTCATTGATCTGGATACCCAGGGTCTCTTCAGCCCATTCGTAAATCTGCGCGCCCAACGCCTCCCCCGCCGACATGACGCTGCGGAGTCGTACCCCGCGATCCCGAATGTCGTCAACCTGACGAAGCATCTTCAGCGCCGTTGGCGGGATAAAGGCATTACGGACACGATGTCGCGCCATGAGATCACAGGCTTTTTCAGGATCGAAGCGTCCTCCGTCGTAGCCCAAGACCGGACGACCATAAAACCAGGCTGGAATCAGCCCATCGAGCAGGCCGCCTGTCCAGGCCCAGTCAGCCGGCGTCCACATCAGGTCATCGGGATGAGGAAAAAAGTTCTGCGACATCTCAAACCCGGTCAAATTTCCCAACAGACACCGATGCGCCAACACAGCGCCCTTGGGCGGGCCGGTCGTCCCTGAGGTATAGATCACAATCGCAGGGTCGTCAGCCAAGGTATTCAGCGTGTCACACTCGACTTTCGCCTGCCCAAGTAGCGCCCAGAACCCGCCTTTATCATCATCGCAGTCGATGACCTCCTCAAGTTCCGGCAACTCATTTCGCAGCGACTGAATCTTCTCCAGTCCTTCCCCAGCGCCGACCAGAATCTTAGCTCCGCTGTCTTCGAGTCGATAACTCAAAGCGTCTGTGCCGAACAAAGCGGAGAGCGGCAAGGACACCGCGCCGATCTTCCATGCCGCAATATGGCAGAGCCCCGTTTCAACCCGCTGCGGCAATAGAATGGCAACACGATCGCCCTGGCTGACCCCCATTGACAGAAAAACGTTGGCCAGCTGATTTGAGAGGCGATGCAGGTCGGCGAAGGTGTACTCGCTTGCGACACCTGATGCATTTTCACAAAGAAGTGCGGGATGATTCACTGCATCCCGATAGCGATCACAGACCGCGGCAGCAATATTGAATCGTTCCGGGATCTGCCATTTGAAAGCTCGGCCGATCTCGTCAAAATCGGCCACGCCCGAATCAGTCAATGTCGTTAAGTTGCTGATGCTTTATCTCCCAAACAAGAAAACATCGACCCGGGTGGGTGCTTCATGAGGGATGATTCTAGTGCCGCCCACTGGCGACACAAGAGCCAGTCTCAAGGAGCCAGAAATACCTCACACCGGGTGTCATCGTGAGACAAAACATGCCACACAGGATACTCCGTGCTTGGGTCTTGCCGGGTCACTTTGTCGAAAAGCGCCTGCTTCTTCTCGCCAAAGATCGGCAAAATGATGCGCTTGGCGTCTTTCAAAACCCAGGGGGCGAGACTGATTCTTTCATGAGGGGCAAGCGGAGAACTGGACGCAACGACCTTTTGCCGGGTTTCCGCATTCTCGGCGCCTTGTGGAAAGAGCGAGGCAATATGACCATCATCGCCCATACTGACGAACAGCACATCGATCGGCAACAACCCTTGATCCAGCCGCTGCTCTACGGCGTCCAATGCCTCCAGAGCACAATCGTGGTGGGTTTTCAGTCCGACCACTGTGGCAGCAGCACCGTGACTCTGCAGCAATGTGTGCCGCACCAGTTTTTCATTGCTTTTTGCGCTTTCGCTAGGCACCCAACGCTCATCGATCAGCAACACATCCATAGAGTCCCAATTTAGCGGCAACTCTGACAGCATCGGAAAAATAGCTTCAGCGGTTCTGCCGCCGCAAACGCCAAAAGTCACCCGATGATGGTTTGCCAGCGCAGATTCGAGTACTTGCCCCAGATGGCTTGCAACGGCCTCCAATGCCTCCTTGCGGTTTGGATACCTCTGGGTTAAGTACCCGGAGATCAAAATACTTAGCGCAAAACTTTCGTTCTGGTCAGGGCAAAAAGACTTGCGACCGCAAAAATCGCGGTGGCGGCAGTCACAATGCTCGGGCCTGTTGGCAAGTCCCAGTTAAATGACCCAAACAGTCCCGATAAAACGGCGATAACTCCCACGGCAACAGCGAGAACTGCCATCCACTCTGGTGTACGCGAAATGGGACGTGCAGCAGCGGCGGGGATGATCAACATGGCCGTTATCAATAACGCCCCAACGATCTTGATGGCGACCGCGACCAATACCGCCAGCATCACCGTCAAGATCATGTTCTCACGTCTGGTATCAATTCCCCGCGCCGCAGCCAGATCGGCATTCAGGGTAAGCAGCAGCAACCGCTCCCAGCGAAACCACAGCACCACCAAAATGGCCAAGCATCCCGCGCCGATAATCAGAAGGTCCAGGCGCCCCACCGCCAGGATATCACCGAAAAGGTACGCTGAAAGATCCACTCGAACACCAGGAATAAAAGTGACAGCCACCAGTCCCAATGCGAGGCCCCCATGAGCCGCAACACCGAGCAATGTGTCAACGGTAAATACCCGCCCAGAAAAAGAGAGAATCATGAACGCCATCGCCAAAGCCGTAATGAGCACCCCGACAAAAACCGAGATGGAAAACCCAAGAGACAGGGCTACTCCCAGGATCGCAGCGTGGGCTGTGGCGTCGCCAAAATATGCCATCCGGCGCCAGACAACAAAACAGCCTAAAGGGCCCGATGCCAATACAACTGCCATGCCAGCAAGCGCTGCACGCCACAGAAAATCATCCAGCATCGCTTCCGCCCTGCTGTGCATGATCATGACGATGGTCATGCTCATGTCGGTACAGCGCCAGCGCCCCTTCGGTATTAAAGCCAAAAAGCGCCTGATACTCAGGCGCAGCAGAGACCAACGTTGGCGTTCCCTGACAACACACATGGCCGTTCAGGCAGATCACATGATCAGATGAGCGCATCACGACATGCAAGTCATGGCTGACCATCAGAACGGCGCAATCTAGGTCATCGCGGACGCCTTCAATCAACTTATAAAAGGATGCGACGGCAGGCTGATCAAGACCCTGCGTTGGCTCATCCAGCACCAGCAGATCAGGTCTCACGAGGAGCGCTTCGGCCAGAAGTGCGCGCTGAAATTCTCCGCCGGAAAGAGACGACATCTGCTGCTTGAGCAGGCCCAAAATCCCGACCTGCTCGGCGACCTGCAGATGCTGTTGCCTGTCTTTTATCCCGGATAATGCGAGCCACCGGGCTACCGTGAGGGGCATGGCCTGATCGATGGCGAGACGCTGTGGCACATAACCCACCCTCAATCCTGCTTCACGGACCACAGCACCTTCAGAAGGCGCCTGCGCTCCGATCAACACCCTGAGCAGAGTCGTCTTGCCAGAGCCGTTGGGACCCACAACGGTAACGATCTCACGCTTTCGAACTGAAAGATCAACATCGCGCAGAATTTGACGACCCCCTATGCGCACGCCCAGTCTCTGGGCCTGAATCAGACTCACATCGAGGCCCTCTCACGACACCCAGCGCACACGCCCTGGGCTTCCACTACCGTATGCTGAATATCAAAGCCAATGGCACGAGCCGTGCGATCAAGCGAACTGCTCTGTGTTTTTGCTGAGGTCTCCGCAACCTGCCCGCAGTCATTACAGATCATGAACACCGGCGCATGCCCTTGACCCGGTCGGTTGCAAGCCACAAAAGCATTGATCTTCTCAATACGATGCGCAAATCCGTTTTCCACCAGAAAATCCAAAGCCCGGTACGCCACCGGAGGCTGGGCATTAAAACCGGAATCGGCGAGCTGTGACAGGATAGCGTAGGCGCCAAGGGGTGCGTGTGACTTCAGCAAGAGTTCCAGCACTTTTTGGCGTACCGGAGTCAGCCGAAGCCCCCGCTCGACACACAGCGTTTGCGCTGCATCCATCAGCGAGCGGGAACATTCGTCATGATCGTGCGCACGAAAGGCTTGCGCAGGTGACTCTGTTGTTGCTTTCCTGGAACCCATGGAGACTAAGACCCCGTTAGTGGTTAACGCATTGTGCAATTCCGGACGCGAGGTTTTCAAGCAGTTCGAGATAAAGACCGGAACCCAACTCAAGATCTACCCCGATCGGGTCCGCCACACCAATATGAGGCTTAAAACCGCCAAACACACTATCGATCAGTTTCGACGAATATTGGGGCTCAGACAACACGCAGTGAATTCCTTCCTCTTCAAAATGATGCTTTAACTCCTGCAAGCGCTTGGGGCTTGGCTTTGAGGCGTCGCCTATGGAAATTGATCCCGTTGCGGAGATTCCAAACCGATTCTCAAAGTACTGGTAAGCATCATGGAATACAAGGAATCCTTTCCCTTGAACTGACTTAAGATGATCCTCGATATGGTGTATCTCATGTGAGATCTCTTCTTTTGCCGTGTTGGCATTTGCCCGATAGCGCGCTGCGTTCTCGGGGTCGATATGGCCGAGTTCGGACGCAATGGCATCAAGCCAAACAAGCGCGTTCTCTGGATCGAGCCACATATGGGGATCGTTACCGCCATGGTGATGGTGATGGTGATCACCTCCGCCTTCTTGAGCGATAGGTTCGATGTCGGTACCCGCTGAGTCTTTAAGATAGTGTTGATCGCGCTCAAACTCCGTAGGCACATGCTGAGCATAGACCACGAGGCCCGTGATTCCAGCTGTATCAATGCCGAACGATGAATCATTTCCGCCCCCCACGTGCAACTCGAAGCACGACCCTGCTGCCAAGGGTGTCATAGATTCTCCATCCTCAATTATGTCGCATGAGTCCCCGCCAATCAGATTCTCAGCGGTTTCCTCCAGGGAATGCATTGTTTCTTCGACAGGTGAATCAGTTGGCATGAGTACCAAACGCATTGTGGGATCAGCATAATCGCCGCCAACTTTTTGCATCAACCAAGTGTGCGAAGAATCGCCAACACTGAAGATTCCCGCCCACTCAAATTCGCCAGCACCATGGCCTTCTTCACCATCATTGTGTGCTTCGTTCTCATGACCTTCGTGGTCGTCATGATCGTCATGGCCTTCTTCCTCGTGATCATGGCCTTCGTGGTCGTCATGATCGTCATGGCCTTCGTGCTCACCAAAGACCGGCCCTTCTCGGTAAGAGAGTTGCAACACACCGTCTACCTCTGACAGATCCAAAGGCTCCGCCGAAGCTGCCACTGTCTCAAACAACGGCTCGAGCCAGGGCGTCATATCGTGCCCAAGATAAACCACCAGATTCGCTTCCTGCAGTGCCTTGGCTTCTGACGGACGCATCGCGTAATGGTGCGGCGATGCATTCTGCGGGATCAGTAATTGCGGCTCGCCAATACCTTTCATCACCATGGAAATAAGCGAATGCACCGGCGCAATATCCGCAACCACATTAGGCACATCGGCTTTCAACACTCCACTAGAGAGGATCATTGGAAGCGCCAGCGCGGGAAATAGACGTTTAAGTTGTTTGGGATTCATGGTGGTTATCCAGTTATTTAAGGAGATTTTAGAAAAGTAATGTTATATCATAACACTATTATCCGCTGTATCAGAATCAAATCGGGTCTCGCCCGTTTCACGCAACCAAGCGATAATTCGGCTGGATCTTGCATTTCCTGAATCCACAGGATTGCGCTCACCCCACTGCTCATTGAGGAGAAACATCAAGGTGGCAATAGAAGAAGGAAAAAAAGCGCCCGCGTTCACATTGGAGAACGAAAAAGGCGAAAAGGTACGGCTGGCTGACTATGCCGGCCAGTGGGTGGTTTTGTATTTCTACCCTAAAGACGATACGCCCGGCTGCACCATTGAGGCTCAGGACTTCACCAGCGATCTCAAAGCATTTTCCAAGCTAGGCGCCGTTGTGCTTGGTTGCAGTCCCGATTCTGTTGAATCCCACCAGAAGTTTATCGATAAGTACAAACTGCGGATCAGCTTGCTGTCTGATCCAGGTCATAAAATGATGAGCCGATATGATGCCTGGGGCGAGAAAAATATGTACGGCAAGATCTCAGAAGGCGTGATCCGCTCCACGGTACTGATCGATCCCAAAGGGAAGGTCGTCAAGCACTGGCGACGCGTAAAAGCAAAAGGCCATGCCCAGGCTGTGCACAAAGTGCTTGAAGAGATATGCGCTGACGCCGTTTCGTAGCAAACCACGTAGTGGATTTTGAAGGCAACAACACGAAAGCCCCTGTCGCAGTGCATCTCATTAAAGACGGCAAGATCATCCGAACCGAAACAGGGGTTACCTCGATTGATTCGTGATGCACCGATCCCTCACGAGTGCTACCAGTAACTCAGCGCATTCCGGTAAAGGTTCCTTAAATCCGCTTGGTCGACTGAAACAGGCGCTACCAGCAAGAGTCTCTGCTGAGCGCTTGCCGCCTCGGCAAGACCATCGACTGCCTCCTCGGTAAATCCGACACCACCGATGCCGTTAGGCACGCCGGTTGCCTGCATCATCTCTTCGATGTGGCCCGCAAGGACAGCGCCCGCCTCGGCAGCAACAGTATCGTGGGTATCAGCACCCAATAGCTCTGCGCCTTCGGCATGCCGTTCTGGACATCCCGGGGCCGTAAAGCGGTAAGCCGCCGGGGCATTCACGATCACGGACATCCCGTGCGGGCAGATCGGCTCAACTCCGGGATACCCCTCCGGCCGATAGTGCTCTACTCGGCCGGAGACGGGATACGACATCGCATGCGGAAGATGGCAACCCGCGTTACCAAAACCAACGCCTGCCAGAGTCGCCGCATACATCATGGCATGCCGTGCTTCGTGGTCAGCCCTATCGTTGACCGCTCTAACCAGGTACTTGCCGGCCTGGCGCAAGGATTCCCGGCATAAAGTATCACTGAAGGGATTGGCACCCTGAGGCATGGGGCGGCCGGAGATGTTCTCAGGACTGGGGCGACTGGTAAAGGGCTTGGCAGTCAGCGCCTCAAGCGCGTGGCTGATGGCGTCAAATCCGGTTGCGGCCATGACCGTGGCGGGCAGCGACTCAGTCCAGCGTGGATCAACGATGCCCCGATCGGGCAGTAATGCCCGGGACGAGATCCCGGTTTTTGACTTCATCTCCAAAAGATCAAAGACCGCAATGCCGGTACTCTCACTTCCCGTCCCCGCCGTAGTTGGACAAGCAAGGTGGGGACGGAGCGGTCCGGAAACAACAAGGCCGCGACCGATCGGCGCATTGACGTAGTCCATAAAGTCGCCTTCGCAACTGCTGTAGAGATTTGCCGCCTTGGCCGTATCGATTACGGATCCGCCTCCGATCGAGATGAAACCGTCAAACGCACCGCTCTTGGCGAATCGGGCAGCCTCTTTAAAGGAAACATCGGTAGGCTCTACACGGACTTCGTCGTAGATCACCGCTTCGATACCTTCAGCACGTAGCGCAGCCACCGCCTCGTCGAAGAGTGGCAATGAGCGAATGCGTGAATCTGTGTAGACCGCTGCCCGCTTTATGCCGAGAGCGCGGGCCTCCTGCCCCAACTCCTTAAGCACGCCGCAACCATAGCGGATTCGCGTGACATCAGCCGAGAACACCTGCTCGTTGCCGGGAATAAACTGATAGTAGTGACAGCAGTTCATAAGCGGTCAGCGAACTCGCTGAAGGTTCAGGGTTTTTGCGACTTCGATAGCGCCTGATCGATATCCCAGAGAATATCGTCCAGCGTTTCAAGGCCGACCGACATCCGGATCATGTCTGGCGTCACGCCGGCGCTGGCCTGCTCTTCCTCATTCAACTGACGGTGGGTGGTTGATGCCGGGTGGATGACCAGCGTTTTGGCGTCGCCCACGTTGGCAAGATGGCTCAGGAACTGGGCGTTTTCGATGAAACGGATGCCTGCCTCCTGACCCCCTTTGATGCCAAAGGTCAGAACACCGCCTGCCCCCCTGGGCAGGTACTTCTGAGCCAGCTCATGGTAGGGATTGTCCGGCAAACCGGCATATTTCACCCAGGACACAAAAGGATGATCATTCAGGAAATTGGCGACCGCCAAAGTATTACTGCAGTGCCGATCCATGCGAAGCGGGAGCGTCTCAAGGCCCTGAAGAAAGAGAAATGCGCTCATGGGACTCATCGTCGGACCAAGTGTGCGCAGCGTTTCCATGCGCGCCTTGGTGATGAAGCCGAAATCACCAAAGGTTTCATAAAAGCGAATGCCGTGATACCCCTTCGAGGGCTCAGTCATGCCTGGGTGCTTGCCGCTGTCCCAGGGGAACTTTCCTGATTCCACAATCGCGCCACCGATCGAGGTGCCGTGCCCTCCAATCCATTTGGTGACCGAGTGCGTCACCACATCCGCCCCAAATTCAAAAGGCCGACAAAGATAAGGCGTCCCGAAGGTGTTATCCATCACAAGCGGAATACCGGCATCATGTGCAATCTGTGCCACCGCGGAAATATCCAGGATGTTGTTAAGCGGATTTCCGATCGTCTCGGCATAGACCGCTTTGGTCGCTGGTGTGATTGCCTTGGCAAAGTTCTCGGGATCATCCGGGTCGACAAAATGGGTTTGGATCCCCATACGGCGAAAAGTGTAGTCAAACTGCGAATAGGTCCCTCCATAGAGCGTGCTCGCAGCGACCAGTTCATCGCCAGCCTCCAGAAGGGTAAGCAGCGCCACCATCTGTGCCGCCATGCCCGATCCGACCACCAGCCCTGCCCGACCCCCTTCAAGGGTTGCAAGCCGCTCTTCCAGCATGGCATTGGTGGGATTCATCATCCGCGAATACACATTCCCAAAGGTCTGGAGGTTGAAAAGACTCGCCGCATGATCCGTGCTGTCGAATACATAGGACGTCGTCTGGTAAATCGGGGCAGCACGAGACGCGGTCGCCGCATCGGGCAGCTGACCCGCATGCAGGCAGAGGGTTTCAAATCCGAATTCGCGATCAGTCATAGCAATCTTCTCAAGCTGAACTTAAGTTTCAGTAGACCAGCCATCTTGGTCGTTTTGCAGAAATGACCTTGGTCGTCACGCCAAAGAGGTTGAGTCCGCCAAGCAGTCGGCCGTGCTCGATCTTGACGCATCGGTCGACGACCACCTCAAGACCTCCCTCTTCTGCAATGGCTTTGGCTTCTTCATTAATGACGCCAATCTGAAGCCACAACACCTTCGCCCCAATCGCAACCGCGCTCTTTGCAGCAGCGGGCGCGGCCTCAGGCTTTTGAAAAACATCAACGATCTCTACGCCGACGTCTTTAGGTATGTCCTCAAGCGAGGGGTAGCAGGTTTCCCCCAAGATTTCTTCGTAGTTGGGATTCACGGGAATAATTCGATACCCATGATCCTGCATGTACTTTGCGGCGAAGAAACTCGGGCGCCACCAATTTGCCGAGAGCCCCACTACCGCGATGACTTTTCGCTCGACCAGGATGCCCCGAATGGTTTCGATATCAGCTGACATTAATCAATTTCATCTTGTGGCAAAAACCAACTCATCATAACCGAATCCGACATCAAGAGACCTACGGTCTGCGCTAGCTCTTTCTTGTTGACTTAGCTGGTCTGAGAAAATTTTGGCTCGTTAAATGCAATCAAACCCTGCTGCCAACCTGATTTTTAACGACACAGAATCGTCTTCTTGCGTTATAACTATTTATAACAACCATATAACTTTTCAGTATTTAGAATCTTTCACTTTATTGAGAAAGTTATATATATTTTAAGTATGCACCAACCTAGTTCAAACCCAATTT
>WTHR01000073.1:2618-5054 GCA_011523045.1 Gammaproteobacteria bacterium | reverse complement strand
GTCTTCGATGAAGGAGATTGGCTTCCCGTCCCCCTTCATAGACATCATGATGTTAAGGCCCGCCTTTCGGACCTCCCAGATCTCTTTTTGAAATTGCGGATCCACCGCATCGATCACCGAATCTGGAAATCCCAGATCCCCCATCAGTTCATGCAGTCGCTTCAGGGCTGCCAACTGATCAGGCTCCGACTCCCCCGCAAACTCAACCAGCAACAATGCCTGGGGCTCCCCTTTGACACATCGATCGATGACGGGGCGAAAAACGGGATTTTCTCGGGATAAGTCAATCATGGTCTTATCCACCAACTCCACCGCACAGGGGCCAAGCGCCACCAGATGCTGTGACGCTTCCATGGCAGCATAAAACGTCGGGAAGTGGCACACGCCGAGCACTTTATGTTTCGGCACATCCACCAACTTCAATTCGACTTCTTCCGAAAATGCGAGTGTGCCCTCTGAGCCAACCAACAGATGAGCAAGGTTGACTTCACCGCCATCCAGCGGGGCAATCAGGGCGTCAATGTTGTATCCGCCTACCCGTCTTTGCACCTTTGGGAAACGTCTTTGGATCTCCTGCGTCTCCGTGGCGCCAATCTCAAGCAGTGCGTGCTCCAGTGTCCCGCGCGGCCCGCTTTGCGCCAGACCCCCAAAACGATGGCGCGCTCCTGTAGGGAGAATGCCGGAGATGGACAAAACGTTGTCCCGCATCGTTCCATAGCGAATCGAACGGGCGCCGCAACTGTTGTTGCCGGCCATCCCGCCGATTGTGGCTTGGGCCGCAGTCGAGACATCAACCGGAAACATAAGGCCGTGGGCCGCAAGTTCCCGATTCAAATGATCGAGAACGATCCCCGGCTCGACGCGTACGGTCTTGGCTGTGTCATCCACTTCCAACGTCCTATTGAGATAGGTGCTGTTATCGATGACCAGAGCCCGCCCCACTGTCTGACCACATTGCGAAGTCCCCGCACCCCGAGGCAGGATCGCGACTTCTTCATCGGCCGCGATCTGTATCGCCGAGACAACGTCTTCTGCCGTCCGGGGCACTAAAACACCAATCGGTTCTATTTGATACGCCGAGGCGTCAGTGGAGTAACGCCCACGAGAGAACGCGTCGAACCACACCTCTCCCTCAATTTCATTACGAAGGCGTGATGCAATGGGTGGGTCGGTCGATGCCGATGCGCTTTTTGGTTTAGTCAAAGAAACTTCCAGGTGGTATGACCGTGCCTTGGGTTTCTTGACATTACGCCAAATCGATACTCAGAATGCAATCGACCTTTACCGATGCTTTTTTCAGGATCCAGTCATGTCCGGGCGTCACCTTCTGCAAATTCCAGGGCCAACGAATGTGCCCGATCGCATCCTTAAAGCGATCAGTCGCCCGACGATCGATCATCGCGGACCAGAATTCCGCGAACTGGCTGCAAATATTCTCGAACAGCTGCCGCTCATTTTTAAAGCCAGTGGTCCCATAGTCACCTTTCCGGCATCAGGCACGGGCGCCTGGGAAGCGGCATTGGTTAACTGTCTCTCCCCCAA
Organism: Gammaproteobacteria bacterium; assembly: GCA_011523045.1. Classification (GTDB taxonomy): domain Bacteria; phylum Pseudomonadota; class Gammaproteobacteria; order Arenicellales; family UBA868; genus UBA868. Next base: position 3,512 of record WTHR01000073.1, on the reverse strand, counting down.
TGACCACGTCCTCATCTACGAGACCGGGCACTTTGCGTCCACCTGGTGCCGCCTTGCCCAGAAACTATCGCTTCAAACCACCGTGCTTCCCACAGATTGGCGCCATGGGGTTGATATTGATGTGCTCACAGAGACGCTGGCGCAGGATAAATCAGGATCAATCAAAGCTGTCTGCCTTGTTCATAATGAGACCTCAACTGGGGTCTGCTCTGACATTCAAAAGGCCCGTCTGGCGATGAATCAGACCGGCCACCCTGCCCTGCTTATGGTGGACACGATTTCTTCTCTCGCGTCTATCGACTATTGTCATGACGACTGGGGTGTTGATGTCACTATCGCCGGCTCCCAAAAAGGCCTGATGCTGCCGCCGGGGTTAAGTTTCAACGCGGTCAGTGACAAGGCCCTTCACGCGGCTCGCAATGCCACGCTCCCGAAAGCCTATTGGGACTGGCAGGATGTCATCGACGCCAATCAGCGCCAACTGTTCCCGTATACCCCGGCGACCAATCTGCTTTTCGGGTTGCGCGAGGCAATTGCGATACTGCTTGAAGAGGGGCTGGATGACGTATTCACCCGTCATGCCCGATTGGCGGAGGCGACCCGATGCGCTGTCCGGGCATGGGGGCTTGAGCTCTTGTGCCTGGATCCAGACCGTTACAGCAATTCATTAACGGCTGTGATGATGCCCCAGGGACATGATGCCGATGCCCTGCGCACAGTCATTCTCGATCAATGTGATATGTCCCTAGGCAACGGACTGGGTCAACTCGCCGGCAAAGTCTTCAGGATTGGTCACTTGGGCGATTTCAACGAACTGATGCTGGCGAGCACATTGAGCGGAATTGAAATGGGCCTGACGCTCGCAGAGGTTCCGCATAAACCAGGCGGGGCGCA
>WTHR01000073.1:0-2518 GCA_011523045.1 Gammaproteobacteria bacterium | reverse complement strand
TGGAGAGCAGTACGACGCACCCGATACCACAGATCACTATTCCTCCCAGCCCTACCCAGAAAGCAAATGCGCCAGTCATATGGAGATAAAACAAAGAGAAACTCCAACCCTCACTCCAGAGTCTGAAGATTGAATATCCGAAAAAACCCAACAAACCTAATCGCCAAAGCATCTTGTTACTCTTTTGACTTTCTTTACTCTGATTGCTCACTTCTTGATTCTTGATTCTTGATTCTGGATGCTCTAAGCCTCAACTGATAATACCCAGCCAGAACAGCAGCGGGATCACCAGCAGCCCGAAGAATCCTAAGAAAACTGCCAGCGCCAACGCACCCTGACGTCTCGTCATTCTGGCAGGCTCACCAACCGGCTCAATCTCCTCAGTTTGCGCTGCCTGCTCGGCAGACAATGTGGCCCTGTATCTTTCTTCGAGCCTGTCCGCGTACTGCCGAGACCTGGGTGTAAAGATCATTTGACGGGATCAGGAACTACAGGCCTTGTGGAATAACCTCATATCCCGACTCTTCCGGCTCATCATCCAGCATTTCCGCCGGAAACCCTGGCGCGAGAATTTCCAGGCCGGTCGCCTCTTCCAGGCGCTTGATGATATTGGGCGAAAGCTCTCGTTCTCCAAAACGCTTAATGCCATCGTTGAAAATTTCGACCAACATCGGGGCAATCTCCAGGGGAACATTGTTTCTTGTGGCCACTTCCTGAAAAAGGCCGACATCTTTTTTTACAAGGTCCATTGTGAAGGAGATATCCCGGGAGCCATTAAGAATCACCTGGCTCTCTGTTTCATGAACAAAAGATGTGCCCGAAGAGATCTTCATCGCTTCATAAGTGGTGTTGAGATCCATACCAGCCGCTTTTGCCGTGACCAAGGCCTCACAACAAGTGACCAGATTGGCGGTCGCGAGGTAGTTGGTTAGCACCTTGAGAATCGACGCGGACCCCAATTCCCCCGTATGCAGAATCCGACGGCCCATGGTTTTGAGAAAAGGCGCAATCTCTTCAAAGGTTTTGCGATCGCAGCCCGCCAGAATCGAAATATTCCCCGTAGCGGCGCGATGACGGCCGCCAGACACCGGGCAATCCACCGCGGCCCCGCCCCGCTCCATCACCAGGGCGCCTAGGCGCTTAACCTCAGCCTCATCGGTTGTAGACATCTCCATCCAGATCTTGCCTTCCTTTACCTCAGGCAGCATCTCATCCATTACCGCCGCTGATGCTGCAGGGGATGGCAAGCAGGTAATAACCACATCACAGTCCCGCATCATGGACGCAGGTCCGTCAGCCCGCTCCGCGCCGCGGGAGACGAAGTCGTTGACGAGATCCTGGTTAAGGTCATGGACCATCAAATCAATCTCATTACGCAACAGTGAGCCGGACAGTTTGCCGCCCACATTTCCCAATCCAATGAACCCCACTTTCATCTTGTCGCTCCCTTAAGCGTTATAGGAAAACCGCACGCCCGACTCCATCAAAACCTCCGCAGCGTTTTACTGTCGAGCGTAGCGTCGACCGCTGACAAAAAACGTCTGCATTGGTCCTTTGCCTTTGATCTCAATATTGCCGCGCGCTTCAAATTCGTAAAGGTCTTTCAACCTGACCATGAAGGCCTCGGAGACATGAATCTCGCCTGGCTCTCCGGAAGACTCCATTCGGCTTGCGACATTAACCACGTCGCCCCATAGATCATAGGCAAATTTCTTGGTTCCGACTACGCCTGCAATGGCGGTTCCTGAGTGGGCACCAATGCGCATTCCGACGCCAATACCCCGAGTGGCGACGAACCGGGCAAAGTCCTCACGAATCGCAAAGGCAAACTCGCACACCCTTCTCGCATGATCAGCCGCCGGCTCAGGTACTCCCGCCACCACCATATAGCAATCGCCGATCGTCTTGATCTTCTCTAAACCAAACTCCTCGAGCCTGCGGTCAAAGATCGCAAAGATATCGTTTAGCAGCTTGACCAATTCATAAGGACCCAACTCTTCCGATAACTTCGTAAAGTTCACGAGATCTGCGAACATCACGGTTACATCGGGGAACTCATCCGCGATGGTGGTTTCCCCGTCACGTAATCGATCAGCAATCACGCCCGGTAGGATGTTGAGCAGCAGTTCCTCGGATTTTTTCTTTTCTTCCTGAAGATCCTTCTGGTTCTGCTGAAGCGTGGTGTTGGCGCTATTCATTTCAGCGACGTATTGTCGGGTTTTGTCGACCATTGCGTTAAAGGCTGCAACCAATCTGCCGACTTCGTCGCTCGAATGATGATCAATCTGGTGTTCGTAATGGCCGTCACTGACGAGCTGGGTCGCTTCCGAGACAAGCGACAGAGGCCTCAAGACTTTTCTTCTCAATGCCAGGATAGACGCAAAACTCAACAGGATCGCGAGGCCGGAAAGCGCCACGACAATCTGCAAAATCAAACGGCCTTGTGATCTTAATTGAACCACCTCTTCCGACGTACGCTCGTCCAGCAAGGCAAGAAATTCGTTAATGGGCTCCATAA
>WTHR01000178.1 GCA_011523045.1 Gammaproteobacteria bacterium | reverse complement strand
GTTTATCCGTTGGCCCGGGGCAGCGCGCCCCTCTTGATCGCCGTATCCGGGACACTTGTCGCCGGTGAACACTTTCCCCCACTCGCGATGGCAGGCCTTGCCGTGGCCAGCGTTGGCATCGTCAGCCTCAGTTTTGAAGACGGCCTGCCGCGCAAAGGCGCGCTCAAACCGATCTTCTTTGCTTTTGGGACCGCACTTTGGATCACGGCCTACACCCTGGCCGATGGGTTGGGCGTCCGGGAGGCCGGCACGGAGCTCAGTTACATTCTTTGGCTGTTCGTGCTGGAGGCGGCAACCTTCTGTCCGCTCGTCATCGCCATGCGAAGAACCACATGGAAACCCTACTACCGGGCGCACTGGCGTGGCCTCTGGTTCAGTGGCCTGGTTTCTGCGATGGCCTATGGACTGGTGATCTATGTCATGAGTACGCATCCCATGGCCTGGGTGTCCGCGCTGCGTGAGACCAGCGTGGTCATCGCCGTCCTCATTGGGGCATTTTTCTTGAAGGAACGCCACCTGCTCTATCGCGTGACGGCGGCCCTGATCGTCGTTGGCGGGATCGTCTTGATGAGTGCATCGATGTAGGGAAGCCCCGGGATCGAGATCCGGCGCCCTGGCCCGAGACGGCTTCGCCCGTGCGGTTGATTTTTCACGGAACTCAGGCGTAACCTATCTGTCGCAAAAGAACCACCTTTCCCGTTTTCAGACGGCGGTGTTCCATGTTCACAAGTTTCGCGCAGTAGAGCAGGAGTCATTCATGGCCAGTTTTCCCGAGAAAGCAAATGTCGTCATTATCGGTATCGGCGGCATCGTCGGCTCGTCCGTCGCCCACCACCTGATTGCCAAGGGCTGGACGGACATTGTTGGGGTAGACAAATCCTCGGTGCCCACGGACATCGGCTCCACCTCTCATGCGTCGGATTTCTGTTACATGACGGCCCATGACAACATGACCTGCTACACCACACGCTACAGCGTGGAGTTCTATGACGCGATGGGTCACTACAGCCGCGTCGGCGGCCTTGAGGTCGCCCGGCATGATGACGATGAACGAATGGCCGAACTCAGGCGCAAAGTCAGTTCAGGACGGGCCTTTGGCACCAACGTGAAAATGATCAGTGCTGAAGAAACCAAAGAGAAGATGCCGCTTATCGAACAGGACATGGTTCAGGGCGCCATGTGGGATCCGGATGCCGGTCTGGTCATTCCCCGGTCACAGACGGTTGCCGGCAAACTGGTCGATCAGGCTGAAGCGAGCGGCGAACTGCAGGTCTTCCAAAACACCGAGGCTACTGGATTCAAGATCGCTGACGGCCGCATCCAGGCAGTAGAAACCAGTCGCGGTACGATTGCTGCCGACGCCGTTGTCGTCTGCGCAGGTCTGTGGGGTCGACTGGTTGCACAGATGGCGGGAGAAGATCTTCCGATCATGCCTGTTGATCATCCGCTTTCTTTTTTTGGTCCCTACGAAGAGTTCGCCGGCACCGGCAAAGAGATCGGATACCCGCTTTTGCGTGATCAGGGCAATTCCGCGTACCTGCGTGACACCGGCGACCCCACCACAGCCGAAGGCGGGCAGATCGAATGGGGTTACTACGAAGAAAAAGATCCGAGACTGGTTCACCCCAAAGATCTACTCGAAAAAGGCGAATCCCACTGGTCGCCCTCGCAACGTGACCTCGAGCTTGAACAGATCATCGAACCTTTGGAGCGGGCGATGGAACTGACGCCCATCCTCGGCGAACTTGGCTGGAACGAAAGACATTCCTTTAACGGCCTGCTGCAGGTTACTGCCGATGGCGGTCCTTCGATCGGCGAGTCACCGAAAACCCGGGGGCTCTGGTACGCGGAAGCGGTATGGGTCAAGGATGCCCCAGGTGTCGCCAAGGTGCTCGTCGATATGATGACGGACGGGGTTGCCGAGATGGACATCAACAGCATTGACATAGCGCGCTATTACCCGATGCAGAAAACGCCCGAATACATTCGGGGGCGCTGTTACGAAAGCGCTTTCAAAATCTATAACCCTGCAGTTCATAACCGCGAACCCTATACGCAGGGCCGTGGTCTGCGCCGCAGCCCCTTCTGGCAGCGCGAACAGGAACTGGGTGGTTACTTTATGGAACTCGCGGGCTGGGAGCGGGCGCATGGCTATGCCGCCAACGAACATCTGCTTGAAAAATACGCTGATCAGGTTCCAGTGCGGGAGAACGAATGGGACAACCGGCATTTCTGGCGGGTCTCCAACGCAGAGCATCTGGCGATGTCAGAGGGTGCCGGCATGATCAACCTGTCACATTTCGCCGTGTATGACGTCAGCGGCAATGATGCCGAAACACTTATGGAATACGCCTGCGTCGCCAAGGTCGGAGGCACCACCGCGATCGGAAAAGGAATCTATACCCACTTCCTGGATCAGGAGGGCGGAGTCCGTGCCGACTTGACTGTGCTGCGTCTTGCGGAAGATCGTTTCCGGATCGTCGATGGTGCTGATGCTGGTAACCGTGACTGCGTGTGGCTGCAGCGGATGGCGCAAGACCATAACTGGAGTGTCTTCATTGAGGACCGCAGCGATCATATGGCCTGTCTTGGTCTGTGGGGGCCGAATGCACTCAAGATCATTCAGGCTGTCGCGGATGCACCTGAAGAAATGGATCCGTCAAACTTCCCTTTTGCGACAACAAAAGAAATCACCGTACGGGGAATCCCGGTACTCGCTTTCCGGATTTCCTATGTCGGTGAATCCGGCTGGGAACTGCATGTCCCCTTCAGCTATGGGATGTCATTGTGGGATCTGATTTTTGAGCAAGGCGCGACGCCGGTCGGCGTGGAAACCTACGCAAATTCAAGACGCCTGGAAAAGAGTTTCCGTCTTCAGAATGCCGATCTTCTTACTGAATACAACCTGATCGAGGCGGGGCTTGCTCGTCCGACCGTTAAGGAAGCGGATTTTCATGGCAAATCAGCATATGTGGCGCAGCGGGAACGGACGTCCCAGCCTGCTTACTTGTGCACCCTTACCATGACGGATAACCGGGACAAAGACGGGGTGGAGCGCTACCCCGTCGGTATCTGCCCTGTCGTGGATCCAGACTCCGGCGAGGTGCTGGTCGATGCACTGGGGCGACGGTCTTACACCACCAGTATCGCTTTTGGCCCATCGGTAGGCAAAAACATTGCGCTCGCCTATCTTCCCAAAGAGTATGCAGAGGAAGGACGCGAACTCCTGCTTGAGTACTTCGACGAGCCCTATCCCGTTAAAGTTGAAGCAGTCGGCTGCAAAGGGCTTTACGATCCTGAGAACCTGCTTCCGAGACAATAATCCGGCAGATTCAAAGGAAAGCCAAGTCGCGTCGTCATTTACCTGGAGAACCCTCAGATGGATGATTCACTTCAAGAGGCGCTCGGCTCGGTGCCGCCTTTTAGTCAGTATGACTTAAAAGATCTCACCGCGGAGCGGCTCGGAGGCCTTACCAACCGAAACTTTCTGGTGCAGTCTCCCGAGGGACGATTCGTACTTCGCCTGGCAGGGGAAGGAACAGAGGATTACATTGACCGAGTGCGTGAGCAGAAAAATGCACAAATCGCCTCCGATGTCGGGGTCAATGCAGAGATTCTTTATTTCGACTCAAGCACAGGCACGATGGTTACCCGCTATATCGAAAATGCGGTCACTCTCGATATCGAGCGGTTCAAGGATGCAGCGGTGCTGGAACGGACGGGGCGGGCATTTCGCCGCCTTCATGACAGTCCTAAACCTTTCGAAGGAGACTTTAATCTCTTCGAGCAAATTGATCAGTACCTTGAGGTAGTCAGCCAACTCAAAGCGCAATTGCCCGAAGGCTATTCCTCGGTGCAGGAAAGTGGCGAAGCCGTACGCAATGCGCTTTCGAGACATATCCTGCCTTCAGCACCCTGCCACTGCGATCCGATGGTCGAAAACTGTATCGACGATGGAAATCAGGTTTTCGTCATCGACTTTGAGTATGGGGGCAATAACGATCCCATGTGGGACCTGGGCGACCTCTCGGTCGAGGGAGATTTCTCCCCTGAGCAGGAGCGCATTCTGCTGGCCGCCTACTTCGGCCATGACCCGGATCCTTTTGATGTAGGCCGGATGATTATGTATAAGGCAATGTGCGATCTCCTTTGGACACTGTGGGGAGTCGTTCAGCATGCCAACCAGAATCCCGCCGATGATTTTTGGGCATATGCGGTGGGTCGACTGCAGCGATGCCGAACCCTGATGGCGACCGACGCTTTTTCTGCACACCTTGTGGCTGTTGAAAATGGCCCTGACTCATAACGACACCAGCACAGGCAAGGCCTTTCTGGATTCCGGTCAATACTCGCGCGAATCCATCCTCAAGTACGAACAGGTTTACGGCAGAACTTTTGTCAGCCCGGGCGGCAGGGGCTGCGCCATCGAACTCATCGAGAAACTTGACCTGAATCCAGGCAGTCGCGTTCTTGATGTGGGATGCGGCATCGGGGGAAGTGCATTCCTCATGAAGCAGAAATTTAATCTTGAGGTCGATGCCATTGACTTATCAGACAACATGTTGGAATTGGCCGAGATGCGACTCGCCGAAGCAGGACTTGCCGGCCAGGTGTCGTTAGCCAATCAGAACTGTCTGGAGATCGAAACGAAAGACGCTTACGACGGTATCTATAGTCGAGACGTATTCCTTCACATCAAAGACAAAGAGCAGCTCTTTGCAAAACTTTTTCGCGCTCTTAAACCTTCCGGAAAACTCCTGTTCACTGACTACTGCTGCGCAGAGGGGCCTTTTTCTGAAGATTTCCAGCAGTACATCAGCCAAAGAAACTATCAACTGCGCAGCGTGTCTGAATACCAGACCTTAATCGAGGAAGCCGGGTTTGAAGGGGTGGAGGCCGCAGATGTCACAAAGCAGTTCATCGATTTCAGCGAGGCCGAACTCAAAACGATCCAGACTCTGGATATCGACCAGAATGTCCGCGAGGAGCTAACGAAGGATTGGCAAGGAAAGATCGACCGCGCTCGAAACGGTGCTCAGCGATGGGGCAGGTTTGTCGGTATAAAACCCGCTGAAACC
>WTHR01000038.1 GCA_011523045.1 Gammaproteobacteria bacterium | reverse complement strand
GGAGCAAAGCATTAGGCACCGGGGTGAGTGAGCAAGCACATCAGGAAGCCAAGGATGCCCACGAACGATATACCCGCTTTTCCGAGACATTCAAGAAAGCATCAGAGCAATCCAGCAGCCCGGAGCTATCCCAAGATAGATTGGAAGAGTTAAAGCAACTTTACAAAAAGGGGTCTCAGTTATGCCACCCCGATAGGGTAGAGGAGGAATTCAAATCGCGCGCAACAGAACTGTTTCAGCAGCTATCTGCAGCTTATCGGGAGAACAATCTTGATGGAGTTCGGGATCTGGTGAATCTGATCAGGCAGGAGGGTTTCGTCAAAAGGGCGGGAGATGTGCCTGCCGGTCCTGACGAGGCGGCGTTGGCCTTGATCCGATTACGGGAAACCGTTGCGGCGAAGGTCAGTGACGTGAAGCAGATGTTCTCTTCAGACGAGTGGCAAAAGGTTGAGGAGTATGATGATTGGGAGAGCTACTTTGACAAAGAGGTCCGCCGCCTCGATAGCGAGATTGCTAAAATAAAAGGAGTTGGAATCTAGATCGGCTTCGGCAGCCTTCCCGACATGACCCACGCCAGCCAACTCCCCGTTACGGTTCACCAGGCGTTATCCGTCTACGAAAACGATGCTGTAGAGATCGTCAATAAAACGCTCCAGGAGTTGACTCCTGGGCCAGAACAACTGGAGATATGGTTCTTAGAAGGCTGTGAGCGCTTCAAGGAGGCGACCGGCAAAAGCTACACCAAGGCGGCTGCTTTGTGGCGTCAGGCCGCCGAGTTTGGTCACGTTGAATCACAATTCAACCTTGCTGACTGTTATTTCGAAGGAGAGGGAGTCGATCAAAATCCTACATTAGCTGTGTATTGGTGGCAAAAAGCCGCCGAGCGTGAGGATGCAGATGCCCAGAATGCCTTAGGCGAGTGTTATTGGACGGGAGTCGGGGTCAAACAGGACGCATTGATCGCCCGGGATTGGTGGGAACGTGCATCCCAGCAGAATCAGCCCGAGGCGCTCTACCGGTTGGGTTGTTGGTTTCTCAGTATGGATGTTGGTCCCGACGGCCCCGACAATGCGATTAACTGTTGGAAGTCTGCCGCTGAGTTGGGGAACCCCAACGCCCAGTTTGAGTATGCGATGGCCCTTATTGATGGAATCGCCTCAGAGAAAGATTCAAAAACAGGTATCGAGTGGTTAAGCAAAGCCGTAGAACAGGGTCAGATCGATGCTTTGGTCCAGATGGGAAAGTTATGCAGTCAGGGAGACCTGTCCAGCGACTCCGGCTTTTCGGCAATCCGTTTATGGGAGCAGGCGGCAGCCAAAGGGAGCGCTGAAGCCCAGCTTCTCGCTGGCTTGTGCTATCTGCGCGGCGATGGTTCACCTGTCAATCTGACCCTGGCAGCCTCCTATCTCAGCGATGCCGCTGCTGCGGGCAATCCGGAAGCGAATTATGTCCTCGGATTGGAGTATTGGGCGGGTGACCGACTCCCCGAAGATCACGATGCGGCTGTAAGGTGCTGGAATGGTGCTGCCAGTACGGGACATGCCGGCGCGCAGTACCGTTTGGGGGTCTGTTACTTTACTGGCGATGTCTGCAAAGGAGATGTTTCACAGGCTATTGATCTCTGGGCAAAGGCGGCTGATCAGAATCACCAAGACGCGCAGCTTGCCATATCAAGCGCCTACGCAATGGGAGAAGGGGTTTCCCAGGATCTTGAGAAGAGTTTTTTTTGGTGCCGTTCTAGCGCCCAACTAGGTAACAAAGAGGCGATGATGAAACTCGGCGTCCATTATTTTTGTGGACTGGGCGTCAAAGAGAATAAGTCGACAGCGGTCAGGGTATGGAAGGACGCTGCGCAGGCTGGAGATTTGGACGCAATGTGCGCTCTCGCGACTTGTTATCAAAAGGGTGAGGGGGTCACACAGGATCTGGTTCAGGCGTTTCAGATTTGGGATGAGGCTGCGCAGTCCGGACACTTGGAGTCAAAAAATGCTCTGGCAAGTTGCTATGTGAGCGGCAGCGGCGTGGAAAAGAATGAAGAGGCTGCGGTAAGTCTATGGCAGGATTCTGCGCAATCTGGTGACCCGGAGGGGCAGCACAATCTGGCAGTCTGTCATTTTTTTGGTGATGGAGTCACCAAGGATAGGTTTGAAGCTGCCCACCTATGGCAGCTGGCAGCAGACCAACAGCATCCAAATGCGTTACACTGGCTCGGTATTTGCTATCTGTATGGTCATGGGGTTCCGAGAGATGTAGATCGGAGCCGGACCCTGCTGCAGGCTGCTGCGGATCGCGGGGTGACGGCAGCCGCCGAGCTGATCAATAAAACTGGAACTGGTTAATGGGAAATCCTGCTGCTCGAATGGGAGATATGGTGTTGCAGGACGCGCCGCATTGTCACGCTCCTATACATCCGGCCGCGCCTGTGCCGACCCCCGCACCTCATCCAGCGCTTCCGCTCGCAATTATCTCAGGCCAGCCTACGGTCTTGATTGGAGGCACCCCTGCAGCGCGTGCGACGGATCAGACCGCGCCATGTGTGCTGCCTACCTGTGTTCCTGGCGGGCCCGGGCTGGTAGCGGTCGGATCCCCGACCGTGTTAATCGGTGGGTTACCGGCGGCGCGAATTCAGGATATGTCGTCTCACCCCACGTGTGTGGCTCCCATTCCGAGCCCAACGGGAAAGATTATGCCGCCGGGATGTCCAACAGTATTGATTGGCTGAGGTGAAGATTTCCCATTTCAGGCAGATTGCACCAATTTGTCCTGTCTGCAAGCTTTCCGGGCGTGAGCCAAGTCCATTGGCGCTTTCAAGCGTGATTGAAGGTGATGCCAGGGAGGTTCAGTTCGGGATGATCCATTGCGAGCACGAAGGGTGTCGCATGGAATTCCCGATCATCGATGGCATTCCAATCCTCCATGCGAATGTGAGGGGTCAGGTCGATTCTTATTTGCTTCATTTAATTGCCAGGGAAGATCTGCCTCACGAGATTGAAACCCTGATCTCGGACGCCGCTGGACCGGGGAGCGCTTATGACTCCATGAAGCAGGCCATGAGTTCATATGCCTGGGACCATTACGAATTTCGCGTTTCTGAGCCGTCATCTTCTGAGGGCATCGAGGGTGTGATTTCTGCGAACCACCGACCCGGCTCCGCATCCCGCTGTTTAAGCCAAGCGATTGAAAAAGCGGGGAAAATCCCTTCGAATACCGTAGCGTTGGACGTTGGTTGCGCCACTGGTGGCACCACGTTTGATGTAGCGGACAAATTAACGGGCCTGGTGTTGGGTGTCGACCTTAATTTCTCCCTCTTACGGATCGCAGCGCGTGTATTGCGCGAAGGGCGGGTGGTCTATCCCAAACGACAGGGCGGCGTCGTATATGAACGGCGGGAGTTCTCCGTGAGCCTTCCTGAAACCGATCGGGTCGACTTCTGGTGCTGTGATGCTTGCTGTCTTCCATTGGGTCCGGAGTCTCTGGGCTTCGTCTCAGCCCTGAATGTACTCGACTGTGTTCCGTCGCCTTTAAGCTTTCTTAAGGGTATAGAGGCTTCTTTGGTATCTGAAGGGAAGTTGGCAGTATGTTGCCCCTATGATTGGTCGCCAGCTGCGACGCCTCTGGAGGAATGGCTGGGGGGTCACTCCCAACGAGGGCAGAATCAAGGAGACAGTGCTTCAATACTTGAGGCTTTGTTGACTCCCGGCGCGCTTCCTGGATCGTTGGAGAAGCTTAGGATGATCGATTCCGAACCCGATATAACTTGGTCGGTTCGGGTACATGAGCGCAGTTTTGCCGAGTACCAGTCCCATCTTGTAGTCGCTCAGAAATGCGCCTAGCGGCAAGCCGGTTCCGAACAGTGATGGAGAATTAATCAACACCCCCGAGTCGCCGGCGTGCGCCGTTCAGTCAGAAACGGTACTGGTAGCGAAACAGCATTGTCCCGTTGTCACTGTAAGTCATTCCGACGGAATGATCCTCGCCAAGGGTTTTATCGAAACCGAGGAAGTAACGATCATCCTCGGCCCACATGGTAACTGGGACTCGAAAGGTCGATACAGCCCAAACGGCTGCGATGGCAAGGCCGACCGTGGCGAACGTACCGCTATGCTTTTTGACAAATGACTCGTCCTCTTCAGCCTGGCCGCAAGCTTCAACCGTGCGTCCGTTACCAGTGCCGACGGCACCGTTAGCGCAGGCCCAATCACCAAATGCTTTGGCTTCGGGAGACGAAGAATCAAGCGAGTATTCTGCCGCTATAACCGGGATACCCAAATTAAGCGCCTGAAGAAGTATTGCTTGTTTCTCTTCAAGAGAAACGGTGGCATAGCCGTGCTCTTCGGCGGAGAAGCCAAGTTGGAGAAAGATATAGTCCGCGCCTGCGTAGTAAGTGGGGTCCCAGTTGTAACCTCCAGCACCCGGCGTTAGGTGAATGCCAACGGGTTTTTGTGTCCTTTCTTTGACATACCCCAGCAGGGAAGTCACGGTTGCCCCATCCCAGTATTCGTCACATTCGAGGCAAAGTACGTAACCAGCGACCTGATCGTCAAGATTTTCGATTACCGAAGAGACGTGAAACTTCCAGGCCGGGATATTGCTCGTGATATTGGGCGAGCCGTCTGGTGTAAGCCAGAGCACCGGTTTCAGGTTTTCGTTGTTGAGCTCAATAAGTTTGTCCCTAAACCAGGTGCGATACCCAATCGGCAGAACATCGTCAGCAGAATTCTGGGTATAGAGATAGATGTGGGTGTCGCCCAGGCCTCGAAGACGCTGTCGAAATTGCGCCCGCCGATCATCAGTCATCTCGTAAGAAAGGTAGTTCAGGCTGGACTCGCTCAAGTCGTAGTCAAGCAAGAACGATGCTCTGGATCCGTCAAGATCCCCCGCAACGCTGGCAAGTCCGAAAAATCCTTGGCCAAGGATCAGCATCAGGGCGTAAAAAAAAGACGAGCCCGCCCGGAGCCTTGGTCGCTTTCGAATGGAGTCGAAGCAGTCCTTGAATGCGAATATCCTGCTTCTATGCAATGGTTTGACTACTCCAGGAGAGGTTGGTGGAGCCGAGGAGGATCGAACTCCCGACCTTCGCATTGCGAACGCGACGC
>WTHR01000173.1 GCA_011523045.1 Gammaproteobacteria bacterium | reverse complement strand
TCCTTGGATCGGTCAACATAAAGACCGACTCCCTGGGTTCAGAGGGGTGGATAGTTCTGACGTTTCAGGAGGCTGCTGCAGACGGCAATCGTCGGGTGGCTCGCAGGACGTCGCGCCGTACCTCGAGGCGTAATTGACACTGGCCGGTTGCCGGTCCTGCACCGGTCGACAGTGCTTGCGCCCAATGGGTGATCTGCCGTTGGGTAGTAGTTGTGTAGAGATAGACGAATATGGAATAGCTATATGAACAGAGAGGTAGACCGGTTTTGCAAGGCAGTCATGGCCGTACTGGTTTTTGTGACGTTGGCGCCTGTGAGCAAGGCCGACGAGGCCAGTACAGCAGATCTTGCCAAGGCGGCCCAAAACCCGCTGGCCTCAATGATCAGCCTGCCGTTTCAAAACAACACCAACACGAACTTCGGGCCCGAGGAGAAAACGCAGAATGTCCTGAATATCCAGCCGGTCTGGCCCATTGAGTGGAACGATAGCTGGAATCTCATCACCCGAACCATTGTTCCCGTGATCTCCCAACCCGCACTGACTGCGGGCGGCTCTCGTGAAAGCGGCCTTGGCGATATCTCGTTTAGCGGCTGGTTTTCGCCCAAGCAAAGCAAAAAGTGGATCTGGGGTCTCGGCGCAGTCGCTCTTTTGCCGACCGGTGCCGATAACCTGACGCAGGACAAGTGGGGCCTTGGACCCACCGCAGTCGCGCTGACCTTTAATGGACCGTGGGTCTATGGTGGCCTCATTAACAACATATGGTCGGTGTCTGGCTCCGGTCCAAACGATGTCAATTCGATGACGCTGCAGCCTTTTCTCAATTACAACCTGCCGGGTGGCCGCTACTTCGCCAGCTCGCCATTGATCACCGCGAACTGGGAGGCGGATAGCGGTGAGCAATGGACCGTGCCGCTAGGGCTTGGCTATGGCCAGATTTTCAAGTTGGGAAAGGCTCCGGTAAACGGACAGATCAGCCTTTATCACAACATCGAGGCGCCCACCAATGCGGCTGACTGGCAGTTGCGTCTGCAACTGCAGTTTATGTTCCCAAAGTAGGGAGTGTCGCGTTACTGCGCTGTCTTGATTGTTGCGAATTCACCCAGCGCTTGGACCATTTCCTCGATTGACGGTGATGTCCGCTCTTGAGGCTCCGCGAAGATGCCACAGACGAGAGCTGATACCTGGGGCTGATCTGACGGTTCAAGGCGAAGATAGTGGTTTAGGTTCTGTGGTCCCCCTTCGTTCCGTGCCATCCACCAGTTGGACCCGACCCCAATGCCGACGGAGACTGAGGAGGCGAGACGGGTTCCACGCTGCGCAGTCTGTTCCTTGCGGCGGTATTGTTTTGTTACCGTGAAGGTTGCAGGCGAGATGCTCGCGGACGACTGCATTTCGGCACGCGGACGCTTCATCGAAAAATAACAGTATGGATCGTAGGTATCTTCGATCCGGTTAAGCATCTTGCCGTGTTGAAAATAGACCCTTGCTTTGCCGGCCGCGATGGCAAGCGGTTGATGAACCACCACTTTCGAGCCAACCGGTATCTTTGCTGCAACACCACCGTATCCGACGCCAACGGATACGCCCACCGCGAAACTGGATGCCTGTAGCGTCGACGCGCTGAAAAAAAGGGCACAAGCTAAAGCGAGCAGGTATTGAGACTGCGAAAATCGGAGAACTTTCATATAAATGCCACTACGTTTGGAATGTTTCAGTTCACACGGATCGTAACAAATCTGTGTGAAAATTCTGAGGGACCAGAAGATACCGAGGTCGGCGGAAAAACTTGAATAGCAATTTTGCATCGCAGCCTCTTGATTAACGAAAGTACTATGCGCCCAAAAATAGTTCTTGCGCTCGCCTGCATCGCCTCGTGTGTCATGAGCGCGCCGATCTATGCCGACGAGGGGTCTGCGACTCCTGAGAAGCCGTCACCCTGGTTAATGGTGCCGCTGTTGACCAGCAACCCCAAGATGGATACGTCTGCGGGAGTCCTTGCAGGATACCTACACCAGTTTGATCAAAAGTCTGCCCCTTCGATGTTTGGCGCATCCGGCACCTACAGCGCATCAGATTCGTTCTTCGGGGTCTTATTTGCTCAAGCGTTCTTCGACAGCAATAAGCAGCGTTTGAGCGTCGCGTTTACTAACGGCAAGGTGAACAACGACTACCATGATTTTCTCGGCTCTGGATTGCCGGCCCAAACGACCGATAACGTCAAGGCTTTTGCGACACGCTACACACATGCAGTAGGCGCCAAGTGGTTTGTGGGCGGCCAGTTTTTGTCGACGAATTACGTAATCGAGGCAGAAGGCCTGGTGGAACAACACCTCGACTCCATTGGCCTAACAGGAGTTGAATCTGCAGGGGCAGGCCTTGTCATTGGCTATGACTCGCGGAACAACCAGCGGAACGCAACCGATGGACGGTATTTTTTGTTCCATAACAATGCCTATCGCGAAAGTTTCGGCGGTGAAGAGAACTTCGATGCCTACAGTGGAGAGTTTGCGGACTATCGTCAATTAAGTGATCGGTATGTATTGGCGACTCAGATTAAGGGACGATGGACCGATGACGCTCCTATCAGCGGGTACTCATCTGTCTCGCTCAAAGGTTATGTGAGAGGAATGCAGTTAGAACCAAATTACACCCATCTGACGTTCGATAATCGGATCAAACTTAAGAATCAGTGGGGAGCTATCATTTATGGTGGCGTAGGATGCCTCTACGATGAAACAAGTGACTGTAATGACAGCGAGGCGATTTATCCGGCTCTGGGCGTGGGCATCAGTTATCTTCTAAGGGAAGTGGCGGGGGTAGTGATTCGTGCCGAGTATATTGTTGGCAAGGACGACAATAACGGGGTTTATCTGACTATGGGTCATCCTTACTAGCGCGCCAGAGAAATGATCGATCGTTTGTGAGCCGCGTTCCTATCGTGCGTGGACCGATAATCTAAATCGTTAATCGTCAGCAGAGCACTTCGAACTCAGTATTGAATCGGGTGTCTTCGTCCACGCGGATGGCCAACTCCCAAAGGCCGATGAAGTCATCCATACCCATCGCGGGATTAAAGAAACTGAACAGTGCTGAACCTTTAGGGGGATGCAGCTTCAGCCATATCGTAATGCGGGTACCGCCAGCGCCATTAAACGGGTAATCAACATGCTCGCGGATTTTGCCGCCGGGATCGGTCCAGTCAGCCTGCAGGCGATGCGCTCCGCCTTCGAGCCCAAGAAGATCAATGACAGCGTAAATCTTGTCGTTGCAGCCAAACCGGTTTGAGCTGCTTTCTACCGGCCAGCCGTTCTCAAATTCAGCGCTTAGCCAAACATTTATAGAGGGATCGGCCCTGGTCGCCGAAATATTGCCCAACAAAAGCAAGGCGCATATCGCGTGCAAGCCGAGCCGGCAGAGTCCGAACGGGATAGGCTTCACGAGCGCGCGTGGTTTAGGCTGCTTGTTTCAGTATATTGGCGGTGTCGGCGACGGCGATTGCCAGTGCGTCAAACAGTTCGTCAATCTGCTCTTTTGTGATGATGAGCGGCGGGCAAATACCGATCACGTCACCGGGCAGGGCCCGCACAATCAGACCCTTTGCCAATGCGGCAGCCGCAATCTGGGCTCCGGCTTTGACTTCGGGCGGATACTGATCACGGGTTGATTTATCCATCACGATTTCCAATGCGCCGATCAAACCGACCCCGCGCGCCTCGCCGACAATCGGGCTTGTCCCGAATTCGGCAAGGCGTGCCTGGAAATGTGGCGCAACGTTGCGAACATGATCCAGGATATTGCGCTCTTCGTAAATCTTGAGGGTTTCCAAAGCCACAGCACAAGACACTGGGTGTCCGCCATAGGTGTAGCCCATGCCGAGCGCGCCGTGCTTTTTGCTTTGTGATTTCAGAACATCATAGATCTTGTCCGAGATCATGAGCGCCGAGATCGGCAGATAGCCTGAAGACAACTGCTTTGCGCAGGTGACCATATCGGGCTTGATGCCGTAAGTCTCAGAACCCCACATGTTGCCGGTGCGCCCGAAACCGCAGATGACTTCATCCGCCACCATCAATACGTCGTATTTGTTGAGCACCGCCTGGATTTTCTCAAAGTAGGTGGCTGGGGGAACCATGACGCCGCCAGCGCCCATAACGGGCTCCGCCACGAATGCGGCGACGGTGTCAGGATCTTCCTTGAGAATCAGCTGCTCCAGGTTGTCAGCAAGCCTTGTGGCAAAGGCCTCTTCTGATTCGCCGGCCTCGCTGTAGCGGTAATACCCGGCCGTGTCAGTGTGAAGCATCCGCTCAAGCGGCAGATCAAAGTCGTTTTGCATGAGGGGGATTGCCGTGAGGCTGCCTCCAGCCACGGTGACGCCGTGGTAACCGCGCTTTCTGGAGATGATTTTCTTTTTCTTAGGCAGACCCCGACCGTTGTTGTAATACCAGGTAAAGCGAATCATTGCGTCGATGGCTTCTGAGCCTGAGCTCAGGAAGAAGGCTTTGGTCATGGGCTTAGGCGCCACTTCCATCAGTTTTTCAGAAAGCGCGATGACCGGTTCTGTCGAGCGATGCGCAAACGTGTGCGAGTAGGGCAACGCAGCAAACTGATCAGCAGCCGCCTTGGCCAGCCGAGACTCTGAAAAACCCAACGAGACACACCAAAGCCCCCCCAGCCCCTCGAGATAACGATTGTCTCGGTCATCCCAGACATAGACACCTTCGCCGCGTGAGATGACAAGCGGTCCTTGTTCCTCATGCGCCGCGAGATTGGTATAGGGGTGCAGCGCGTGGGCGATGTCTTTTTTCTGGTTTTCGCTGATAGGTGCGTTCATGGCAGCCTCGATAGTGTCGATGCAACTCGACGGATTTCGGTGTTCGCCATTGCCAGGTGGGCAACGGTATCGCGAAAGATTCTGCCCTTATTTGGTGTATTCAACAAGCAGGGCTATGCGGGCGGCGGGAAAGAGGAAAGCGCAATGGCAGCTTCGCGTCCTTCCGTGGCACACCATGTCCGAAAGCCGCCCAGCCCCCGGTTTTGCCATTCGGCGTGAGCCAGACTCCATCCTCTGCCGCGTTGTTTATCCATTTCCTCCGAGGTGAGGTGATGGGTTCGGCGGAAGTCGTCTTCGAGATAGTGGTAT
>WTHR01000168.1 GCA_011523045.1 Gammaproteobacteria bacterium | reverse complement strand
GGAGAGGGCAGGGTGCTCGACCCAGATGGCGAACCGGTTGCTGCGGCAGCGGCTTTGTCGGCACGTGGGGTGGATCCCTATTCTCCCGGCTCAAAAGAAGGTCTGGCGCTGATCAACGGGATTACGGCTCTGCCGGCATATGCGATCTATGCCCATCGGCAGGTCAGTGCCCTGCAGGAATTCGCGACGCTGGTCGCGGCCGTCTCCCTCGAAGCATTGGCTGCCCCCAAGGATGCAATCCATCCCGCTCTCGCCAAATCGAACGGGGCTGGAGTGGGAAAGGTGATTGCGCGCCTTAACCAACTGCTCGAGGGCAGTAGGGTGACACCGTACAAGCTGCAGGCTGCGATCTCTCTGCGCATCATTCCTCAGGTGCACGGTGCACATTTGGATGCACTCGACCAGGTCAGGTCCGGCATCGAGCAGACGATCAGAACCTTCTCAGGAAATCCCATGCTGGTGGAAGACGATGGCGAAGGGCAGGCAAGATTGTTGTCGGTAGGGAGTTTCCACAATCAGTTGCTGGTCAATTTGATCGAGTATCTCGCTATCGCCACATCGCATGTAGTGTGCCTCAGTGAGCGCCGATTGCATCGGATGATGGATGAAAACCAAACCGGCCTTAACCCTCAGCTGGCTCCCCGACCAGGATTGGACGCCGGGATGGTGGTGGCGCATAAAGCCTGTATCGATCTTGTGGCGCGTGTCCGTATGGCGGCGCAGCCTCTTTCCTTGATGACGTCCGAGACTTCTGGGGGCCAGGAGGACTATATGTCTATGGCCTTGCCGGTGATTCAACGCCTGTTGGAGATTGTGCGGTATGGGACTGCGATACTGTCATACGAGGCCATGGCAGGCTGCATTGCTCTGGATCAGCGAAAGGCCCATTATGGCCAGGGGGTGACCCGCTTCCATGATCTGGTGCGAGGACACATCGCTCCGCTGGACCAGGATCGGTCCCCTGGTCGGGACTTTGAGGTCATGCATGAACTCGTGCTGCACGAGTTCTTTCCCGATTTAACCGGAGGTCGCGGCTCGTGAAACTTTGGGAAAACGCCAGAATTGTGCCCATGGCAGATGCCGTTCCGGGGATGGAAGTCATTGATGACGGGGCGTTGCTGACAGACGGGGAGAGCATTCTTGCTGTTGGCCCACGGGAAGCCGTCCTTTCCCAGACCCCGCTTGCTGATAAGCAGGTGGAGGAGGTCGTCGATTGTGGCGGTGGCCTCGTTCTCCCGGGCCTGATCGACTGCCACACCCATCTGGTTTACGGGGGCGACCGGTCCCGTGAATTCGAGCAGCGTCTTGAGGGTGTCAGTTACCAGGAAATCTCACGACAGGGTGGGGGAATCCGGTCAACCGTCGCTGCGACTCGAGAGACAAACCAACAGGAGCTCGCTGCTTTGGCTCTGGATCGTGCAACCCGTATGTGCGCCAACGGCGTGACAACGCTTGAGGTGAAAAGCGGCTACGGGCTTTGTGTTGAAGATGAGGAGAAGATGCTTTTGGCAGCGCGTTCACTGCGTGAGAGGCTGCCGGTGTCTGTCCATACGACATTCCTGGGGGCGCATGCGATTCCGGAAGACTTTCATGAAAGGAGTGACGATTACATTCAGTTGGTCTGCGAGGAAATGCTGCCCTCGGTTGCAAGACAGGGCCTCGCAGACAGCGTTGATGCCTTCTGCGAAAACATTGCATTTAGCTGCCAGCAAGTCCGTCGGGTGTTTGAAAAAGCACGCGAACTGGGTATGCCGGTGCGTCTTCATGCCGATCAATTGACCAACGGTGGAGGGGCGGCGCTGGCTGCAGAGTTCGGGGCTCTGTCTGCAGACCACCTGGAGTACACCGACGAAGCAGGAGTCAAGGCGCTCGCAGAATCAGGCACCGTTGCGGTACTGCTCCCGGGAGCCTTTTACTTTTTGAAAGAAAAACAATGCCCGCCTGTGGAACTGTTTCGTAAGCACGAGGTCCCGATGGCCCTGGCGACGGACTACAACCCCGGCAGTTCTCCTGTTGATTCGCTTCTGCTGGTGCTCAACATGGCCTGTGTCATGTTTGGATTAACGCCGCGCGAGTCGGTTGCGGGTGTCACCATTCATGCGGCGAAAGCCCTGGGTTTGTCTGACCGTGGCGTGCTGAAGCCAGGCTATCGGGCCGATTTTGCGGTTTTTGATGTTGAGACCTTGGCACATCTTTGCTATCCCATCGGGGTGGCGCCAGCACGGCTGGTGGTCCAGGCAGGCTGCCTGACCCGTCCCCTGCATCAGCGCCCATGAGCAGCACAGTCGACGTGGTGGTTATTGGCGCTGGCGCGGCAGGCCTGGCTGCGGGTCGTGCGCTCGGTGCGAGTGGTCTGACTTCGGTGGTTTTGGAAGCAGATGCCCGGGTGGGGGGTCGTGCCCATACCGAGATCATGCCTGACGGCGCGCCTTTTGATCTCGGTTGTCACTGGATGCACTCCGCCAGTCTCAATCCCTTTGTCGACACGGCCGATGCGCTTGGGGTGCGTTACGAGCGTCGGGAGGGGTATGGCCGCTCCGGGTTTTTTCGACAGGGCGCCTGGGTCGAAGATATCGAAGTCGCAGCTGCGTTCAGAGCAATGAGTGAGCGGCAAAAAAGTGTTGCTGACGCCTGGACTCAGGGGCTGGATCAATCGGTTTTCGATACCGTTGACCGCGACGGGCCATGGACTGAGGTGCTCGATTTTTACGATACGCTGAATACCTCGTCGGACGTGGACCAGATTTCGATAGGCGATCTTGTCAGTTACAACGACACCGAAGAAAACTGGCCCGTCGTGGACGGATACGGCGCTTTGGTCAGCCAATGGGGAGCGGCTGTGCCAGTCTCTCTGAATACGGCAGCGACCTGCGTGCAGTGGCAGGGTCCGGGCGTTGTTGTAGAAACCGCCAAAGGGCAGATCCAGGCGAAGTGTGCTGTTATTGCCGTTTCGACCGGGGTTCTGGCTTCAGGAGACATCCGGTTTGTGCCGGAGTTGCCCACGGAGAAACAGGAGGCCATTTGGGCGCTTCCCCTTGGCAACTACAACCGGATTCGCCTCGAGATAGATCGAGCAGTATTCCCTGATGATGTCACCGAGCGTGTGGTCGTTGAAAGGGAAGGTCATCCGCTCATCCAGATCAGTCTTGGAGCCTATGGATTTAACTGCGCTATCGGGATCGTCGCCGGGAGACACGCAGACTGGCTTGAACGGGCAGGGACGGATGCATCACGAGAGGCCGTGATAGACGCTTTGTGTCACGTATTTGGGAACGACATCCGTTCTAAAGTGAAGTCGGATCGTCAGTCTGCATGGCGCGGAAATCCGTTTGTCAGGGGTGCCTATTCAACCGCCATGCCGGGTCAATTCCATCAAAGGGGTGTGTTGGCAAAGCCGTTGGCAGACCGGCTGTTTTTTTGCGGTGAGGCAACATCGACGGATCATTTCTGTACCTGTCATGGCGCCCGCATGACGGGGGAGCGCGCAATTCGAGAGGTTCAGTCGATCCTGGGTCATCCCGCGTAATTGCGGTGGGTCCTCTAATGAGTGGTAGAGGCGCATGAATTTAGCGGATTGGCGCCGCCTGCTGCGTCCGGCCCACAGCGTGCCCCGGACGATCTGGAGCGCCGATGCGCCGCTCACCTTTAAGCCCAGAGGACCTACCGCGGCAGCGCTCTTCGCCGGTCTCTGGCTTTTTGGAACTGGGGAAGCGATGTTCATTGCGGCCGGCCTTGGCGTCAGTCCATGGACTGTCCTTGCGCAGGGTATCTCAGTGCAGTCGGGTCTCAGTGTTGGATTTGCTACGTTTGTCGTCAGTGTTTCAGTACTCCTCCTCTGGATACCTTTGCGGGAGATCCCGGGGTTCGGTACGCTTTCCAACGCAGTCGTGATTGCGGTGGCCATTGATACCATGACACCGCTATTGATACTTCCTGAGGGCTCGGTGATGCGTTATTTCCAGCTCATCGCAGGAGTCATATTGATTGGTGTGGGAAGCGGACTTTATCTGACGGCCAATCTTGGCCCAGGTCCGCGCGACGGACTGATGACCGGCTTGCAGCGCATCACCGGAAAACCTATTGGCTGGGTCAGGGCCGGGCTCGAGGTCACCGTGTTGTGTTGCGGATGGCTGCTGGGCGGAACGGTAGGCCTGGGGACGGTGGTGTTTGCGATCGGGGTGGGATACGCCGTCGCGCTTTCTTTGTCACTCGTTAAGCGATTTGGCTCTTCGGCGTCTTTTTGAAGTACTCATGACAACAATGCATAAACGCCTGAGCCCGACCGGTCTGACGAAGACCCACAGGATGACCCAGCACCACTGACAGGGACGGCATTTTTTCCCTGATTGGTAAACATCTGACTTTCCCCCCGTCATATGTTTGTTGGGAAGCCGGCTGCAGGTTAAGGATGCTGTAGCCCTCTCCACTCGCGACGAGCCCGCGTACCAGTTCGAAAGACTGGCTGCGATGACGTACTCTCGGTTGAAAGCCGAGCTTGCCGAAAAATCCCAGGAAGTAATCGCGGCTATGCGGCAGATCAAGCAGGATGAACGGCTCATCGCGCAGGGCCTTCAAAGACAGGCTCGCACGGTTTGCCAGGGGATGGGACGCCGGAAGCAGGACGTGCGGCTTCACGTCGGCCAACGGCACCCGCGCAAGCGCGGGATCGAGATCGATATCATAAAGCAGCGCCATCTCGATATTGCCGTTATGGAGCAAGCCCTGCAGTTCGTTGAGAGGTCCTTCGCTGACTTTGATCTCAAGTTCCGGATGGCGTTCCCGTGCAAGCACCAGGAGACCAGGAAGAAAAAACGGTGACAGTGTCCAGAAACATCCTACTTCGAGAATCCCTTGAGCCGACTCGCCCAACGCCCGTCCCGTACTGGCGACTTCTTCGGCGTGAGCCACCAGAGACCGCGCCTGGGCCAGAAAAGCATTCCCGGCGGGGGTAAGAGAGACACCTCTGGCATGATGGCGAATCAGCAACTGCAGGCCGAGCGCTTCTTCGAGCTGCACAATCGACGTCGACAGGGCAGGCTGTGAGAGAAAGAGTTCCCTGGCGGCACTGGAGATATTCTGATGGTCCGCGATACAGATAAAGTGACGCAATTGCCGCAGGGAGAATGACATAAAAAAAATCTATTTAATTCATTCTAAAACTATATTTTACAATTTTTGCGGGATCGCGATGATGCGGTGGTGATGTGTCGGCAAGCGCCCCGGCGTTTCCCGCTGATAACCCCATTAATGCAGGAAGGAAGTCATGATTAGAACGGGAGAGGAGTACCGCGAATCGATTCGCGATGGTCGGGTGGTGTTCATGAACGGCGAGAAGGTGACGGATGTCACCACGCACCCGATGTTCAAGCCCCTGGTCGATATCCGTGCGCGGATCTATGACATGCAGCACGATGCAGCCACTGCACCTGTCATGACGTATCACGATGATAAAGACGAGCCATTTTCGGTAGGGCTGAAACTGCCGTATACGCAGGAGGATTGGCAGGACAAGCGAAACTCGACGGATGCAGTCTTTGAGGACATCGGTGGGGTCGTCACCCGGGTGGGAGATGAAACCGTGGGTGAGATGTGGTCGCTTTATGATGGCCAGGACGTGCTCAACCAGGTCGATCCGCAGTTTTCCCAGAATATTGCCAATCATATTCATCGGGTCATTGATCACGATCCCTTCCATGTCTCCGCCAACACCGATCCAAAAGGGGATCGGTCCAAAGCGCCCCAGGATCAGGATCCAGACATGCTGTTGCATGTCGTCAAGGAAACCGACGAGGGCATTGTGGTACGGGGAGCCAAATTTGAAACGGCAGCGCCTTATGCCAACCAGGCATTCACCAAGCCCACCATTGCCAACTGGGGCAACGACGCCTATTCAGACTACGCCGTAGGCTTTATCTGTGATCTTGGATCTCCCGGTATCCGCATGATCTGCCGAACGGGCTTTTCCGGGCGGGCACCCAAAGAGGACTACCCGCTGTCAAATCGCTTTGATGAGATTGATGCGCTGGTTATTTTCGACAACGTCCTGATTCCGTGGGAGAACGTGCTGTTTTACCGCCACACCAAGGCGGCGGCCTTTATCCGGGCGACGTTGCATCGCTATTCGGCTTTTGCATTCGTCCAGCGCATTCTCAAATATGCAGACATGATGATTGGGGCGGCGCTGTTCAACGTGAAGCAGACGGGGCTGGATAAGCAGCAGGCGGTTCAGGAAAAACTGGCTCAACTGGCAGTGTATCGCGAGGGAATTCATGCACACCTCACAGCAGCCATCGCGCTTGCTGAGAAAAGTCCCAGCGACCTGTTGATGCCCAACCAGTCGCTGCTCCTCACAGGCCGGGTTCACGCCTGCGCCAATCTTCCGGCCATGATGCATATCGCGCGTGAGCTATGCGGTGGTCAGATTTGTGTCACGCCGGACCTCGCCTGTTTTGAGGACCAGGAGAGCGGCCCGTGGCTGGAAAAATACTATTCTGTTAATGAGAACTGGCAGGCTGAAGATCGCCGTAAACTACTGGCTTATGCGCGGGATCTGCTGAACTCGGATTACGCCGGACACCGATTGACCTTTCAGTTGTTTGCCCAGGCGCCTCCCTTTGCGCATCTGGGAGCGGTTTATCGGAATTTTGACTGGGAGGATACGTTGGATTTTGTTCGACGTTCGGCCGATTTGTCTGATAGGGTAACCGCTGATTTCTCCGCCAAGCCGAAATCGGGTTCATGAGTGGCGGTGGGTGTAATTTGCGCGTATCAGGTGACTGTCGATGGGCGATGTCTCCTGGAAAGAAAACAGGCACTACGATCGATCGTAAGGAGAATTTGAAATGATTCATGAGCGCATTCGGCCGTTCAATACCCGGGAAACGTATCCTGAGCAGAACCTGGATAATGATCTTTGTCAGGCAGTTGTCGCCCGGGGAACCTCGGTGTTTCTGCGAGGTCAGGTGGCTCAGGATCTGGATACCCGTGAGTCGCTGCATGTGGGTGATGCTGGCGCACAGACCGCCAAGGCAATGGAGAATATCCAGATGCTGTTGCAGGAGGCGGGAAGTGAGCTGGGACATATCTGCAGGATCGTTGTTTATCTCACTGATATTCGCCACCGCGATGCGGTCTACCAGGAGATGGGCAAATGGCTGAAAGGCGTGTTTCCCTGCTCAACGGGTCTGGTTGTGCCAGCGCTGGCAAGACCGGAGTGGTTGGTAGAGATTGAGGTGACTGCTGTTATTCCGGATTAAGGCCCTGAGGTTGGGGTCTTCGATCGCGTGGAGCAGACGTAGAAGTAACAGTAGAAGTAACAGAGGAGGTAAAAAGTATGTTGAGCGAAACCCAGATTTCAGAGTTCAGGCGTCAGGGCTATCTCATGCTGCCGGGGTTGGTGTCTGAAGCTGTGCGTGGTGATCTCCTGTCACAGTTGCAGGAATGGGTAGAGGAAAGTCGTCAGCACGAGGCCAATTACGGTTTTGACACTCCCAATGGCAAGGCCCGTTTCGATCTCGAACAGGGGCACACCTCCTCCAATCCCCGCCTGCGTCGGGTCGCGAATCCGACCGATATCTCCGAGATTTACCAAAGGCTGCTTTTTGAAGGAGACTTGCCCGAGGTCGTTTCAGATCTTATTGGGCCGAACGTCTTTTTTCATCACTGCAAACTCAACAACAAGTTTCCCGGGGCAGGGACTCGAGTTGAATATCATGCCGACCATCCGTTTGATCCGCACACCAACGACGATGGCATTACGGTGCTGCTCTTTCTCGATGATATGGATGAGGGCAATGGCTGCGCCCGACTGGTTCCGGGTTCGCACCGCGAAAGATATACCCATTTCCACGATGGCAAGTTCATAGGCTCAACGGATCCAGCGCTGTTTGATCAGTTTGATGGCAGAGCCGACAGTCTTGTTGGAAAAGCCGGTGACGTCTGCCTGATGGATATCTGGACATTGCACGGCGGAGGACCCAATCAGTCCCAAGATCGAGATCGACGGATGCTGATCGCTGACTACCGTGCGGCCGACGCCTTTGCCATCATGCCTCCTGCGGTACCCTCCCGCTTTTACCGCCGCATCGTGGCAGGTGAGCCAACTCACGTTGCACGCTTGCGCGAAGGAACCATGGAGATTCTTGAGCCCTACCCGGACGACTCGTTTTTTGGGCTGCAAGGTCAGCAGGCGGCCGGCGAGGGCGCAGGTGAGGCAGTACAGTGACCTTTTCGATTACAGGGATGTGTGAACGCACGGCGATGGCCGGGGTGGCAATCACTACCTCCAGCATCAGTGTGGGTAGCCGATGTCCCTGGGTCAGGGCAGGTGCCGGTGCCGTGGCCACACAGAATGTCACGGATCCCTCCATTGGCAATGAAATGCTTGATCTGATGGCGCAGGGCCTTGATGCGCCGTCCGCGCTGGCATCGGTAATGGATGACAGACCGTTCGCACAATATCGCCAGGTGACGGCAGTTGATCTCAAGGGCAACATCGCCGAACGCACGGGATCGGAAATTCTTGGCACCCACGCGGTGTCTCATGGTCATCAATGTGTTGCTGCAGGCAATCTGCTTTCATCCACCGGGGTGCCGGTGGCAATGACCGAGGGGTTCGCCCAGCATGCCGGGTCGCATCTGGCAGAACGTCTTTTATGTGCCCTGGAAGCTGGCGTAGCAGCCGGTGGAGAGGAAGGCCCCACCCATTCGGCGGCATTGCTGGTGGCCGGGGAGAATGTCTGGCCGCTTGTGGATTTGCGGGTCGATTGGTCCGATGACCCGGTGAGTGATCTTCGGGATCTTTGGCTGCGCTATCAGCCCCAGATGAATGATTATCTGGATCGCGCTTTGAATCCGGCAGTTGCACCTGCGTACGGGGTACCGGGCGACCCGTGAGTATTCCCGAGGCCGGCGATCAGGCGCAGGACGAGCTATATCAGCTTCTTGGGGAGCTGATTGCTTTCGACACCACCAGCCGCAACTCCAATCTGGATCTCATTGCCTGGGTCAAGGATTACCTGGCCGGTTTCGGCATCGACAGTTTGCTGGTCCATGACGAGACGGGCGCCAAGGCGAATCTCTACGCGACCATAGGCCCTCTCGACAAGCCAGGGGTCATGTTGTCCGGTCACACCGATGTGGTCCCTGTGGATGGACAGGACTGGTCAACAGATCCTTTTGTGTTGAGTCAAAAGGATGGGGCGCTTTTCGGACGGGGAACCGCCGACATGAAGGGCTTTATTGCCTGCGCGCTGGCTAAAGTGCCGCAGATGATGGAAAAGCCCTTGCTGGCGCCAGTGCATCTTGCGTTTTCCTATGATGAAGAGATCGGATGCATTGGTGTACGCCGACTCCTGGATGTGCTGACGCAACAGCCCGTCAAACCTGCCATGGGCATCATCGGGGAGCCGACCACCATGAAGGTGATTAACGCGCATAAAGGTAAGCAGAGTTGGCGCGTCAATATTCGGGGGCGCGCCGCCCATTCAGCCTATCCCGTCGAAGGTGTCAACGCGGTAGAGATTGCAGCGGATTTGATCTGCCACATCCGTAATGTCTATAAAACGGTGCATGAGCACGGCCGGATCGATGATGGCTATCGCGTGCCCCACAGTACGCTGCATGTCGGACCCATTGAGGGCGGGCGGGCGCTCAATATCGTGCCGGACGCTTGTGAATTCCGCTTTGAATTGCGGCACTTGCCAGAAGAAACAGCCGACAGCTATTTTCAGCAGATCGCATCTTATGTGGATGATGAGCTCTTGCCGAGGATGCATGCCGTCGATCCGCAGACCTCAATCTCTATTGAGCCGCTTGCCGGATATCCCGGACTCAACACGCCTGCCGATGCGCCAGTGGTACGCTTTGTGCAGATGCTCCTTGAGGACGACAACAATCCTGAGAAGATCAGTTTTGGCTCAGAAGCCGGACTCTTCGGCGGCCAGGTGAAGATTCCTTGCGTCGTATGTGGTCCGGGCAGTATTCTGCAGGCGCACCGTCCGGACGAGTATGTGGAAGAGGCGCAACTGATGCAGTGCTGGCGGTTCATCGGCCGGTTGGTCTCGCATCTGCAGTCGCGGGGCCTGCAGTACTGAACCTGCGCTATTGCGCGAGATCGAGAGAAAGTGATAACGCTATGAGAACAATTTTCAGTGAACAGCATCGGTTGCGCGATGCGAAAACCGAACTGTATGGCGGTGAGCTGGTAAAGCCGTTTGAACGTCCGTCGCGCGCTGACATGGTTGTTGAGGCGGTGCGCAATGCCAAGCTGGGGCCAGTGGAGGCACCCGAATCTTTCTCAATGGATCCTGTGCTGCGGATTCATGATGCTGATTTTGTTGCCTTTCTTGAGACTGCCTGGAAGGAATGGAGTCAGACCGGATACGCCGGTGAGGCAATGGCCTCTGTGTGGCCGGCAAGACGGATGCAGTGCCGGGCGCCCCGGTTTATAGAAGGGAAACTGGGTTATTACGCGCTCGCGGCTGAAACGTCGATTTCGGAGGGAACCTTCGAAGCAGCGGTGGCATCAAAAGACGTGGCGCTGACGGGAGCCAAGGCCCTTGTCTCCGGGGAATCTGGAATGTTCTCCCTGTGTCGCCCGCCAGGACATCATGCGGCGCGGGACATGTTCGGCGGATATTGTTTTCTCAATAATGCAGCGATTGCGGCTCAGTATCTGCTGGATAGCGGCTCGGAGCGTGTAGCCATCCTGGATGTGGATTTCCATCATGGCAACGGTACGCAGGATATCTTTTATGAGCGCGATGATGTGCTTTTTTGCTCGCTGCATGGCGACCCTGAAGACGCTTTCCCTCATTTCCTTGGCTATGCAGACGAGACCGGATTGGGTGCAGGGATGGGCTTTAACCGGAATTACCCGATGCCCCCCGGAACGCCTTTCAGTCAGTGGCGCGAGGCCCTGACCGACGCCTTGAATCACATCCGCGAATTTGAACCCGGGTATCTGGTGGTTTCCCTTGGGGTAGATACGTTCGAGCATGACCCCATCAGTTTCTTCAAACTGACGACTCCGGATTACCTGACAACGGGTGAACTCATCGGTGGATTGGGTATTCCTACCCTGTTCGTTATGGAGGGCGGATACGATATAGGAGAAGTCGGACTGAATGCGGTGAACGTGCTCAAGGGATTTGAGGCCTAGCCGGCATCGCACTATCGAATCAGTCATATTTTATTCATAAAGCTGAGTCAGAATTTTCAAGAGGAATAAGCAATGTCAGCACCGCAAAAAAAATACGATACCAAAGCGCTGTGGGAGAAAGATCGTGACCACAATATTCATCCCTGGACCGACTTTGCCTCATTCAAGGAAGAAGGTTCTCTGGTCATGTCGCATTCCGATGGTGCCTATGTCTTTGATTCAGACGGCAATCGCTTCATGGACGGCATCGGTGGTCTTTGGTGCGTCAATATCGGATATGGCAATGATGAAATGGCTGACGCGATTGCCGATCAGGTGCGACAGATTCCTTACTATTCGACGTTCAATCACCTGACGACCCCGCCGGCGGCCACGCTAGCTGCAAAACTGGCCGAACTGACACCCGGATCGCTAAACCATGTCTTCTTCGGGACCGGCGGCTCGATGGCGAACGACACCGCTATCCGAATCATTCATTTCTACTTCAACCGTCTGGGGCAACCCAACAAAAAGAAGATCATCGCGCGTACCGACGGATACCACGGCAGTACTTATCTCGCGATGTCGATGACCGGTGTCACCTTCGACCATCAGGGTTTTGATCTGGCACCAGATCTGGTGCACCACATTCCGGCTCCAAACACCTACCGGCGTCCTGAAGGTATGAGCGAGGCGGCCTTTTGTGATCAAACCGTGAGTGATCTTGAGAACAAGATCCTGGAGCTCGGTCCTGAAAATGTCGCCTGCTTTATCGCCGAGCCGATTATGGGGGCCGGGGGGGTCATCGTACCGCCGGCCGGATATCATCGGCGTACCCGCGAGGTGTGTGACAAGTACGATGTGCTCTATATATCTGATGAAGTCGTCACCGGGTTTGGCCGGCTGGGCCATTTCTTTGCCTCTGAGGCGGTTTTTGATTTTGTGCCTGACGTCATTACCTGTGCGAAGGGAATCTCCTCGGGATATCTGCCTTTATCCGCGACGATTCTTTCTGAAAAGATCTACGACGTGATCAGTGTTCCCCAGGCGAAAGGCGCCATGTTCACTCATGGATTTACTTACTCCGGACACCCCGTTGTTTGTGCGGCGGGGGTCAAGAATATCGAGATCATGGAACGTGACGATATTTGCGGTCATGTGCGGGACGTGGGGCCATATTTCGAGTCTCAGCTCAGAATGCTGGGGGACTACCCAATAGTCGGTGATGTACGGGGCAGTCACTTCATGATGTGTATCGAAAATGTTGCAGACAAGGCAAGCAAGGAGCTTTTTGCACCGGAGGTTGAAATTGGCAACCGGATCGCCCGGCATTGTCAGCAAAGAGGACTGATTGTTCGTCCAATTGCGCACCTCAATGTGATGTCACCCCCATTGATTCTTGATCGTGGCCAGATTGACGAAATGGTGGGAATTCTGCGTGCAAGCATCGAAGCGACGATGGATGAACTGGTTCGTGAAAACCTCTGGAGCGGCTAACAGGCATCTCGGCGTGGTGAATGTGATGACTGCCGCAAGAGCCCACTGCGACAAGTCGCAAATCGTCTAAGAGGTAATGGGGTGACACAGGCTGAAAAACCCGCTCAGGATCCCTGGCTGCTGACGCCCGGTCCGCTGACGACCTCGCGTACCGTAAAAGAGGCAATGCTGCACGACTACGGTTCTCGCGATCAGCGCTTTATCGATATCAACCGCCATGTCAGAGACCGCTTGGTGGAAATCATTGAGGGGCAGGGCTCGCACGTCTGTGTCCCGCTGCAGGGCAGCGGAACCTTCGTCGTGGAGGCAATGCTCAGCAACTTTGTCCCGTCATCGGGGAAGGTTCTGATCCTCATTAATGGGGCATATGGTGCGCGAATGCAGGCGATTTGCGAGTATCACCGTCTTCAGTCGGAGGTGCTGCAGTGGCCGGAGGACAAGCCGGTCGATCCCGGCCAGGTGGCCGAGTGCCTTGCAGGGGATTCCAGCATCACACATGTTGCCGTGGTCCACTGTGAGACCACAACGGGCATCCTCAATCCGATCGAAGCGGTCGGAAAGGTGGTGTCGCAGGCAGGCAGGTCATTGCTGATCGATTCGATGAGTGCGTTTGGTGCGCTGCCGGTATCGACGAAAGAGATCAACTTCGATGCTTTGGTGGCTTCGAGCAATAAATGTCTTGAGGGCGCGCCCGGGATGGGATTCTGCCTGGCGTCGGAATCTGCTCTCACAGCAACTGAGGGCAATTCGGATAGTCTGTGTCTCGATCTTTACCAGCAGTGGCGGGGATTAGAGTCGAACGGGCAGTGGCGGTTTACGCCGCCAACCCACTGCATCCTGGCGTTTGACCAGGCGTTGAAGGAATTCGATGATGAAGGCGCCGTCGCAGGCCGGGGTGGACGCTACCGGGAGAACTGCGAGGTGCTGGTCGCAGGAATGCGCGCGATGGGATTCGAGACGCTTTTGCCGGATGCATTGCAGGCGCCGATCATCGTGACCTTCAAAATGCCGGCGGATTCGGCATTTGATTTCCAGCGCTTCTACGATGGCTTGAGCGAAAGAGGTTATGTCATCTACCCAGGCAAGCTGACCGTGGCAGAAAGTTTCCGGATGGGGTGCATTGGACGCCTTGGTATCAGTGAAATGCGCGGCGCGCTTGAAGCCGTTCGCATTGTCATGGAGGAGATGGGCGTCGACTCAGGCAGTCCGGCTGACTGACTCAAGCCCGGTGCACTGGGCGTACGCAGCAGAAAAGGACAGATCAAAACAAATACAAAGCGAATCAGAGTATGAAGACGATATCCGTCAATCAGAGAGATTATGCGTGGCCCAAGCAACCGCTGGTGGTGGTTTGTGTGGACGGCTCCGAGCCCGGTGGTGAAGGATCCGACCACGGGGGTTATATCGAGCGGGCGATCGAGGCAGGCCAGACCCCGTTTTTTGCTTCGCTTCGCGAAAACGCGACGTTCGGTTTTGCCGATTGCGTCGTGCCGAGCTTTACCAATCCGAACAACCTTTCCATTGTCACCGGGGTGCCACCGGCAGCACATGGTATCTGCGGCAACTTTTATTACGACACAGAAAATGATGTCGAGGTGATGATGAACGACCCGGCGCTATTGCGGGTGCCCACCATTCTGGCCGGATTTAACCAGGCCGGGGCCAAGGTGGCCGTCGTGACGGCAAAGGACAAACTGCGTCGCTTGCTGGGCGTGGGTTTGGATATCGCTGAAGGAAATGCAGTGTGTTTCTCCTCGGAGCTTGCCGACCAGGCGACATTGGCCGAGCATGGCATAGAGAATATTGTCGATCGTGTGGGAATGCCGGTGCCGGACGTTTACAGTGCAGAACTATCCGAATTCGTCTTTGCCTCGGGGGTTGTGCTGATGAAGTCAATGCGTCCGGACATCATGTACCTGTCCACGACGGATTACATTCAGCACAAGCATGCTCCAGGGTCGCCGGTCGCTAACGCCTTTTATGCGATGATGGATGGATATCTCGCCAAACTCGACGCGATGGGTGCCACGATTGCCCTTACTGCTGATCACGGCATGAAGGCCAAGCATGGTTCGGCGGGTGAGCCAAACGTCATCTATCTCGAGCCGCTGTTCGTGCAGGCGGGATTAAGTGATTTTCGAGTGATTCTGCCGATTACGGACCCGTACGTGGTCCATCACGGTGCGCTGGGTGGATTCGCCACCGTCTATCTGGACAGTCAATCGGATCATGCCCGTGCTCGTGAAGCTTTGGATGGGGTGACTGGAGTTGAAAAGGTCCTGACCCGGAACGAGGCCTGTGAGTTGTTCGGTCTGCCTTCCGACCGCATTGGTGATCTCGTCGTGATCAGTACGAGTGATCATGTACTGGGCAGTGCTCCCGAGAAGCATGATTTGTCCGGCCTGAAGGATCCTTTGCGCTCGCACGGAGGGCTCTCTGAGCAACGGGTGCCCTTTATCGTGAACCGTCGCCTTGAAGCGGATGCAACGGGTCGCCGTAACTTTGATATTTTCAACCATACGCTGAATCATGTCGTGGAGGATGACTCATGAGCGACGCCGCCAAGATGACCAAAGCCCCAATTCATGAGACCCTGCGGATCGGTGGTGAAACGCCTGACCGTGACGAGCGTATCGAGGTTTTCAACCCTTGGGACAACAGTGTCGTGGGAACTGTGCCTTGTGCGACTCGGGAGGATGTTGCCCAGGCCTTTGATATTGCCGCTGCCTATACGCCGACACTGACCCGTTATGAACGCCAGCAGATTCTGATGCGTACTGCAGAGATTCTGACGTCGCGGCGCGATGAGATTTCAGATCTGATTACTGCGGAATTGGGAATCTCCAAACAGGATTCTCTCTATGAAGTGGGCAGGGCTTTTGATGTGTTCAGCCTGGCGGGCCAGCTTTGCATTATTGATGACGGCGAGATTTTCTCATGTGATCTTACGCCTCACGGCAAGCAGCGACGGATATACACCCAGCGCGATCCGCTGAAGGCAATCTCTGCGATTACGCCATTCAATCATCCGATGAATATGGTGGCTCACAAGGTGGCACCCGCGATTGCCACCAATAACTGTATGGTGTGTAAGCCGACCGAACTGACACCGTTGACGGCACTCGCGCTGGCAGATGTGCTGTACGAAGCCGGACTGCCGCCTGAGATGTTCTCGGTCGTGACAGGGCTTCCGGGCGATATTGGTGAGGAGATGATCACCAATGACCATATTGAACTGATTACGTTTACTGGAGGCGTGGCTGTTGGCAAACATATCGCCAATCATGCAGGCTATCGCCGCACCGTGTTGGAGCTTGGGGGCAATTCTTCTCTGATTGTCATGGAAGACGCTGATCTTGAAAAAGCCGCGGCAATGGCCGTACAGGGCGCAACGAAGAACTCCGGCCAGCGCTGTACCGCGGTTAAGCGGGTCCTTTGCGTTGAAAGCGTCGCTGATGAATTTGCGCCACTGGTGGTCAGCGAGGCTCAGAAGATCCGCTATGGTGATCCGATGTCTTCCGACACGGACATGGGGACCGTCGTGCACGAGGGGGCCGCACAGCTTTTTGAAACCCGGGTCAATGCCGCGATCAGCGAGGGGGCCACGCTACTCTACGGGAACGATCGCCAGGGCGCCCTGTACTCCCCAACCGTTCTGGATCATGTGCCGAGAAATGCGGAACTCGTCGTCGAGGAAACCTTTGGTCCGCCCATCCCGATTATCCGCGTCAAGGATATCGATGATGCCATTGCAGTGGACAACGGGACAGCCTTTGGCCTGTCTACCGGTGTGTGCACCAATCGATGGGACCATATCACCCGTTTTGTATCGGAACTCAAGACGGGGACGGTGAATATCTGGGAAGTCCCCGGATACCGCATTGAGATGTCGCCGTTTGGCGGAGTAAAGGATTCCGGACTCGGCTACAAAGAGGGCGTCATTGAAGCGATGAAAAGCTACACCACAGTGAAGACCTACTCCCTGCCTTGGTGAAAACGGTCACGCCGACGGATTAAGCGGCTCGCCCGAATAGGACAGATGGACGTCACGTTGGGGAAACGGAATCACGATACCTTCGGCATCAAATTTCATCTTCACGGATCGAATAAGATCCCAGCGGACTTCCCATATATCGTCTCGAGCGGCCCAGGGCTTGACCGTGAAGTTGACTGATGAGTCACCCAGGGAGTCAACCCTGATTTTTGGCTCCGGATCCTTCAACACTTTCGGGTGCTGCGAGACGACCTCCCACAGGATTTTTTCGACTTTCTCGATATCAGAGTCATAGCTGACGCCGAACACAAGATCCACGCGGAGCGTCCGTTGGGCCGTCACGTTTTTGATGACTGAGCCCCAGATCTTGTTATTCGGGATAACCAGCGTCTGGTTATCGAATGTGTGAATGGTTGTGGTTACCAGGCTCATTTTCTTTACCAGGCCTTTTTCACCTGCGACCTCAACATAATCATCAACATCGAATGGCCGATAAATCAGGATCATTCCGCCCGCAGCAAAGTTCGCGAGCGAATCCTGGAGTGCAAAGCCGATAATAAAACCGGCAATACCGAGTCCGGCCAGCATGGGTCCAAGAGAAATGCCCATCTGACCCAAGGCGAGCAGAATCCCTACGCCCATCGTCGTGGCGCCGACCGCAGCGACCAGCGTATCGCGATGCAGCTTGGACAAAGAGGCGGTTGTTCTGCCAAGTGCCGCGTTTGTGGCGCGGCGAGCCAGGCGACTCAGCCAGCGCGCGACAAAGAGGATCAGCAAAATCACAAGCGCATTGAGGATGACGTCGGCAGAGTGTGAGCTCAGCGTAGATCGGAGGGAATTCCAGTAGTCCAGAGCGATACTGCCTAGAATTTCTTTTTGAAAAAGTTCTGTCGAAAGAACGCCTCTTTGCTTGACGATAGTGGCTCGATAGGAGGCTGTGTCCAAGCCCAAGTCTTCAAGCGCCTTGGTAATGTCTATGAGCTGCGCGAGTTCTGTTTCATGACGAATCTTGAGCTCTGTCTGCGCCCGGACAAAGTCCGGATCCGATTTGGTCAAACCCTGCTCGCGGCTTAACTCAAGGCTGGCAGCTGCAGAGAGTTCTAAAAGCGCAACCAATCTCTCTGCGTGGGAAAACAGGATCAGTTCGGCCTGGCTTCGAAATCCGTTGCCCGGGATCCCCAGAGACTCTCGGGCGGGAATCACTTGGACCATGGCTGCCAGCACCTGATTGCGCAGCTGGTACAGGCTGTTGAGATAGGCTTTTCGGGAAAAGCTGTCTGCTCCTGAGAGCGAGCTCATCGAATCGTGCGCATCCGTGATTCGCTTGTCGAGTTCTTTTAATCTCTGAATAATCAGGTCATCAATGCTTTCAAGCCTTTCGGTCATTCGAGAGCGTACGGCGATCTGTGCCACGCTCTCGGGGGGCAGGGTGTCGATCTTTTCGATAATCCTGATGATGTCGGCCAGTACATCAAGAGAGTGCTGATCTCGGCGATATAGAAGTGCCGCGCGATCTGACGCCCGTACTTCCTGCTGCTCCATCTCTAAGTT
>WTHR01000154.1 GCA_011523045.1 Gammaproteobacteria bacterium | reverse complement strand
TGCTGTCTCTAGATCAGAACGAATGGGAAGCCCTGTGTGACGGCTGCGGCCGTTGCTGTCTTGTTAAGCTGGAGGATGAGGACACCGGCAAGGTGCATTACACCAATGTGGCCTGCCGTTTCCTCGATACCGAGACCTGTCGCTGCACGGACTACACCAATCGATGCACCATCCAGCCCGACTGCGTGAAGTTATCCCCGGAGAACCTGTCGCTTCTGGACATCATGCCTTCTACGTGCGCCTATCGTCTGATGCATGAGGGTCGCAGGTCTTTGATGGATCCCGATTCGCTGAAGGTGAGTGGTCGTATTGTTTCAGAAACACAGATCCCTGAAGACGACTTGCAGGACTACGTTATCGACTGGATAACGACGACGGACTAACTCTGGCTGCCACGTCGTCGGCCGCTGGAGACTACCGTTAGGAATTCAGTGCCTGCAACACGGCCGCAATATGGTCAGGACCCAGACCACAACAGCCACCGATCAGCCGGACACCGTCATTCGCCCATAAAACGGCATTCTCAGCCAACGTTGCTGGATCAATGACGTCAACAAAATTCCAGTTTGGCATCATGAATTCGCCCGATTCGGGATAGACCCCTACAGGCCCCTTCCAATGACTGCGCACCACTTCAAGTGCCGCACCGACATCGGAAACCGGGGTATGCATGACGTTGATAATGGCTGCGGGATATCGGGAAACCACTCTCACGACCTCTTCGAAATCACGCTCCGGATATCCGAACGATGACAACCTTTCTTGATCCCGATGTCGGCGTGCACTGACCCCGAGCCAGACCGGAAGCCCAACACGGATAACCGCCTCGACAACCGCGTCCGACAGTTCTGCCCTCTCGCACATTTCTACGGCAAGGATCTCAACCCCGGCCTCGGCCAGAATCTCGGCCTGCTCCGCTGCTGCCTGCCCCACCACTTCGGGCGAATTCCAGGCGGGATGCTCATCGTATGACCACTCACAGATAGAGCCGACCAGCGCAACCGATGAGGTGGCGGCAGTATCGCGGGCTTGGAGCGCGAGCTCCACTGCCTTGAGATTGAGGTTTCTTACTTCGGCGCCGAGATCTCCCGGCTCCAGCATATGTCGGGCTGAAGAAAACGTATTGGTGATAATCGCTTCCGCGCCAGCCCGGATATAGCGCTCGTGCACGTCGCGCACCTTATCCGGATGCGACAACATGGCGCGGGCACTCCAGACTTTGCCATCCATCGGGACACCGGACTTCTCAAGTTCGGTTCCCATACCGCCATCAATCAGGAGGGGCAAACCTTCGCCTGACAATCTTCGCTGTACCCAGGGGGGATCTGTCACTGGACTCTCTCCCTTATTTCTTGAGTCATCTCCTGACTCCGATTTCGGGCATCATCATTCAGGCGTCGTCTCCCTTTTTCTGACCGGCATTTCTGATCTGTTCTTCAAGTTCTTTCTGAATCTGCTTGAGCTCGCTCATGGCTGCGGGGATATCGGAACTGTCCAGGACATTAACCTCAATGTGATCCAGCGTGCGACTGAGACTGGCACTCTCGCGCTGATGAGCCTCTTTAAATCCGTCAACCGAGTGAAACTTCACCGGTCGGGAAAACCCTTTTGGCTGCACCTCATCCACGAAGCTGCAATCCACCTGCTGCTCCACCAGCGAGTGCGTTGTGTCAGAAATCAGAATCTGGTCCGCCTTTGCCAGCGATTGAAGTCTGGCGGCAAGATTGACGGGTTTGCCGAGCACCGTGTAATCCATTCTCTGGTTGGAACCGAAGTTACCCACCGTGCAATAGCCTGAGGTAATACCCATGCGGACCTTGAAGCCGTCAGAAACACCGTTTTTCTTCCAGTAGCCCTGCATTTCCCTGATTCGCGTCTGCATTCGGGTTGCCATGTCGATACAGGCAAGCGCATCTTCCCGCTCCCCTCGCGTCTCTGGGTCTCCAAAAAAGATCAGAATCGCATCACCGATGAACTTGTCGATGGTGCCTCCGCAATCGAGCGCAATCTGGGTCATCTCGGACAGATAAGAATTGATCACCTTGGCTAACTTCTCAGGCTCGAGAGAATCACTCATATCGGTAAACTGCACAATGTCGGAGAAAAACACAGTCAGGTTTTTTCGGGTGTAGGTCTCCTCTGCGGATTCTTTTCCTGAGAAGATCGTTTCATAGATCTGGGGAGAAAGGTACTGAGCCAGCCGATTGGCCAGCCGCTCAAGTTCCCGCGTTTTGCTTGAGATGAGTTCCTGATTTTTGAGCTGCTCCTCCAGCAGGGACTCTTTATCACGTTTGAGATGCCATTCCTGGGTGCGGTCCACGAACTGACCTTGGACTCCATTAAGGTAGGGGAAAACGGCGTCGGTGGTGCGGGTGGAAAGCAACGAATAAACCCGAACATCCCCATCGATGTCGATCTGTACCTCGGGAATAAGAATTTGACCCTCTTTCTCAATCTTCAGAACAAACTCATCAATCTGTTCTCCCGAAACGCCCAGTTGTTCAAGCACATTCGGGAAATACACATTCGTGACATTGCCCAGGATAGGGAAAAATGAGCGGAAGTTATCGTTGACCCTCTGGACTTCCAGTTTGTCGTTAGCGAAATAGGCTGCCGTAACCGAATTACGAAAATTAAAAAAACTCAGATCAACGATCGTATTCTGATTAAAGAAATCTTCAATAGCCATTTCTCTTCCCTGCTCTGGGGCTCTAGCACCAATTCAGCCGATTATGCCGAATTCTCCGCAGCCGCTTCTATTGTTTCTCGGGAAGATCAAATCTCAGAAAGTCTCTGGCTTCCGCTTCATGCCAGTTGCCGTGGCCCCGATAAAACCGCTTTGATGCATCATCAAAGGGTTGGAAATCAAACGGCGTATGCTGTCCCGTCATTAACGCCCGGTGCACCAGTGCGTTTCGGCGTTGCTTTATCAGGATCCGTTCGGTCAAGGCCTCAAGCGGCCACTCACGCTGCACTTGGGCTTCGAAGGCTGCCACTTCGTCTTGATGCGCGGAATGCGCAACCAGGTTATTGCTCTCTTCAGGATCGGAGGCAAGATCGAAAAGACTGCACGGCCGCCCCTGCCAGTGGACGTATTTTCTTGAACCCCGGCGAATCATCAAACCAGGCGCGCTGACACCTTCAAACAGAATCTCAGAGCGGGTTTGATCATCCCAGCCGTCTGCATCGCCGCCGATAAGGCTCAGCAGACTGCGCCCTTCTATCGGCTCGACGAGATCGGCGCAGCCCTTGTCGAGGGTCAAATCCAGCAAGGTCGGCATCAGATCGATGAGCGATGTGCATTGGCTGATCCGCCGTCCGCCCTCTTCACCCGGAATCGAGATCATCAGTGGGACGCGACAGGAGCGTTCGTAAAAACTCATCTTGTACCAGGCACCCCGCTCACCCAGCATATCTCCGTGATCGGCCGTAAACACAACGATGGTGTTCTGATCGAGCCGTGCCGCCTTCAGGGCGTCCATCACCTGTCCTACGAGATCATCCACCAGCGAGACGGAGCCGTAATAGCCATGCCGCGCTCGCCGGACATGATCGTCGGTTATCTCGAATTCTCCGCGATCATAGTGCCGGTAAAGCCACTGCCCGTGGGGATCACGGTCTGACACCGGAATGTTGGGGGTGATCGGCATATCGATTTCGTCATCCAGATACCGGTTCCAATAGGCCGGCGGCGTGACATAAGGATCGTGCGGATGAGTGAAAGACACTTTCAAAAAGAACGGCCGCTGTTTGGGACCGCGGGCATAGTCATACAGCCAGCGGACCGCGGTATGTGCTGCGTCAAAGTCATGATCCTGCTGGCTGGACCGTTCAGCAATCCCGGCTGTTGCCGCATTTTCAAGGGTGTGGAACCAGTCGAGAATCCGGTCGGGATCATCCCAGATGCCGTACCAGCAATTATCGGAAGGACAGATATCTGTCGTCAGTCTCTTCTCGAGACCATGTAACTGATCCGGGCCGATAAAGTGCGCTTTACCGCTTTGCACGGTCTCATAGCCACCGACTCGCAGATAATGTGCGAGAGTCGGGACAGAGAACGGGTAATCACAGCCACTGTCAAAGCAGTCGATCGCCGACGGCATCCGGCCTGTCATCAACCCTGCCCGGGCTGGAACACACAGGGGCGAATTCGAGTAGTGGGCATCGAAAATGAGGCTTTTTTCCGCTATTTCGTCAAGCCTTGGGGTTTTGACGACCTGATGACCATAGGCCGGCAGAAAGTGCGGCGCCAATTGATCGGCCATCAAAAAGAGAACGTTCATCGGAGCTGTCATCGCCGGGCCACTCGGAAAATAGTTTCCGGGCTCATATGAGCAATCAGGCTGTCGCCCACACCTTTGGCATCAAATCACAGTCGATCGGACTGCCGGGCTTTTGGCCAAGACCCATCAGATAAGCCGAGGTTTCCTCTGTCCACCTACCCCGAGGGGAAAAGACCGTATCGTCTGCTCCAAAACGGAAGGTCATCCGGCGCTGCGATTGCTGAGCTGACTGATCTCTGTTGGTCACACAATGCAGGGTTCTGAAATCAAACACCAGACAATCACCCACATCGACTTCCCACGAAAGAAACTCGTAATCCTCAGAGTGGGCGTCGATGTCAGGTACCGGTTGATACTGGCTTCCTTCGCAAACAAAGGGCACGTTCTCGCTGAACTCTGGCGCGACATAAAGCTGGCCCCACCGATGTGAGCCACGAACAAAAGTGAGGCCATCCTCAATCGGAGCCCGCTCAAGCGGAATCCAAATGATGCAAAGCGTCCCCTCGAAATCAAAATAGGGCTCGTCGTGGTGCCAGGGAGCACCGTTGCTCGCGCCTGCTTCGCGCATGAACCAGTTATCCATCACCATGTGAACATGGTTCGCCTGCATCAGCGTGCCTGCAATTTCACCCAACGGGGAGTTCCTGATGACATCCTCAAGCGGAGGGGTTTGCGGCCAGGTCCAATACTCAAAGACGTAACGACTTGAGGCGCCCGTCGGGGTATGGTCTCTGAAAAAGCGGCCGGGCTTTTTGAGGTTCTGATCAATACCCTCGCGCCCAAGTGCCAGCCACTTTTCCGGGATAGCGTCTCGCAGACACACGACACCGTCTCGCTGATAGGTTTCGACCAGATCTTCCGAGATCATCGGGGCTTTAAATA
>WTHR01000248.1 GCA_011523045.1 Gammaproteobacteria bacterium | reverse complement strand
CTGCTAATGCTGTAGCGAACGCTGCCCTGGGCTCTCGTAGACGAGCCACGGCTGATGCCTTGACCCCGCT
This sequence comes from Gammaproteobacteria bacterium, assembly GCA_011523045.1. Taxonomy (GTDB): domain Bacteria; phylum Pseudomonadota; class Gammaproteobacteria; order Arenicellales; family UBA868; genus UBA868. The sequence continues at coordinate 5,223 of WTHR01000248.1, read as the reverse complement.
CCTCACACAAGAGCTTTTCGGTGGTGGTGGTGCCACGCTGCTCGAGAGGCTCGCGGCAGCACAGTTCGGACCCACCGCCGCGGCCAGGAGATTCGGTGCCGCCGCTCGACCAGCCATGATGTACCAGGGGTACACGCAGGGCCAACAGATGATGAACAGGTAATGGAAGAGTTCGCGTGGCTACTGCCAGCTATCGTCACTGCCGCGGCGGCTTGGGGTGGGGTTCGCCAAGGCATGAATGGTCAGCGTGAAACAATCGAACGCCTCGGCACTGTGTTGGATCGCGTAGGCACCAAGGTAGATGCCCACGCGGAGCGCATCGCAGCCATCGAGGCTGACAAGGACAATTTGAAAGAGCTCATCCGCAACGTGGAGAAGCGCCGTGCCTGATGTAAAGGTGGTTCAGTTCTGGGCAGGATTGGTCATCGCTGTGTGCGGGTTGGTCACAGTTTTTATGTTCGAGAAGGTGTACCTGGGGTTCGGGGTCGCGCTGATCGGGACCGGGATCCTCCCCGTCGAGCGATTCACCGAAATGCTGAAGAGATGAAGTTGAAAGACGGGGTGAAGTTTGGAGAGGAGATGCACTCCTCGATGTGGTACGCCAGGGCTGTGATCGGGGAGCTCCACCGGGAGCTGTACGGCCACCCCGGCACCATCACCTCCGCACTCCGGCCGCAGTCGAATGGTGGCAGTAGCCTGCACCCCGCGGGACGAGCCATCGATGTCAGGGTCTGGAGCATGAGGGACGCGCAAGAGCAGCAGAAGTTTGCGCGGGAGGCACGGCTACGGCTGGGTGACCGTTTCGATGTGATTGTCGAAGGGCCAGCCGCAGAGCTGCCGCAGTACAAAGACCGGCCACCACACATACATATCGAGTGGGACGACAGAACCGATGGATGAGAACGACCCGTTAGACCCGATTCTGGGAATTCTTGCTGGACTGACCTACGGACCCTACCGAGAGGCTCGAGGCTTTTTGGGGAACGTAGGGCGTTGGGCCAAGCAGAACCCCCGTGAAGCTGCCCAGCTCGCGGCAGAGACGGCCGTTGATATGTCACCTGCTGGTGCTGCTAAGGGTCTGCTCTACGACACTCCGCGGGACCTCATGGAGGGGAGGCCGTTCAGTGCCGCGTTCAACACCGTCGCGAGCCTACTCGAGATCGGGGCGGCACCCATCGCTGCGGTGGTCGGGGGGGTCAAGAAAATCGATCAGGTGGCAGATCTTGCGCGAGCTACTGAACGCTCAGTCGAGGCTGCTGCTGACGCGATCACGGCACCTAACATCAACACGCGAATCGGTACTCCCGAGGGGAAACGAGCTCGAGGGCAAGCGCGGTTGTTAGATGTTATGGATTTCGACTCACCTAGAATTCAGGGCACAACGGCTGACCCAATCGTTGCGGAGGCTTCAAATTACAAACCTCGCGACACGGGAACCTCGAGAACGGTACAGCGATTGGCTGAGTCAGAGGAATTTGAAAAGGCGCTGGACCGAGACTTCTACCGAGCGCAGGATCTTTACGGTGACGCGGGTTTGGATTGGTACGAACTTGGGCCGGTCAAGGCCGCGATGGAGGAGGCTGGGGGGCCGTTCAGCTTCAATGACCTGAACATTATCGGGGCTGTCATGTCAGCCCAGGCCCCCGTGACGACAGAGATTCAACGTATGGCCGCGGCGATGTATGGGCTGAAGCGCGGTATGTCGTTTGACGAGCTCAGAGATGTTTACAACGCACAAGCGAGCTCCGGTACAGGGTTGCTCAATATGTCAGGAGGGCTCTACGACAAGGCGCGGCGTTCACTCGATCAAGGGTTCGTCACGACAGCCGACCCCAAATCGGCAGCTTGGAAAACGCCCATGTATTACACAGGGAGGCAGGGAGGGGGTGCAGGGCCGCAGTCACTGCCTCCGCTAGATGCCCATGAGTTGCAAAATGCCGCGCAGGTCCTCATGCAGACTCCTCGTCTTCGCAGGGACGCGATGAGGCACCTCCAACCGAACCAGAGAAGTGTGCTGAGACAGACACATCCTGAGTCGGCCGGTCCTGACATGGCGGGTCTTGCATCGCAAAAATTGCCGCTTGGGAACATCAGAAATTACCAGGCGTTGGGTGAGGCTTACCGCAGGGGTGCGGAGCGTCATGGCCTCGCGACCCCGCACCAATTCCAAGCCGGTCGGTGGATCGGCGGCGGCTACCACACTGGATTGCTGAGTGACCCGAGCAAGACTTTTGCCGAGATCCTCGCGGACTCGATGACTCGTTCCGCGCAGCATTTCGCTGGCGCGACATCGCCGCGAGAGGTGCGGGATTATTTCGCCAACGTGATGCGAGGTGATGAGTTCAGGATGCTGAATTAGTGAACCGTTGGCTCAAGGTCGTGAAGGTCGAAGGCGTCCGAAATCTCGTAGAAACGGTTTAATAGTTCGTCAACTTGCTTGAGTTCAGACTCGAATTCGGTCGCCCCTTTTACATCAATTAAGTGAACGAGCGTATCCTGAATCGACGAAAGTCCTTGGATTATGAAATAGCAATCCCACTCGCGCAGTGCTACATGGATGATCTCGTTGACATCCGACATTCGATTTCTCCCGGTGTGAATGATTCGTGACCGCCTGCACCGCTTGGCCTACCTGCGGGTGCCAGCATTGTTTCGAGTGGTCATTGCACTCCTCCTCTGGCTCGCGGGATACCACTTCGCGAGCTGGGGCACAATTTCGCAGCCCTCTAGCACCGTGTCTACCTATGGCGTCCTCGAGCTCTCAGAAAGACTCAAGCAAGAGCGAGCCCGAGTCACGGGGCTGAGGGCACGGCTCGAGGGTCTAGAGTCTAGGGCACCGGACACCCTCTACATTGCAGACACCATAGTGATGCCACCGGACACGGTGTTCGAGACCGTGACGGTGCGAGATGGCACTTTGGTCGCCTCTTGGGTCGCGAGGCTCGAGGAGGGGTGGAGCCCTCGAGTTTCTGTGTACAACGTGCGTGGTTGCGACGAGGGGTACTCCCTGACGGGTGGCACGGTGTTATGCGACCGAGCTCGAGCTGGGCACTTGTACGCAACAGCGGAGCTCGGGGCGGGGAGAGCTGCCCTTGGTCTTGCCTGGACTCGGTCGCACGACAGTCCTTGGTACTTCACGTTGGGCTACGCCGGGGGGTGGCGCGTAGGTGTACTTTACAGGAAAACAATTTTCTGATAGGAGGGGCCAGTGCAGGATTTGTGTCCGCGGTGCGGCATTCAGCAGCCCGAGGTTTTGTTCTTCTGTTTCTTCTGTTCATTGGATCTGAGACATGATCGAGGTATTACCACTACAGTGGGTGCCAGCGAATTTGATCGCTGGATACAACCGCGTTGGGAGGGAGGTGGTGGTCACATCGAAGACACCTCGACACCCAGAACTTCGACATTCCTTCCCGCGCTCAAATGATGCGGAGGCGTGGGTTAAGGGTCTGAACCTCCTGCTGCGTTTTCACCAAACCGTGGAGGAGGAATGAAACGTGCGCTGATTTTTTTAGGTGACCTCCACTGCGGCTCGACAGTCGGGCTCGCGCACCCTCAAGGGGTGATGCACGACGATGGGGCGTGGATCTACCCAAGCAAGGTCCAGCTCTATCTCTGGGAGAAATACCAGGAGTTTTGTCGGGACGCGGCCGAGCTCGCGGAGGGGAGGAAGACGCACATCTTCCTTATGGGTGATCTTGTCGATGGCGATCATCATCGTACACACCAGTTAGTCTCCAATGACCAAGGGCTGCACGTTCAGATTGCATCCGATGTGTTAATGGACGGGGTGATGCAGATACCTCACGAAAGCGTTCACGCAGTCCGCGGCACTCCGAGTCACGTTGGAAAGGCTGCGGGTCTCGAGGCCGCGGTTATGGCCCGTCTGTCTCGCGAGGGCTTGGACACCATCGTGAAAGATGAAGAGGGGCGCATGGTCCACCCGTTCGTGTACGCGGACTTCGAGGGCACCCTCATCGATGCTCGTCATCATGGAAGGCAAGGACAAAGAGAGCACACGCGAGGTTCGTACAGTAAGCTCTACGCCTTAGATGTCTACCTGTCACATCACCTTGAGGGTAGACGGCCACCCCAGATCTCTGTCCGCGGCCACCTCCATAAGGCGATGGACTCTGGGCCGGATCATCGAGGCATCACCCGCACGATTCAGCTCCCTTGCTTCCAGCTACACACCGAATGGACCAGGCGCATCTCCATTGAGACGATGCCAGATATCGGGGGGTGTGTGATTTTGCTTGATGACGGGAAGCCTACGGTGGAGTTTCTGTTGTACAAGCCGGAGCCTAACTCACAGCGGATATGGAGGCCAGATGACTGAGGACGAGCTAGTGAAGGCACTTACGCAGCTCATCGAGAAACACGCGAATCCCGAGGATGCGTTCAGTGTCGCGGAGCTCTCGCAGATGCTTGGCATCGCGGACTCTACTGTACGCAAACGCCTTCGGGTTGCGCTGCGCCGTGGGAGGCTTGAATACTGCCGGAAAAACACCATCTCGATTGATGGCCGAACCATCAGTGTACCGGCGTACAGGCTAACCTCTGAGGGGTAAGGTTTTGCTTGCGGTTTAGAGGGGGGGGTTGTATAATAGTACTCCGGCGCGAGCCGCGACCGGACGACTACGAACCAATACGAAAGGAGACGAAAGATGTTCATTCTGGTCAACGAGCTGACCGGCGATTTTGCCACGTTCGAGCCTTTGGGGGATCGCGTGCGGATCGTCGAGCGCATCGGTGGAGAGTACGATCCACCTGCCGATCTTCAAATTGACGTGGCGCGGGCGCTGTGGCGTGTGTTCGTCGAGGACGGCTTTCGTCGCGACCGTAAGGCCGAGGAAGAGTACGACGAGCAGTGCGAGGCGCAGGCGCGCTCCGAGCAGTACGCCGAGGCGTACAACGACGCTCGGATGTTCGGCTACGATCACGCCGACGCCGCGTACTGCGCTAACCGGCATATTCGTGGGGAGGCGTACTGAGATGAAGGACACGATTGTGACTCGTTGCCCCAAGTGCGCCAAGCTTGACGCAAGGGGGAGGTGACGCATGGGCAACCACACACGGGGACCGTGGGTTACTCAAGGGGAAGTCGCCGCCGCTCGCGATTGGCTGGCGACCGACCAGAGAACCGGGGTTCGTGCCCGACAAGCCATTGAGGGGATGATGTACGAAGTAGGACGCTACTCTGCGGCACAGTTGCATATCGAG